>JBMNVK010000052.1:0-17143 GCA_050946755.1 Aminivibrio sp. | reverse complement strand
ACCTTCGCAACATGGAAGTGGCGGCAGACCAGATAAAGAAGGAAGGGGCCCATCTGCAGATGTCCTTCTCCTTTACCCTGTCCCCGGTCCACTCCCTGGATGCCTTTGCCAAGCTTTCAAGGGACATGAAATCCATGGGGGCGGACTCCATCTGCATCAAGGACATGGCGGGCATAATCAGCCCTGTGGAGACGGCCGCCCTGGTAAGAACGATTAAAAAGGAAACGAACCTGCCAATACAGATTCACTCCCACTATACAAGCGGCATGGCCTCCATGGCCTACTTTGCCGGGCTGGAAGCGGGCGCTGACGTAGTGGACTGCGCCATCTCCCCCTTTGCCCAGGGCACCAGCCAGCCCCCCATCGAGTCCATGGTGGCGGGCATGAAGGGCGGAGATTTCGAGACGGGCATCGAGCTGGAAAAGCTCGTCCCCATAGCTGAGCACTTCAAAAGGGTCAGGGAAGAGAATAAGGATATCTTCATCGATCTCGGAGGAGTGGACATCAACGTCCTCATGTACCAGATCCCCGGCGGCATGTACTCCAACCTGGTGAACCAGCTGCGGGAGCAGAACTCCCTCCACAGAATGGCCGATGTGCTTAATGAAGTGCCCAAGGTGAGAAAAGAGATGGGCTACCCGCCCCTCGTAACGCCCACCAGCCAGATAGTGGGCACCCAGGCGACCCTTAACGTGCTGGTTGGGGAGCGGTGGAAGGTGGTTCCCAAGGAAGTGCGCAGCTACTTCCTCGGCCAGTACGGAACCCCTCCGGGGGACTTGGATCCCGAGATCCAGAAAAAGGTCATAGGAAATGAAACTCCCATTACCTGCAGACCCGCTGAGAATATCAAACCTGAGCTTGAGGCGGCGCAAGCAGCCATGGCTCCCTGGATTCTCCAGCCGGAGGACGTGCTGAGCTATGTCCTGTTCCCGGCGGTAGCCAAGGACTTCCTGGTGAACAAGTTCGCCAGGGAGATGAAGATTGACGTAGGCCTCGCAGAGCTGGTGGACGGGGCAGGTTATCCCGTATAGTGAGGGAGGACAGCGGGCGGTATATGGCCGAAGAAGGAGTATTCATCAGGGAGGTGGAGTTCTCCGATATAGACTCCATGGCCCGCCTGACAGGTGGGGATGACGAAAACATTCGTGCCATTGAGGAACGCTACCCGGTACGGCTGGTAGTGAGGGGAAACCGGGTCGCAGTCCGCGGCCCGGACGGCCCCGTGGTGGAGATGGTCCACTCCCTCCTTGAGCAGCTGCACAGGATCACGGGCAAGGGCAACAGGATTCACCTGGCCGATGTGCGCTACGCCATGGATATGCTGGCGGAAAAGGGATCTGTAAACCTTGCCCCCCTCTTCTCCGAGGTCATATGCACTACCGCCCGGGGGAAACCCATAAGGGCCAAGACGGAGGGGCAGAGGGACTATCTAAAGGCGGTGCGGGAGAACGACATAGTGTTCGCCATAGGCCCCGCCGGTACTGGAAAGACCTATCTGGCCGTGTGTCACGCCGTGGCTCTGCTGAAGGCCTCCTCTATCAGCAGGATAGTCCTTGTCAGGCCTGCGGTGGAGGCGGGGGAGAGTCTGGGCTACCTGCCGGGAGACCTCAGGGAGAAGGTGGAGCCCTATGTGCGGCCTCTTTACGACGCCTTCTACGATCTCCTCTCCCCTGAGAGGTTTCTGCGCTACGTGGACAAGGGGGTCATTGAAATAGCCCCTCTGGCCTACATGAGGGGCAGGACCTTAAACGACAGCTTTATCATCCTGGACGAGGCCCAAAACACCACCCCCGAGCAGATGAAGATGTTTCTCACAAGGCTGGGCTTCGGCTCCAAGGCGGTCATAACGGGAGATATTACCCAGATAGACCTCCCCTCCGGCAAGCGGTCGGGACTAATACAGGTAAAGGAAATCCTGGAAGGAATTGAAGGAATAGCCTTTCACTATCTGACCCACCTGGACGTGGTTCGCCATGAAATTGTCCAGAAGGTAGTAAAGGCCTATGAAAGACATGAACAGCAGCGTGAACGAATCTCATAGAAATATTTTCGGAGGGCGAAAAAAGGGGTTGGGCGCCCTGGCGCGGGATCACTATCCTGTGTTCCGCATGTCCGGGGTGCTCATCCTGGCTGTCTTCGCCCTTTCCATAATTTTTGTCCGGTGGGCCATCAGCGACAGGGTAAACGGCTTTTTGGTCGGCGAGCCCTCCCCCCGGTCGTACTTTGCCCTGTACCCCATGAGCTTCATTGATGACGAGGGCACCAAGGTGCTCCGGTCAAGAGTGGGGGATACGGTGGCGGGAGTGCTTGTGCGGGACGGCGCTGCCATGGACAGGCTGATAGTAAGGATAGAGGCCATGGCCAAAGGGGACATGGCCCCTCTGTCCCTCAACCCGGGCCTCACAGACCTTCTGAAGAGCATACCCGAGGAGGGGCGCAAGAAAATCCTGACGGACGGGGCCAGGGTGGCCGACGTCTTTCTTCATAGCGCCGGATCCGACAGCCAGCCCCTTACGCCTACTTCCGAGTCCATCTGGAAGGAGATTGAAAAGCTGGCCCTTCCCATGGAGGAGAACAACGTAATCTTCCAGGTGCTGGATGTCATACTCCAGCCCCTCACCAGGGTGGATGAGGACCTCACCGAGACCCTCAGGGATGAGCTGGCAGACTCCCTCCAGCCTGTGGAGCGGACCGTGGCGGCGGGGGACGTGCTTATCGAAAAGGGCCAGACCATCACCCCCCAGGTGGCGGGCATACTCAAAATCCAGGGCTACTCCCAGGTGACCTTTCCCTGGAAGCAGATCTGCTTTGCCCTTTTGGCCATTCCCTTCTGGCCTCTGTGGATAAGACTTCAGACCACCTTCCGCCCCCTGGCCAGGCAGAATATACCCTGGCTCTACCTCTCCTTTGTGGTAGGCCTCAGCTGGATGGTGGAGTATCTGTCGTCCATGTTCAACGTCCAGGGCATGGGCAGCCTCTTTCTTGCGGGCTGCGCCTTCCTCACCCTTCCTGCAGGCCTTGCGCTGCCGGTGGTGATGGGGGGAAGCATTCTGGGCGCCCTTGTAGTAACGGGCCTGTCGGCCCTTCATGTCCTTATCGTCTCCCTTATGGGGCTGATCAGCGCCCTGGCGGGCTTCTTCCTGTTCAGGGACATCTACTCCAGGGGGCACCTGTGGCGGCAGCTCTTCATCCTGGGCCTTCTTCAGGCCGCCGTGGGGCTTTTGATCCGGTGGCTCTTCGGCCTGGATTTATACCCCGGCCTGATCCTTTATATAGTCATAGGCACCGCAGGGTGGAGCTCTCTCGTAATTGCCTTCCTTCCCCTCTTCGAGAATACCTTTGACGTCCTCTCTCCCCTGAGGCTCATGGAGCTCAGCCACCCCTCCAACCCCCTTCTGAAAAAGCTGCAGATCGAGGCGCCGGGCACCTATCATCATTCGCTGATGCTGGGCACCCTGGCGGAGGCGGCTGCGGACAAGCTGGGGATGAACGCCAATCTCCTGAAGGCGGGGGCCTACTTTCATGATATAGGCAAACTCCGGCGCCCTCAATTTTTTGTTGAAAATCAGATGGGCAACGAAAATATACACGATGAACTGAAGCCCTCCATGTCCGCGCTGGTGATCATAGCTCACATCAGGGACGGTCTGGAGCTGGCCGAGGAGTATCATCTGCCCGAGATGATAAGGGCTTTTATTGCAGAGCATCACGGCACCACGTGTCTGTCCTACTTTTACCGCAAGGCAAAGAGCCTTGGCATGGCCATCCCCCCGGAGCAGTTCTGCTATCCGGGCCCCCGCCCCCGCACAAGGGAGACGGGGCTGCTTATGCTTGTGGACTCCGTAGAGGCGGCCGTGCGGTCCGAGGTCAGGGCCTCCGCCGCCACAGTGCCTGATCTTGAGAAAATAATTGAGGAAGTGGTGAACTCCAAGATGTCGGAAGGGCAGCTTGACGACGTGGACTTCACCCTCCGGGATCTGACGGAGATCAGGCGGACCTTGCTTTACGCTTTCCAGTCCATGTATCATACGAGGAAAGTAAAGGAGATAAAGGACGAAGTTCTGCAGGAAATGAAACTGAATAAACAGGAGGAAGAATCAAGTGAAGGTTAACCTGCGTCTCGACAGCGGCGAGGATGCTGACCCGGCAAGTAGCGCCCTGCTGGATGAGCTTCTGTCCGCCGCCGGGGACGTTTTTGCGGCAGCTCTTGAAGAGCTGGTCCCTGCCGAAGCCCTGCCGCCCGAGGCGGAAATTTCCATAACTTTTCTCTCCTCTGAGGAGATGAGGGAGCAGAATATGCTTTACAGAGGCATTGACGAACCTACGGACGTCCTGTCCTTCCCTCTGTGGGAGGAAGAGGGGCGGTTTGCGCCTGAGGCCGGCATGCCGGTCCTGCCCCTGGGAGACATCGTCATCTGTCCGGCCTATGTAAGGAATAATCTGCCCTCCTGCAGGACCTTCCGGGAGGAGGCGGCCCTTATGCTCGCCCACGGGTTTTTGCACCTGCTGGGCAGGGATCATGCCTCCGATTCGGACAGAAGGGCTATGGAAGAGGATCAGGAGAGGCTGAGCCGGGCTCTGCTGGAAAGGTCCGGCGCAGGGAGGACAGCAAATTGAGCGGACTTCTGACCGGCGCCCTTTTGTCCCTCATCGTACTCCTGGCCCTGAGCGCATTCTTCAGTGCCTCTGAGACGGCCATAACCGCCTCCGGAAGGGGCAAAATTCTGGCCCTGATGGAAAAGTATCCCTACCAGAAGAGGTTCTTCAACTGGTTTCTCAGGGATGTGCAGAGAGTCCTCACCATAGTCCTGATCGCCAATAACCTGGTTAATGTGGCGGCAAGCGCGGTGGGCACCTCCTTTGCCATAGCCCTCCTGGGGCAGAGCGGCATTTTGGCAGCCGTTATTGTAATGAGCGTCCTTATAGTTATCTTCGGGGAAGTTTTTCCCAAGTGCGTGGCAGTAGTCCGGCCCGATACCCTGCTGGCCTTTTCCCTGCCGGTCCTGAGGCTGCTGGATATTCTTTTTGCCCCCTTTGTATGGCTGATGCTTCATACGGTGAGAATAATGGGCGTAATTTTCAAGGTGGACCTCCAGGCAAGACACCCCTTTGTAACCAGGGAGGAGTTTGAGCAGATGGTGGCCATCGGGGGGGAATCAGGGGCCCTTGAGGAAGTCGAACGGAAGATGATCCATGGAATCATCTCCTTTGAGGAGACAAGAGTCTACGAAATAATGGTCCCGAGGACGGACATGGACGCCGTCTCATCGGAGGCCACCCTGTCAGAGGCCATGGATATCTTTCTTGAGCATGGCCACAGCCGGGTCCCCGTCTACGATGAAAGCAGGGATGACATTGCCGGCATCCTTTATGTAAAAGATACCATCCCCAGCCTTCTGGAGGGAAATCTCTCCCTGCCCGTATCCACCATCATGAGACAGGCTCTTTTTGTACCGGAAAGCATGAGGGTGGTGGAACTTTTCAACACCATGAAGGGAAGGCATATCCATATGGCCATCGTGGTGGATGAATACGGAGGGGTGGCGGGCATAGCCACCCTGGAGGATCTACTTGAGGAGATAGTGGGAGAGATCCAGGACGAGTACGACAAGGAGAAGCCCACCCTTCTGCAGGAGGAGGACGGATCCTGCCTGGTGCAGGGACACCTTGGCCTGGAGGACTTAAGCGAGATCCTTGGCTCTTCCTTTGAATCGGAGGACGCCGAAAGCCTCGGCGGCCTGGTCCTTTCCATTTCCGGCGACTTCCCCTCCCCCGGAGAAAAGATTTACTACACATCCCGGCCGGAGGGCAAAATTTGGGAGATTGAGGTCCTGGAGGTGGAGGATCACCGGATAAAGCTCCTGAGGCTCAGGCTCCTTGAAGATGAACCTGAGGAAGAGGAGGAAGATGAATGACAAAATCGCCGGCCCTTGCCCCCTTCAGGGCCCCCTGGCCTGAAAAATATCCCTCCCCGGAAAAACTTCTGCAGGCGGCAGAAGAGGCCCGCAGCAGGGCCTACGCCCCCTACTCCCGGTTCAGCGTAGGAGCCGCTATCTATGCAGAGGGGAGCGCCTCGTTTTTCACGGGATGCAATATAGAAAACGGATCCTACAGCCTCTCCATGTGCGCTGAGCGAAATGCCGCCGGAGCCATGATCGCCGGAGGCTTTACAAAGCCGCTGGCCATCGCTGTTGCCGGCAGACAGGGAGAGCCCTGCCTGCCCTGCGGGGCCTGCAGGCAGTTTTTGGCGGAATTCAATCCGGACCTTCTTATAGTGCTTCGGGAGGGCCGGGAGGCAGCTGTTTTAAGCCTTAAATTTCTCTTCCCCGCCCCTTTCATTCTTAGCGCCGGAGGAGACCTCTGAAAATGAAAGCGCCCTTCCGATCCGGCGTGGCAATCCTTGCCGGCCGCCCCAATGTGGGTAAATCCACTCTTGTAAACCGCATCGTAGAGTACAAGGCCTCCATAGTCTCAGACAAACCCCAGACGACCAGAAACAACATAAGGTGCATCTATAACGGCGACGGATTCCAGGTAGTCTTTATCGATACTCCGGGGATCCATCTGCCGAAGCACGCCCTGGGCAGAGCTCTTGTGGAGGCTGCCGCCGGCTCCCTGGAAGAGGGAGACGTGGTCTGCTACGTGGTGGAGGCAGGAGACAGGGATATGAGTCCTGAGGACGAGGAGATAGGGGCCCGTCTTGAAAAAGCGGCTCTGCCCGTACTGCTGGTGGTCAACAAGTGCGACGGGGCGAAAAACTCCGCATCCCGGGCAATATCCCTCTACTCAGAGAGAATTCCTCTCTCCGGTACGGCGGCAGTGTCTGCCAGGACGGGGGAAGGCATCCCCGGGCTGCTCTCTCTTATTGCCCGCCACCTTCCTGAGGGGCCTCCGATTTATGATGAGGATATTGTGGTGGACCGGCCTGAAAAGTTTATTGCCGCCGAGATTATACGGGAAAAACTTCTGCGGCTTACCCATGAAGAGGTCCCCCACAGCGCTGCGGTGGATATAGAAGAGTACAAGAGCCCCGATGAGTACCCGGAGCGGGACGTCCTCTTCATCAGGGCTACCATCTATGTGGAGCGGGAGGGGCAGCGAAGGATCATAATCGGAGATAAGGGTGCAAGGATCCGGGAGGCGGGAAGGCTGGCCAGGCTTGATATTGAGGCCCTTACAGGCCACAAGGTCTATCTTGACCTGTGGATCAAGGTCCGTCCCGACTGGCGCAGGTCCGAGAGGGATCTGCGGATGCTGGGTATTAAAGAGTTTTCCCCGTGAACGACTCCCTTCCCCAGGGTTTCACCCGCCATTCAGGCGTCGTGCTGCGTCGGGAGGTAAGTTCAGAGGGCAATGTATCCCTCTATCTCCTTTTAAAGGGTACGGGCCCCCTGTGGGTATCGGCCCCCGGGGCGGGGAAGGGAAGGATCCGGTTCGGGGGAGGGACAGAGCCCCTTACCTGGGGTGTTTTCAATCTTTACAAAGGAGCCCGGAAGTTTTATCTTAAATCGGTGGACGTCAGGGAAGATTTCTGGTCCCTTAGATCTTCAGCGGAGGGCCTCCGGACTCTCCTGGAGTGGGATCGTCTTCTGTGCCGCCACCTGGCGCCGGGGTTGGCCTGCGACGACCTGGTGCCCATCTTTTACTGGTGTTCCGCCCTTATAAGAGACGGGGCGGACCGGGGCGCTGCGGAGTGGCGCTTCCTGCGCCGGTGGCTGGAGGCCTGGGGCCTTGCGCCATCCCTTGACCGATGCCTATCCTGCGGCATAGCCCTGGAGGATGCCTTCTGGAGCGCAGAGGGGCTCCAGTGCAGCAAATGTGCAGGCAGCAGCCGGGGAGCCCTGCTTGATGACAGCCGCAGGAGAAGGATGATCGCTGCGGCGGAATGTTCCCTGGAGGCCTTCAGGCGGGACTTTCCTCCTTCTCCGGAGGAAAGAAGGTTTTGGAGGGATGGAAACGAAAGAATGAAGGCCCTTTTTGAATCTGTAAAATAGCCGTTTTTATGCTTTTCCAACTTTTTGGGGGGGATCAGGAGTGGATTTTCAGGAGATAATCTTCCGTCTGGAGCGGTTCTGGGCGGATCAGGGCTGTGTGATTCAGCAGCCTTACGATATAGAGGTGGGAGCGGGCACTATGAATCCCGCCACCAGCCTTCGGGTGCTTGGCCCCGAACCGTGGAAGGTGGCCTATGTGGAGCCTTCCCGGCGCCCTGCCGACGGCAGGTACGGGGAAAATCCCAACAGGATGCAGCACTACTACCAGTACCAGGTGATCATAAAGCCTGCACCGGCAGATATTGTGGATATCTATATCCGCAGCCTGGCTGCTTTGGGCATAGAGCCGGCCGCCCACGATATCCGCTTCGTGGAGGACGACTGGGAGTCGCCCACCGTAGGCGCCTGGGGGCTGGGTTGGGAGGTTTGGCTGGACGGCATGGAGGTCACCCAGTTCACCTACTTCCAGCAGGTGGGCGGCCTGGACATGGACCTCGTCCCCGCCGAGATAACCTACGGCCTCGAGCGGATCGCCATGTTTGTGCAGAAGGTGGACAACGTCTACGATCTGAAGTGGGCCGGGGATGTCAGGTATGGGGACGTGCACCACAGGGGCGAGGTGGAGTTTTCCGGCTACAACTTTGAAACTGCTGATACAGCTATGCTCTTTCAGCTCTTCGGCATGTTTGAGGGGGAGGCGGCCCGCACTATGGAGAAGGGGCTGGTACTGCCCGCCTACGACTACGTCCTTAAGTGCTCCCACGTATTCAATCTTCTGGATGCCCGGAACGCCATAAGCGTCACAGAGCGGACAGGTTATATCGGGAGAATAAGAACCCTGGCCGGAAAGTGCTGCGCGGCCTACGCCGCCCAGAGAAAAGCCATGAACTACCCCCTGGCGGGAAAATTCGGGAGGTGAACGCCGTGACGATAAAAAATGTAGTGCTGGAAATTGGAACGGAAGAGATGCCCTCCCGCTTCCTGCCGGACATCCTTGAAACGCTGGAAAAAGTCGCCCGGGAGGATCTTGAGGCGTCCAGAATCGGATTTGAAACCCTCTCCGTCTTTGCCACGCCCAGAAGGATAGTTCTGATGGCCCGGGGCATGGAGGAAAAGCAAAAAGACCTGGTAAACACCTTCAGAGGCCCTGCCTGGAATGCGGCCTTTGATGCAGCCGGCAACCCCACCAGGGCAGCCCACGGCTTCGCCCGGAGCAGGGGAGTATCGGTGGAGCAGCTGACTCCCATGGAAGTGGACGGAGTGCGGTACACCTGCGCTGAAGTCTCGGAGCCCGGAAGCCCCGCCCTGAAAATTCTGCCGGTCCTGTTTCCCGCCCTGATCCGCAAGCTGGTCTTCCCAAAAAACATGTACTGGGCCGACCCTGCCGTAAGATTCTCCAGGCCCATAAGATGGATCTTTGCCATGGCAGAGGACAAGGTCATACCCTTTGAGTACGGCGGCATAAAGAGCGGCCGGACCACATCGGGACATCGCTTTTTAGGGACAAAGACCATCACCATAAATGATGCGGCTGATTTTATGAACAGTCTGCGGGACAACTATGTAATTCTTGACCAGGAGGAGAGGCGCAAAAAAATGCTCTCCGGAATATCAGCCCTGGAGAACGAGCTTGAGGGCGTAGTTGAGCTGGACCCGGAGATAGTCAATGAAAACCTCTACCTGGTGGAGTACCCGGTGCCTTTCTTCGGGTCCTTTGACGAAAAATATCTCGGAATGCCCGAGGAAGTTCTTGCCACCTCCATGAAGAAAAACCAGAAATACTTCTCCGTCCGGGGGGAAAATGAAAAGCTGCTGCCCTTTTTTGTAGGAGTAAGCAATAACCTTGTGTCCAACATGACGGTGGTCAGAGAGGGCAATGAGCGGGTGCTGAAGGCCCGGCTTGAGGATGCCGCCTTTTTCTGGTCGGAGGATCTTAAAGTGCCCCTGGCCTCCAATGTGGAAAGGCTTAAAAATATTGTATATCAGGAAAAGCTGGGGTCCCTTCACGATAAAGTCATGTGCACCAGGGAGCTGGCCGTCCTTCTGTGCCGACAGATGGGGCTTGAGGATCTGGTCCCGGCGGTGGACAGGGCTGCCTACCTGTCCAAGGCGGATCTTGTTACAAATATGGTGTACGAATTTCCCGATCTTCAGGGAATTATGGGCAGGGAGTATGCCCTGAAAAACGGCGAGCCCGAGAGGGTAGCAAAGGCGCTCTCCGACCAGTACCTGCCCCGGGCTGCCGGCGGCGCTCTTCCGGGGGATGTTCCGGGGGCAATTCTAGGCCTGGCGGAGAGAATTTATATCATCGTAAGCAGCCATAAGGCCGGCCTTGACCCTACGGGCTCCCAGGACCCCTACGGCCTTCGGAGGGCGGCCAGGTGCATTAATGAAATCATCTGGGGGCTGGGGCTGGATGTAGACATATCCTGGCTCGTGGCCCGGTGCATGGAACTCCTCTCCGTGGATGAGGAGGTGGGGGAGAAGGTCTTCTCCTTCCTGTCCCAGCGCCTTCTGATGCAGGTCAAGGAGAGGGGCTACGGCCATGAGTCCGCCGCCCTTGCCCTCTCAGTGACCGGGGGAAGGCCTCTGCAGGTCATCCGGTTTCTTGAGGTCTTTTCAAGACATCAGGGAGAAGACTGGTTCACCAGCCTTGTTACATCTGCGGTAAGGGTAAGAAATATACTGGCCAAAAGCGAGGATGAGAAGGGGGAGCCGGATCCCTCCCTCTTCGTCAAAGAAGAGGAAAAGACCCTCTACGGCGAAGTTCAGAGGGTACTTCCCCTTGTGGAGAAAGCGCTGGAAGAGCAGGACTGGAGCGGTCTTGCCGAAATTTTGGCAGAGCTTTCCCCTCCCGTCTCAGCCTTTTTTGATGATGTGCTTGTGATGGACAAAGACGAAAAAATAAAGGCAAACAGGATCGCCCTGCTGGCTCTGTGCAACTCTCTCTTCCTGAAGGTAGGGGACCTGGGTATGCTGAAGGGGGCGTGAATTTCGGGTGGTCCAGAAGGGGACGGGCGATATGGGGGACGAAAACTACCTGAAAAAACTGCAGGCCGTGGAATTTGCCATGAAGTGTGACGACGGCAAGGGAGCGGAGTTTCTTCCCGAGGCGGATCTTATCATCCTGGGCGTTTCAAGGACCGGAAAGACTCCTCTTTCCCTCCACATCGCCTGGGAAGGCTATAAGGCCGCCAATATTCCGCTCATACCCGAGACGGATCCCCCGGCTGAGCTCAAAAATCTGGATTCTTCCAGGATCATAGGCATCTCCCTATGTCCAGAAAGGCTTATGAAAGTCCGCAGGGAAAGGCTCAAGCTTCTGGGTCTGGAACCCTCTGCCAGCGCCTACAGCAGTCGCGAGAGGATCGACCGGGAGCTGCAGTACGCTGCGGATTACATGAAAGCTCTGGGCGCTCCTGTATTCGATATCACCGACCTGGCTGTGGAGGAGACCGCCCGGATGATCCTGGGGTTTCTTAAGGACAAGGATGTGCTCGAACCCTCAAGGCACCGCTGAGTAAGGTCGCCTGCAAATGCTCCTGGGAAAAGGGGCGCAATTCCTGCGGACTGGGAATTGGTCAAAATTTCAGGTATAATTGGATTTTCCGGTTTTTTCGTTATGCCCGGAAGCCCCCTTCGGGATGAAAGCCGGGGCCCGATGTTTGAAATTTTACTCACTTTACGGAGGTGCTGTATAGAAATGAACGCAGAGAAGTACGTCTACAGCTTTAAAGAGGGCAATGCCGGAATGAAGGATATCCTCGGCGGCAAAGGAGCCAACCTGGCCCAGATGGTCCAGTACGGACTTCCCGTGCCCGGAGGATTTGTAATTACCACCCACGCCTGCCTTGAATTCGGCAAGGATGAGAAATTTCTCGACTCCATCTGGAGTGACGTAGAGGCAGCTGTGGCGGAGCTGGAAAAGGACTCGGACAAGACCTTTGGCTCCGGAGAGAATCCCCTGCTGGTATCGGTCCGGTCCGGCGCTCCCGTATCCATGCCGGGAATGATGGACACGGTGCTCAACCTGGGGCTCAACGATGAGTCGGTGGAGTCTCTGGCCAAAGCCTCTAAGGACAGGAGATTTGCCCTGGACAGCTATCGCCGGTTTATCCAGATGTATGGGGACGTGGTTCACGGAGTCTCCGGGGATGTCTACGAGGAAGTGCTTGAGGAGACCAAAACCCGCCTATCCGTGAATTTTGACAATGAGATCCCTGAGAAGGAAATGGAAGAAGTCGTGGCCAGATTCAAGGAGATCTTTAAAGATGCCGCCGGCTTTGACTTCCCTGTGGATCCATGGCAGCAGCTGAGAAACTCCATTATTGCCGTATTCAAAAGCTGGGGCAACCCAAGAGCGGTAACCTACAGAAGGCTTCACAGGATTCCGGATGATCTGGGGACAGCTGTGAACATAATGGGCATGGTATACGGAAACCTTGGCGACGACTGCGGCACAGGGGTCTGCTTCACCCGCAACCCCTCCGACGGGACAAAGGAGCTTTACGGCGAATTCCTGATCAACGCCCAGGGTGAGGACGTGGTGGCGGGCATCAGAACCCCCCTTCCCATCGAGCAGCTTAAGGACACAATGCCCGGGATCTACGACGAACTCTTCGAAATTACCACCAACCTCGAAAAGGCCTACAAAGACATGCAGGATATCGAGTTCACCATAGAGCGGGGCAAGCTCTACATCCTCCAGACCAGAAGCGGCAAGCGCTCCGCCGGAGCCTCCGTAAAGATTGCCGTGGATATGGAGAGCGAAGGGCTGATCGACAGAAAGACCGCCGTCAGCAGAGTTACCCCCGATCAGGTGGAGATGCTTCTTCACAGGCAGGTAGACCCCAGCGCCGACAACGAAGTGCTTGCCAAGGGCCTTCCCGCCTCTCCCGGCGCCGGAGTGGGAGTGGTCTGCTTCGATGCTGATGATGCCGTTGAAATGACAAAGGACGGCCAGAAGGTTGTCCTTGCCCGTCCCGAGACCAACCCGGACGACATTCACGGCCTCTTCGCCGCCGAAGCCATCGTCACGAGCCGGGGAGGCATGACGAGCCATGCCGCGGTTGTGGCTCGGGGCCTCGGCAAACCCTGCGTCAGCGGGTGCGAGGATATTACCATCGATCTTAACAGTGAGACTATAACAAGCGGCGATAAAGTCATAAAGAAGGGCGACATCGTAACCGTGGACGGCAGCAGCGGCCGGGTTCTCATCGGAGGAGCGCCCCTTATCGAGGCTTCCTTCAGCGAGGACTTTGAAAAAGTTCTCTCCTGGTCCGACGAGTACGCCCGGCTCGAAGTTTGGGCCAATGCCGATACCGGGGAGGACGCCAAACGGGCCAGATCCTTCGGGGCAAAGGGCATAGGTCTCTGCCGGACGGAGCATATGTTCATGGCGGCCGACAGGCTTCCCGTCATGCAGCGCCTTGTGGTTGCCGACGGCCATGAAGAGAGGGCCAAAGCCCTTGAAGAGCTCAAGGTAATGCAGAAGCAGGACTTCTACAGCATCCTCAAAGAAATGCACGGCCTGCCCGTTATTATCCGCCTTCTCGACCCGCCCCTCCACGAATTTATGCCTAAGGAGAGGGATCTGGAAGAAGAGCTTAAGGCCCTTGAGGCAGCAGGGAAAGGCTCCTCGGCGGAAGCGGACAGAGTCAGAAAGGTTATGGCTAAAGTTGAGTCCCTGAAGGAGGCCAACCCCATGCTGGGCTTCAGGGGGTGCCGCCTGGGCATAGTCTATCCGGAAATCCCCGCCATGCAGGCCAGCGCTATCTTCGAGGCAGTGCTTGATCTTGTGGATGAGGGAGTGGATATCTACCCCGAGATAATGGTTCCCCTGGTCGGCCTTGAGACGGAGATGGAATTCTTCAGAGAGCAGATAGACAATATCGCCAAAGAATACATGGAGAAATCAGGAAAGACATTCAGCTACAAGGTGGGCACCATGATTGAAATCCCAAGGGCCGCCTTCGTTGCCGATGACATCGCCAGGCATGCGGAGTTCTTCAGCTTTGGAACCAACGACCTCACCCAGACTGCCTTCGGCTTTTCCCGGGACGATGCGGAGGGTAAGTTCCTCGGCCACTATGAGGACAAGGGCGTTCTGCCCGTCAACCCCTTCCATGAGCTGGACAGGGAGGGAGTTGGGGTTCTGATGGATATTGCCGTTGAAAAGGGACGCAAGGTGGACCCCGAGCTGTCCATAGGCATCTGCGGCGAACACGGCGGCAACCCCGCCAGCATTGCCTTCTGCCATAAGGCAGGCCTCGACTACGTAAGCTGCTCGCCCTTCAGAGTGCCTGTGGCAAGGATCTCCGCCGCTCATGCGGCCATGGGGACCCTCAGTTAATAACTTTGCGCCGAAAAGAGAGGGGCCCATCAGGGCCCCTCTCTTTATAGCCGGGAAAGCCGGCGTTTGTCAATCCGTAATCCCGTACTGCTTTAGCAGTTTCTGGTATTTCTCCTCTACTGAGTCGGCAGGGTTCGGATCTTTATAGTCCAGATCGAGAGGGGCCACCGCTTTGGAGGGCCCCTCCGGCATACTTACCTTTACCGGAGGTCCTGTATCCTCGGGAAGCCCGCTGCCATAAAATCCGCTGTCGGCGTAGAGGCCTGAGGAGGAGTAGATCTCGCTGTCCTCATGAACGAGGATAAGACGGGGAGCGTTGGGATCCAGGGAGCTGGCGTACATATCCCCTCCGTGAATGGGGCATTCGGTCGTTGGGGCAAGACCCTTTGCAACCTGTATGATGACTGAAGAACACCCCGGAATGGCCAGGAAGCCGGACGTCCTGCATATTTTTACCGCCTCCACATTAGCCTCGGCGGGGATTTCGAACTTCAGAGGCATATCCCGGCCCTTGACGGCCTCTTCCACAAAGGCCTTCCACACCGGGGCGGCCACCACTCCCCCTGTAGCGCCTTTTTTTGCAAGGGGCTTGTGATCGTCATTGCCCGCATAGACGACCGCCGTAAGCCCCGGCACACCTCCAAGAAACCATGCATCGCTGTACTCGTTGGTGGTGCCCGTCTTGCCAAAGGTCTCCCTGTCCTTGATCTGGGCCCTTGAGCCCGTCCCTGCCCTTACAACGTCGACAAGCATGGATCTTACCGTGATGGCGGTCTCGGCGGAGATGCCTCTGATGGCTACGGGACTTCTGCGCTCCATTACATCGCCGTTTCCGGAACGCACCTCCCGGATCATGAGGGGCGTCACTGCCATGCCGTTATTGGCGAAGGCGGAAAAGGCAACGGTCATCTCCAGGGGAGTAATGCTGGCCGAGCCCAGGGCAAGAGAGAGGTCAGCGGGAACGTGAGGGGATGTGATCCCCAGATTGCGGGTGACGGACAGAATGTTCTTTGCCCCCACGTAGTCTATGAGGCGCACTGCAACAGTGTTAAGCGAGTGGATGAGGGCGTACTCCAGGGTTACCTCCCCCCGGAATTTGCCGTCGTAATTATCCGGCGCCCACACGCTCATCCCTGGCCCCTTTTTGTCGTATTCAATCCTGGCGTCAAGAAAGTGGTCTGTGGGAAGCAGCCCCGCCTCAAAAGCGGCTGCATATACTACGGGCTTGAATCCTGATCCGGGCTGTCTGAAGGCCTGGGTGGCCCTGTTGAACTTGCTGACCGAAAAGTCGTGCCCTCCTACCATGGCCAGGACTTCCCCTGTCTCCGGGTCCATCCCTACAATGGCCCCCTGGCTTTTCAGTCCCTCCATGGCCTTTTCCGCAGCCTCCTGCATCTTCAGATCCAGGGTGGTATATATCTCCATACCTCCGGAGTAGACCAGGTCGGGGCCGTACCGGGGCAAAAGCTCATTGAACAGCAGATGGGCCACGAAATAGGGGGCTTTATTGAACTCCTGAACCTTATTGGGCACGTGCTTAAATACAAGCTCTTCCTTATAGGCCTCGTCCCGCTCTCTTTCGCTGATCCATCCCAGGGTGAGAAGCCTGTCGAGGACGTACTTCTGCCTTCGCTTTGAATTCTCCATATTGGAGAGGGGGCTGTACCTGCCCGGGGCTGCAATAAGTCCGGCCAGAATAGCCGCCTCGGACAGGGTGATATCTGAAGAAGGTTTGCCAAAATAGGTCCGGGCCGCCGTATCCACGCCCCAGGCGCCGTGACCGAAGTAGATGGCGTTGAGATACATCTCCATAATTCTGTCCTTTGAGAACAGCTGCTCCATGCGGATGGACAGAATTATTTCCTTTGCCTTGCGCTCCAGGGTTCGCTCCTGGGTCAAAAACAGATTGCGGGCAAGCTGCTGGGTTATGGTGCTGCCTCCCTGCTTTACCCCTCTGCTTGTCAGGTTTTCGATAAATGCTCTTCCGATGGAGAGAAATCTTATTCCCCCGTGCTGGTAAAAGGAAGAGTCCTCTGCCGCCAGAGTTGCTTTTATTATCCAGGGCGAAATTTTCCGAAGTTCCACAGGCTGCCTGTTCTCAGTAAAAAGCCTGGCCACCGGTTCTCCCGTACGGTCGTAAATGACGCTCGCCACGTTTGCCTTGTGGGCAAGCATCTCCGTGGCAGTGGGGAGATCCCTTGAAATATCCTGCAGGTAGAGGGCCACAAATACAGATATGCCGGCGCCCGCAAGCAGCAGCAGGAAAAATAAAAACAGCAGCAGAGATTTCAGCAGGGATCTCTTCTTTTTTTTCGGAGCCTTTTTGCGGGGGGCGGGTACTCGTGCCATTTACTTCCTCCTTGATAAAATAAAAAAGCCCTTAGGGGCGTTAATGATCATAGCAGCATAACTTGCAGCCTGATTATATCATCGGCGGAAAAGTTTTTTTATCAAATTTAAAAAAAGGACTTGTCAAACCCGCGAGTCCATGGTATATTCTTCGCCGTTGCTCCTATGAGCAGCGCCGGACTTTGAAAAAAGAATACAGTGCATAAAGACGCATGCGAGTTTCCTGAGATATATTTTGAGAGTTTGATCCTGGCTCAGGACGAACGCTGGCGGCGTGCTTAACACATGCAAGTTGAACGGTGTCTGTTTGGAGCTTGCTTTGGGCAGACACAGTAGCGAACGGGTGAGTAATGCATGAGAATCTTCCCTTTGGTGGGGGACAACAGCTGGAAACGGCTGCTAATACCCCGTACGCCGGGAGGTAAAAGGTACTTTTGTACCGCCTAAG
>JBMNVK010000051.1:0-17148 GCA_050946755.1 Aminivibrio sp. | reverse complement strand
AAAGTAGCGGTCAAAGCCGCTTATCATCAGGATCTGCTTGAAGATCTGGGGTGACTGGGGCAGGGCGTAGAAGGAGCCGGGGTTGACCCTGCTGGGGACGAGGTAGTCCCTGGCGCCCTCCGGCGTGGACAGGGTGAGGGCCGGAGTCTCCACCTCAAGAAATCCTCTGTCGGAGAGGTAGTTTCTGGTGAACATGGCCACTTTGTGCCTGATCCTCAGGTTATGCTGCATTTTATCCCGCCGGAGGTCCAGATACCGGTGGTGAAGGCGAAGATTCTCCTCCACCTTGTCGGTGCCCCCGGAGATTTCGAAGGGAAGAGGGGCGGAAGGGGACAGCAGAAGGAAGTCCTCTGCCACTACCTCCCATTGCCCCGTCTTCATGGAGGGGTTGACCGTTCCCTCGGGCCGGGGCCTTACCTGCCCCTTCACGGCGATGACAAATTCACTTCTAAGGGCGCCGGCCCTGCCGTGGACCTCCGGAGTGAGCTCCGGATTGAACACCACCTGTACGATGCCGGTGTGATCCCACAGTTCAATAAAAATGAGTCCGCCGAGGTCCCGCCTTTTCCGGACCCAGCCGTTTACCAGAACAGGCCTTTCTTCCCTTTCGCCGCCTGCCACCATGCCGCAGTAGACGGTCCGCCTCCAGTCCTGGTCAAAGGTTCGTACTTTTTCTTCCATGGGATCCTTCCTCTCAAAGGGGCCTGGTTTCCCGGCCGCGAAGTTCTGCTATCATGCGTTTTATCGCCGCCGGTGCAGTGTCGCGGGGAATTTCGACCTGTTCGCCGGAGGCCATGTTTTTTACGGCCACCGTATCGGCGGCAAGTTCGTTTTCGCCCAGAATGCAGACAAGCCGGGCTCCCCTTGCAGAGGCAGTTTTCATCTGGGCCTTCATGCTTCTTTCACCAAAATCCATGTCCGCCGAGATGCCCTCCCGCCGGAGCTGGTCCGTCAGAATGAGGATGGAGGCCCTGGGCGGACCGTCAAAGGCAGTCGCAAACACGTCAAGCCCCGGCTCCTCCCCAAAAGAGCATCCCTGGTCCTCCATTACCATGACTATCCTGTCCATGCCGGCGGCAAAGCCTACCGCCGGAAGGGAGGGGCCTCCGATGACCTCGGCAAGGTTGTCGTACCGACCGCCTCCGCAGATGGCATTCTGGGCGCCAAGAGCGCCGGAGAGGATCTCGTAGGCAGTCTTTGTATAGTAGTCCAGCCCCCTGACGAGCTTTTTGTCAATGTGATAGGCGGCGCCAAGGTTGTCCAGGCTCTCCCTGACTGACACAAAGTGAGCCTCACACTCCCCGCACAGGCTTTCCAGGCCTGAAGGCGCTTCTTCAGAAATTTTGCGGCAGGATTCCCTCTTGCAGTCCAGTATTCTGAGGGGATTTTTGCTCAGGCGGTCCTGACAGGTGCCGCACAGGTCCTCTGCCCTCGACGCAAAAAATCCGGTGAGCTTTTCGATGTAGCCGGGCCTGCACACGGGGCAGCCCACGGAGTTGATCACTACCTCCAGGTTGGAGAGGCCCAGCCTGCGGAAGGCCTCCAGGGCCAAGGTTATAGTCTCCACATCGGCCAGGGGAGAGGGGGATCCCAGGCTCTCGAAGTCCACCTGCCAGAACTGGCGGAATCTGCCCTTCTGGGGCCGCTCATACCGGAACATGGGGCCGGCGCACCACAGCTTGACGGGCTGCTGGAGAGAGGCCATTCTGTTTTCCAGGTAGGCCCTCACCATGGAGGCCGTAGCCTCCGGTCTGAGGGTTATGCTGCGCCCTCCTTTATCGTTGAAGGTATACATCTCCTTGTCCACTACATCCGTCCCGTCTCCGATTCCTCTGGAGAAGAGCTCCGTATGCTCAAAGACAGGGAGATGAATTCCCGAGTAGCCGAAATCAACTGCCGTCTTGCCAAAAACCCCGAGGACGTAGTCCCACTTCCAGTATTCCCCGGGAAGAATATCCCGCACTCCCTTGGGAGCGCTTATTTCCAACATAGAATCTCCTCCTGCAGAAGCTCCCGGCCGGGCCGGGAGGGCCGGATATTGGTTACACGAAACAGTATACCCCACAGAAGGATATCTTTAAACACCGCAGCCCCTGCACTGGTGCAGGGGCTGCGGTGTCGGGGGGCAAGTTCTATCTTGATTCGAGCTGAAATCTTATGGCGGTTCTTTCTTCATCGTCGATGACAATCTTTGAAAAAGCAGGGATGCAGATGAGGTCGATACCGTTGGGCGCCACATAACCCCGGGCAATGGCAATTGATTTTACTGACTGGTTCACCGCCCCGGCGCCAACTGCCTGCACTTCTACTGCTCCCTTTTCCCTGAGGACTGCTGCTATGGCTCCAGCGACAGATTTTGGCTGCGATTTTGCGGACACTTTCAGTACTTCCATATTACGACCTCCTTTGCCAGTTAGCGATCTGAGTTGCGACCAGATAAAGGTTTGCGGATAGTCCCCGGGAATCGCAAAAAATCGAAGCAAAGTATTCTAATTATTATAAACTCATTTGCCTGTTCATTGCAAGGGGAGTGATTTGCCCCAGCTGCCTGAATTATTTATCTGCGGCAGGAGGGCTGCCTCTGCGGCTTTTTATCTCCCGCTCCATACTCTCGAGGAGGGCGGCCTTATCGCCCGGAAGACGGGAGCTCAGCTTTTCCCTGTAAGCTCTGCCAAGGGCCGTCCGGTCCAGCGAAGGGCCCTTTTTGGAGAGCAGGCCGCCCCAGGAAATCTTTTCCCTGCCCCTATAGAGATCAAGGTCGGCAATCCTCTCCCCTTCCGCATCGTATTCAAGCCCCATGAGGATCTCCTTCACTCCCTCGGGGGGAAGAAAGGTAAAAAAGCTTATGCGGTAAATCCTCACTGCCATCAGAATATGGGCGTAGTCTCTGCCCCATCCCTCTCCCAGTATCATTCCCGCATCCAAGCTGTCCAGCACAGTGCGCAGCCGTTCGTAGTGCCCCGTGTAGTCCCCCCAGGAGTCGTAAATTTTTATCTCTAGTTCGTTCCAGCTCCGGCCGTCCAGGCCTTCGGTGAAGTACCACAGAGCTCTGCTGCGTAGGGAGCTGAGCAGATTGCTGAAGGATGCTCCCCTTATATGGAGGACCTCGTCCATGATGTCAGAGATGGCAAGGGGCCTGTTGAGGGGCTTGGCTGTAAAGCACAGGGCAATGGTGTCCTTTTCTGCAGGCCCCAGAATGGATTTCAGCCTCTTTCTCTCACCCCTCCAGTCCTTCTCAATCTGGCCTATCACCCTTTCCTTTTCGCCAAAGACCCTGAAAAAAATAAGACGGGGCACGAGGCGCACCGTCTTTGGCAGGTATTCCCCTTTTTTGTTGAGGAGCAGGGCAAGTATTTCATCAGGAGCAGTCTCCGCAAGAAGAAATCTGCGGCTCCCCCTGGCGCCTTTTTTCAGCACAAGAACGGACTGCCCCTCCCCCGCCCGCTCCACAGTCTGCTCCAGAGTGTGTCCGACGCAGGGAAATGACGAACAGACCAGGGATTCTATTTTTTCACTATCCCCGTCAATCAGCATTATGCGGGGACCTCCCCGTACAATATGGAGCATGACTATCCCCTCCTTTGTCTAAAGCCCCCTCCTCCTCCTGACAAGTCTGCCGTCATCTACGTATCCAGGGTAAGGAAGAGAGAATATTTTATCCAGGGCCGGAAATATGACGTGGATGGCCGAGAGGCCGTTTAAAAAGATGGATCCTTCGACCTGGCCCCGCTCCCCGGCAGGGGCATGGCCAAACAGGTTGTACTTCTGCAGCGGCCGGCCGAGGCCGTCTCTGTCATGGCTGAGGTTGAAGACTTCTCCGCACAGCTCTACCCTCCCCCTGTCGCTGAAGATCAGGCTTTCGGGAAAGGTCTCCCTGACCGTGGGCTGGTGGTCGTGATTTCCCGTCACCAGAACCAGATTTCGCCCGCCGTTGTCCGACAGGGCTTTTTTCAGCTCCCTGAGCTTGCCCCTGTACCGGGGAAGCTCCCGGGGGGTGAGCTCCAGCTTCACATCGTCTGCCAGGTCTCCCGTGTGGATGATCCACCTCGGGGACAGGGTCCGGACAAGCCTTCCAAGGGCTCCGTACACGGTTGACGGGGTGTCGGAGAGATGGAGGATCATCTCTCCCTCCTCTTCCCTCAGCTCCCTGGGAACATATATGCCGAACAGGATGCCGTAAAGGGGCATCCACCATTTTTGCCTCATGGGTTGATCTCCTCTTTTCGTCGAAATTTTACCATGAACGGAGCCTCCTTTTTTCCACCGTGATAAAATATATGAAAAACGTCCGGAGGCTCTTTTATGAACTACTCAGCAGCAGAGCAGATCTCGAAGGAGATGAATATAGAAGTTTCAGCCGTAGAGGCGGTCCTATCCCTGCTTGCCGAAGGAGGCACGGTGCCCTTTATTGCCCGGTACCGCAAGGAGGCTACGGGAGGGCTGGATGAAGAGAGCATAGCGTCCATCATGGAGCGCCGTGAACGTCTTGAAGAGCTCTGGGCCAGAAAAAAGGCGATTTTAAAATCCCTGCGGGAGCGGGATATATGGTCGGAGGAGCTTGAGGAAAAAGTAAATAGCGCGCCCTCCATGACTATCCTTGAGGACGTGTATCTGCCCTTCCGGCCGAAGAGAAGGACCAGGGCCCTCATGGCGGCGGAAAAAGGGCTCGCGCCCCTTGCAGACCGCATTCTGGCTCAGGAGGGGACGGATCCCGCCGGGCTTGCCGAGCCCTTCCTGTCGGAAGAGCTAGGCGTGAAGTCCGTGGAGGACGCGCTGCAGGGAGCCAGAGATATAATTGCCGAGAGGGTAAGCGAATACGGGGAGTCAAGGGCCAGGATGCGCTTTCTGTTCGGCAGACGGGGCAGGATAAAGAGCTCCGTCGCCAGGGGCAAGGAGGAAGAGGGGGCGAATTTCAGGGATTATTTCGCCTGGGAAGAGCCCGCCGCACCGGCGCCCTCCCACCGGGTTCTGGCCATGCTGAGGGGAGAGAAGGAAAAAGCCCTGGTCCTGTCCCTGCTTCCCCCGGAAGAGGAGGCTCTGGACACGCTCCGCAGCCTTTTTCTCAGGGGCGGGGGACCGGACTCCCGATTGGTGGAAGAGGGATTGACAGACGGCTATCGCCGGCTGCTCGCGCCCTCCATGGAGACGGAGCTAAGGAACGCCCTGAAGAAAAAGGCGGACAGGGACGCCATCTCCGTGTTCGAAAAAAATGTCAGGGAAGTGCTGCTGGCGCCGCCCCTGGGGCCAAAAAACATTCTCGCCCTGGACCCGGGATTCCGCACAGGCTGCAAATTTGTATGCCTTAACCGCCAGGGCGATCTTATGCATCACGGCGTAATCTATCCTCACCCCCCCAGGGGAGATGAAAAGGAAAGCGGCGCAATAATCGCAGCGGCAGCGGCAGAGTATGAAATTGAGGCCATAGCCATAGGCAACGGCACCGCAGGGCGGGAGACGGAGCGATTCATAAGAGGACTGGGGCTGCCCTCCTCCATCATTATCACCATGGTCAATGAGAGCGGCGCATCGATATACTCCGCCTCGGAGACGGCAAGGAGGGAGTTCCCTGACCATGATATTACGGTCCGGGGGGCGGTTTCCATTGGACGGAGGCTCCTCGATCCTCTGGCGGAGCTGGTAAAGATTGACCCGGGATCCATCGGGGTGGGCCAGTATCAGCACGACGTGGACCAAAAAGAGCTCAGGAAAGCCCTGGACAGGGTTGTGGAGTTTTGTGTAAATTCAGTAGGAGTGGACGTCAACACTGCCAGCGTGGAGCTTCTCTCGTCAGTGTCAGGCATCGGCCCTGCAACAGCCCGGCGCATCGTGGAGTTCCGGGAGGGGCGGGGCCCTTTTTCCTCCCGAAAAGAGCTGCTTAAGGTCCCCGGGCTGGGACCCAAGACCTTCGAGCAGGCCGCTGGATTTCTGAGGATCAGGGGCGGGGAAAACCCCCTGGACGGGAGCGCCGTCCATCCGGAGAGATACTCAATCGTAGAGAAGATGGCCGCCGACCTTGGCTGTACAGTAGATGAGCTTATGAAGGACGGGGAAAAAAGACGGCGGATAAGGCCGAAAGACTACATCTCCGGCGACGCGGGACTGCCCACCCTTACGGATATTCTGGCGGAACTGGAGAGGCCGGGCAGGGACCCGAGACAGACCTTTGAGGCCTTCTCTTTCGCGGAGGGGATAAGTTCAATTGACGATCTCTCGCCGGGAATGACTCTGCCGGGGGTAGTTGCAAATATTACCTCCTTCGGCGCCTTTGTGGACATAGGGGTAGGCCAGGACGGCCTCGCCCACAGGAAAAATCTTCCCAGAGACAAGGAGCTGAGGCCGGGCCAGGCGGTAGAGGTGACCGTGCTGGACGTGGACCTTGAGAGGAGAAGGATCTCTCTGTCCATGAGGGAAAACCGGGGGAGGAAAAAATGATGGGCGGGCGGAGAGTTGTCGTAATAGGAGGGGGAGCAGCGGGACTTATTGCCGCCGGCCGGGCAGCGGAAAAAGGAGCCCGGGTGATGCTGGTGGAAAAAAACCAGACTCTTGGCTCCAAGCTGATGCTCAGCGGCAGGGGAAGATGCAACCTTACCAACGGCGAAGAAGATGAGGAGAAATTTCTTGAAGCCTATGGCCCCAGGGGCAAATTCCTGTATTCCGCCTTCTCCCGGTTTGGGCCGGCAGATACCCTGGAATTTTTCTCATCCCTGGGGCTTGAGACAAAAATGGAAAGAGGGAAGAGGATCTTCCCTGCCAGGGGCGGAGCAGAGAGAGTTGTAAACTGCCTTATCAGCTATTTAAGGCGGGGCCGGGTGGCCATACTGAGAAATAAGGAGGCCCTCAACCTGGAGATAAGAAACGGCAGAGCCCTGCGGTTCATCCTTAGGGGACAGGAGCTGGAGGGGGACGCCTTCATAATTGCCACAGGCGGAAAATCCTTCCCGAAAACAGGCTCCACGGGGGACGGATACCGGTTCGCAAGACGGGCGGGGCATACCGTGATTCCCCCCGTACCAGCCCTCTGCCCGGTGAGGCTCCGGGAAAGATGGCCCCGGGAAGCACAGGGGCTGAACCTGAGGAACGTGTCCCTCTCCCTTGTCCGGGAGGGGAAGGTCGTATCAAGCCGGTTCGGAGAGCTGCTCCTCACCCACTTTGGCATCAGCGGGCCCATCGCCATGGATATGAGCCGGGAGATTGAAGAGGCATCGTCATCGGGAGACGGAATTCTGGCCCTGGATCTCAAGCCTGCCCTCTCCCACGAAGTGCTGACAGCCCGCATCGGCAGGGATTTTGAAAAATATTCCGGGATGATGTTCAGGGACAGCCTGAGAGATCTGCTGCCCCGGGCCCTGATTCCGGTTATGATCGAAAAATCCTCCGTGCCCCCCGATAAAAAGGTGCAGTACGTATCAACGGAAGAGAAAGAAGAGCTCGCGGGGCTGATGAAATCCCTAATCCTAACGCCCCGGGGCCTTCTGGGCTTTGACTGGTCCATAGTCACCTCCGGCGGGGTGGATCTCAGGGAAGTGGACCCCCGAACCATGGCATCCAGGCTGGTGAGCAACATCTACTTCGCCGGGGAGGTCCTGGATATCGATGGTCCCACAGGAGGCTTCAATCTCCAGGCAAGCTGGAGCACCGGGTATATAGCGGGGGAAAGCGCCGCCACGGACAAAACGACAGAAAGAGGGCAGCAGCCTTCATGAAGATCAGGACCTGGCCGGCGGTGAAACTTACCCTCCTCCTGCTTCTGCTTTCGGCGACTTTTTGCCCGGCCATGGCCAGGAGCAGACCAGAGCTTCCCGTCTCAAGAGTTGTAATGCTTCACTCTCTTTCCCCTGAGGATAGATGGACCGGACAGGTAACGGATGCCGTGCTCTCCGTATTAACAGAAAGAGGCGCAGAGGCAGAGGTGTTTATCGAGTTTATGGACGCCGCTGGATCCTTCGCTCCCTCCGGAGGAGAGAGCTTTAAAAGGCTGATGACCGCAAAATACGGCCCTCTTCCGCCGTCGCTGGTTATAACATCAGGGACGGAGGCCTTCGATTTTGCCAGTGGGGAGGGGGGCAAAGCCTTTGGGAACCCGCTCATAGTGTTCTGCGCTCTGGCCGAAGAGCATCCGGCAGCCGGCATAAAAAGTCGCAGAGCCACGGGAATCTCATCTCCCTCCTCCCGCGCGTATCTGCTGGCTGAGGTGGGCAGGCTGCACCCGAAGGCCCCGGTGTTTTTCTTAACCCGCTACTCCCCTTCAGGCATGAGGGATTTTTCGAAGCTCATCACCCGGTCCGGTTTTACGAGCGATGAAGCCAAGCTGCTTATAGCCCGGGATTATCAGCCTGATACCCTGAAGGAACTTCTCCATGATCTGCCGGAGAACTCCGTAATTATACTCGGCTCTCACTCCTCGGCGACAGAAGAGGGTGAGAAGATGACAAAGGACGTCCTATCCTTTATCTCCCGGATTTCACCCTTCCCCCTATATTCCCTGGACGAATGGGGCGCGTCCCATGGAGCCACCGGAAGCTTGAGGAAAAGGGGGACGGAGATGGGCAGAAGGGCGGGAGAGATGGCGGCAGATTTCCTGGCGGGGAAACCGGTGGGTGAAATAGAGCCCGAGTCGGCAGCAGCCAGCACCATGATCTTTAACCACCAGGAGATGAAGCGCCGTTCAATCCCCAGAAGCTCACTGCCGGAGGGAGCCCTTGTGCTGAGGGACCCCATGCAGACGATCCGTGAACATATCCCCGCAGCCGCACTCTACGGGGGAGTTTCTGCCCTTTTGGCCGCCCTTGTCTTTTTCATGAACCGGCGGGTCAAAAATAGGAGAAAAACGGAAAAAAAGCTGGAGAAGACGACTGAGAACTGGAAGCAGCTTTTTCAAAACCTGCCTGAAGGCATAGCAATTTATGACAGCTCAGGGAGAATCCTGGAGACAAATCACACCTTCCTGTCCATCTTCGCCCTTTCACGAGAGGAGACGGAAGGCAGGAAGATTCAGGAGATCCTGCCCTGGGACAAGGGCACCCTTGAGCCTGAGGATTTCTTCACTGACGGCAGAGGCACCAGCCGGGAGGTGGTCATCCCGGACAGGGACAGCAATCTTTTTGACGGGACTCATCTGCCCTTTTTAATCGCGGAGGAGCCGCAGTTGCTGTACTGTTCACTGGTAAAGGACATCAGCGAAAGAAAAAGAACCAGCGATCTGCTGAGGCAGAAGAGACGGTATCAACAGTCCGTAGCCTCCATATCATCCCGCTTTCTTCTGACCCCTTTTTACAGAGAGGCCATGGAGTCCTCCCTGGAGGAGATTATGGCCTTTTCAGGGGCAAAGAGCGGGATTATCTATCGGTACTGCGAGGAGACCAGGCTGCTTATCGCCGAGGCGGAGGTGCTGGCCCGGCCGGAGAACCCCTCCCTGAGGAAGCTTTTTCCTTCAGCCCCTGATGAGGCTCTGCTGTGGGAGGGAGCCGTTCTGGCGGACAGATCCTATAAACCCGTAACCTTCAGCCTGGAGCGGTATCACGATTCGAAAAACAGCCCCTGGCGCCCCCTTGCGGAGGCAGGAGTATCCTTCGTCTCCATTCTCCCGCTAGTAACGCTTAAGGAGGCGCTTGGCATCATGGTACTGGCAGATCCGCCGGACAGCTGGAGACAGGAGGGGCTGGGGACAGCCTTCCATGTCCTGAGCAACTCCCTGGCCGCAGCTATAGAGCACTACAGAGATGAAAACGCCCTGGAGGAGAACCGTCGGATTATCGGCGACCGGTTTACGGGGATCATCATGGCCCTGTGTCAGGTCAGCGAGCTAAAGGATATATCCACGGCGGGACATCAAAAAAATGTATCGGCGCTGGCTGAAATCCTGGCGGCCAAGCTGGGGCTTCCCAAGGACAGGATCCTCTCAATAAAGTACGCCGGACTGGTGCATGACATCGGCAAGCTGTATATTCCGGCAGAGATCCTGTCCAAGCCTTCAGCCCTTTCGGCGGCAGAATACAGCCTGATAAAAGAACACCCCCAATACGGCAGCGACATCCTTTCGCCCATGGATTTCCCGTGGCCCCTGGCAGAGATAATCCTTCAGCATCACGAAAGAATGGACGGAGAGGGCTATCCCCGGGGGCTTGCAGGGGATGAGATCCGGATAGAGGCCCGCATTCTTTCGGTGGCCGACTCTTTTGACGCCATGACCTCCGACCGGCCCTACAGGGAGAGAATGCCGGCGGAAAGGGCCATGGCAGAGATCAGACTTCTGACGGGGAAGGCCTACGATCCTGATGTAGTAAGAGTGCTGGAGGAATACCTCGGGGAGAAAGGGGCAATCGGGGAAAAAGCTCAGGGGGCGCCATCGAGCCGCGCCCCCTGAGCAGAGGTGTTATGTTTTTATTTTACCGGGCGGCCATATACTGGGCCAGTTCGAGGGTACGGGCAGCATAGCCATACTCGTTGTCGTACCAGATCATCACCTTGGCGACCTTGTCCACTACAGATCTGGTGGACAAGGCATCCACGATGCCCGAGTGGGGGTTGCCTATGATATCCGCAGACACGAGCTCGTCCTCGCTGTACTCAAGAATACCCTTCAGCCGTCCCTCTGCGGCCTCTTTCAGGGCTTTATTGACGTCCTCTGCGCCTGCATCCTTTTTAAAGTGGATCACCAGGTCCGACAGGGATCCGTCAGGTATGGGAACCCTTACGGCGGACATGCTCATCTTGCCCTTCAGGTCCGGAAAGAGGGGGATAAGGGCCTTTGCCGCACCCGTAGAGGCAGGGATCAGGGAAAGGGCGGCTGCCCTGTTTTTTCTCTGTCCGCCCTTGGGCGAGTCAAGAAGTCTCTGGCTGGGGGTATAGGCGTGGATGGTGGTCCCCATGAGGTACTCCACACCGAAGGCGTCGTTAAGGACTTTCAGGGCGGGGGCGATGGAGTTGGTGGTGCAGGAGGCGTTGGAGAGCACATCATGGTTTGCAGGGTCGTAGTGGTCCTCATTAACTCCCATGACCACCGAGAGGTCAGCGTCGGGAGAGGGGGCGCTTATGATTACCTTTTTTGCCCCCGATTCGATATGAAGGCCGGCCTGCTCTTTTTTTGTGAAGACGCCGGTGCACTCCAGCACTATGTCAACTCCAAGGTCCTTCCAGGGAAGCTTGAGGGGATCCCGGTCTCCGAACAGGGGGTATTTTTTTCCGTCAAGGATGAGGGAGGTATCGTCATAGTCGACAGGAAACCTTGCCCTTCCGTGGATTGAATCGTACTTGATAAAGTAAGCCATCTCTTCGGTGGTAGACGGCTTATTGAGGGCAACAATCTCTATGTCATCCGGTTTTGTCTCAATATATCTGCGAAGCACCAACCGGCCTATTCTGCCGAGCCCGTTTATTGCCACTCTTTTCATTAGTTCCACCTCCATATAGGGTTGATGTCAAACAACCTTTTTTTTCACGGATATATTAACATAGAATCAGAATTTCTATAACAGGCCGACTGCCGCTGACCTCCCTGCGATGAAGGGTCATCCACGTTTTTTTTGCCTCAGGGAGATGAGCCATACTCCTGCCGCCGCCGTGGCCGGAATTGTCAGAAGAAGGCCCACCGTGCCCGCCACGCTTCTCAGAATTTCCTGGGCAATATGGGGATCGTTCAGCAGGCCGATGAAGTCCGCTCCCTCCGTTGCAATGAGGACCACAAATGGAAGGGAGCTCCCCAGATAGGCGAGGATAAGCGTATTTATCATGCTGCCGAGGACATCTTTGCCTACCCCGATGCCCGCTTCCCAGAGTCTTGCGGCGGTTATGGAGGGATCGTAAGAGGAGATCTCGCCCATGGCGGATGTGACGGACACGGCTACGTCCAGGACAGCTCCTATGGACCCTACCATCACGGCCGCCAGGAGAAGGCCTTTGAGGGAAAGCCCGGGGGATATGGATGCAAGGAGGGCGGCGCTGTCGCTCTCCAGTCCCGTGAGATGCCACAGAGAAACCATGACCCATCCCGTGACGGACGCCCCTATTCCTCCTCCCAGGGCGCCGATTACTGGGATCAGTCTCAGTTCTTTTTTGCTGATTACAAAGTAGCAGGTCACCAGAGATACAGCCCCTATGGCCAGAATTGCCAGGGGAACGGGACGGCCTCCGGCGGCGACCCGGGGGACAAACCACCCCAAAAGAAAAAGAAGGGAGAAAAACAGCCCCGCCAGGGCGTTGAAGCCGGATCTGCCGGCTATGATGATAAGAACACCGCAGGCAAAGATGATGAAGCCGGCCACATCTGGAATCCTGTATCTGTCGCTGATGGAGTACTGCACAGTGCCGTCGTCAAATCTGTCCGCAAGGAGCAGATAGTCCTTTCCCGGGGTCATAGGCAGCCGGCTGTCCACAAGCCTCATGATCTCCACTTCCCGCCTCTGCCCGGCCAGTTCGCCGTTTCTGTGCCTTACGGCCAGCCCCACGTACTCGCTTTCCCAGGCGCCTCCCCGGCTGTTTTCCGGATCCTTCCTGGTCCCAAGGACTTTCTCCACGGTCACCACTGATGAGTCCTCGGCAGCCCACCGGGAGAGGACCAGACGATCCGCTGCCGCCGAGACAATCCACACTGCGGCCGCAAGAAGCAGTACTGAAGATGCAACGTAAAGTCCGTATTTTTTCATGATTTAAGGAATCTCTCCGTCCCTTTAGCTATTGTCCGCTCAAAACAGGTGGTGCGCCGCTCCCCTACTTTGCGGGAGATACGAACTCTTCAAGCTCCAGGGATCCCAGTTTTTCAGGCAGAGGCTCCCCGGCCTCAGACCAGCCCCGCTCCCCGTAGTATTCCCTGAGCTGGGCTTCGAGGTCGGGCAGATAGTCAGGAGAGCCTCCCGTACCCCTGGGCTCCCGGAGAATTCTCTCCGGCAGGGAGTCATCTTTTTTGGTAAGGCCGCAGCCCATGTTGAAGAGCTTTTTCATGTTAAAGATGCGCTCGCCGGCCTTGAAAAGCTCCGGCCCGTCCATATCCCAGCCCGTCACGCCGTTAAGCCATGTCAGCAGATCGCTGATGGTGGTCATGGCTATGGGGAATTTGCACATCTTAAGAGAGTCCAAAACCCCCATCAGATTCTGGAAGCCCACATTCAGCTTGCCCTTACCCTCGTCTACAGTCCTGTCCAGTACGGCATTGACGCCCAGATCCGGATAGACGGCGCTTCTCTCGAAAGAGTAGGAAAAACCGGCCAGATGACAGGCGCCCCTGTTGGAGGTGGCGTAACCCGCGGCAAGGCTTTTGTAGCAGCGGGGATCGTGAGCAGGCAGGTCCATGCCTTTGGAGTGCATGGCGTAGCGCTCCGCTCCATGGCCTATTTTTTCTGCCGCCTTCTTCGTGCCCTCAGCCAGTATGGCGCCGAAGCCCTTCTTTTCGCTTATATCGGAGAGAAGCCTGACCATGGCCTCTCCATCGCCCCATTTCAAAGGATATCCCACCACGGTCTCGTCAATTATCCCCCGCTCAAAGAGCTCCATGGAAAAGGCCACCGCCGATCCTCCCGAGATGGTATCGATGCCCATTCGGTTGCAGAGGTCGTTCCCCCTGCCGATGGCCTTAAGGTCGCTGATGAGGCAGTTGCTTCCCAGCATCCCGATGGTTTCGTACTCAGGACCAGCGCCGTAAATTCCGTTAAAGGCTACGTCTCTTCCGCAGCGGATGGGACATGCCGTGCATCCCCAGTTGCCCGTAAGGATAGTGTCAGCCATGGCCTCTCCCGTAATGGACTTAACTTCCTCGCTCCAGCTGCCCATGCTCCAGTTTTTCAGGGGGAGATCCCCGTTCTGCTCTGCAAAGGCAACACCGCCGGGAGTCCCGAAACGGGTCATGGCGCCCATCTTCTCCACATAGAGCTTAGCCTTCTCCGATGATTTGGCCCGCACCGCCTTTTCATCGGCCATAAAGGGCCTGGCCTCTCCTCTGGCCACGATGGCCTTAAGATTTTTAGAGCCCATAAGGGCCCCCATGCCGCCCCGGCCCGCTGCTCTGGCATTTCGTCCGTCGTGCATGACATTGGCCAGCAAAACCCTCCGCTCTCCCGCCGGGCCTATGCAGGCCACCGCCGAGGGCTTTCCTGCCAGGGCAATGAGCTCTTCCTCCGTTTCGAAGGTATCTCTGCCCCATAGAAAGGCTCCATCCCTTATCTCTATGCGGCCATCAAGAACTGCGATATACACAGGTGAAGATGCCTTCCCAAGGAAGATAAGGCCGTCGTAGCCGGCCCTTTTAAGATGGTACCCAAAGGTGCCGCCGCTATCCGATTCTCCAAAGGCATCAGTGAGGGGCGACTTGCCAAGAATCTGATGTCTTCCCGATGTGGGAATTCCGGTCCCCTGGAAGGGACCGTTCATGAATATGAGGGGATTTTCGGGGGACAGGGGATCAGCCTTGGGAGATCCGTACTTGAACAAAAAATAGACGCCCAGCCCGGAGCCCCCGATATACTTTCGCAGCAGGTCGTCCGAAACAGTCAGGTCCTCAGACGTCCTGGAGGTCAGATCAACAAGTCCGACTTTCATTTCCATTCCACTCTCATCCCTTTCCTGCAATATTTATTTGCTATCTCAGAAATATAATGCCTGCCGCCCCTGCTGCCAGGAGGAGGAGCTGAGGATATTTTTTGAACGGGGCCATCCTGGACGCCGCGAAAGCTGCCATAAGAAAAGCCCAGAGCCTGAGGTCGCTGCCCATGGGGCGCAATACCATCCAGAAGGCGCTCAGAATCATGGCCGCTACTACGGGCCGGAGGGCCTTCTGGATTTTTTCCAGAACGATCCTGGGCCTGCCGGAGGCTCTGGAGATGAGCCAGGTGGCAAGGGCTATAAGAATCAGGGGGCCCGATGCCACAGCGACGGTGGCCGCCACGGCTCCCGCCAGGCCGGCTATCCTGTAGCCTACGTAAGTGGCCGCGTTAAGGGCAACCGGTCCGGGGGTCATCTGGGCCAGGGATACCACCTCCGCAAACTCCCGCTCCGTCAGCCATCCCTGGGCCGCCACCAGTTCGTGATGGATGAAGGGAATGGTAGCAAGACCGCCTCCGAAAGCGCCCAGACCTATCCGGCCAAAAGTTGCCGCCAGAACAAGCAGAATCTTCAGCGGGAACGCCCCCTTCCAAGAGACAGCCTGACCCCAACTCCCGCGGCCACGGCGATAAAGGGATGGACGCCAATGACAAGAAGCATGACTGAAACCAAGGAGACCACTGAAAGATCCTTCCAGCCGCCGGAAAAGGAGATTTTGAGCATTCTCCATACCACACTGCCTATGATGATGACCACCGCACAGCCTGCGCCGGCAAAAAAGGCCCCCACCAGCGGATGATTTATATAGAGAATGAGCAGTCTGGCCAGGATGAGGATCGTCAGAAACGGAGGAAGAATGGTTCCTGCCACTGCTGCAAAGGCGCCGGAAAATCCAGCCATTTTAGCTCCCGCCAGGAGGGAAAGGTTGACCGCTATGGGGCCGGGAAAGGCGGTTGTGAAGACCATCATGTCAATAATTTCATCCGGCTGGAAATGGCCGGTCTTTCTCATCTCTTTCTCCAGAAGCCCCATCATGACAATGCCTCCGCCGAAAGTCAGGGCGCCCAGGCGCAGAAAAAGCAAAAAGATCCTGATCAGGGAGAAGGGGGGACGGGAGTCCTCCGCCCCGGACGCCTCCTCCCTCAGCTCTTCTTCAGTGTCATTCATAACGGGGGACAATTCTTTCTCTTACCCTGAGAAGGCCGCCAGTATGGCCATGATCTGCTTTTGGATCAGGTCATTATACCTGCCCCTGCGGTAGTTGATGTTCATGCAGCTCCTCTCATCGGGATCCGCATCCCCCATAAGCTCTATGAGTTCGTCGGGAAGCTCCACGAACCTGCCCCTGACCTTCATTTCGCTGTCGTAAAACAGGAAGGTGGGTATTTTCTTTGCGCCCGTCGCCGCCTCCAGCTCGGCGGCAAAGGGGTCTCTTTCAAAGACCGCCAGCCGGACAAGGGGGTTAAGATCCGCCGCCCTCTTTACAAAGGGCATTGCCGTCACCGTATCGGGACAGTAGATCTCAGCAAAGGCCGCCAGAAACACGGGCTCCGTGACAGCCCTTACCGCCTCATCAAAACCGGGGAGAAAAACGGCTCTGTCGCAGGCCCGCTTCTGCCTGTCCCTCTCTTCTTCGTATCCTTTAAGAAAGTACTCCTCCACGGAGTATCCTTTTGAAAAATCCAACATGTCAAAGTCACCCCTCCCGATTCCAGGTGTTGAGATCATTATCTCACAGATTCATCCTCAAGGGCGATTTCCAGCGGACTTCCACCATGAAGATTGCCCCGGAACCACGAGAAGAACACGCCGGTGAAGCAGAGGGCGGAGGAGATGGAGAAGCTGATTCTGACCACCGAGAGGAAGGCGTCGTACCGCTCCGGAGTTATCTGCTCGCCTCCGATAAGAAGGGAGAAGACGATTGTGATCACCGTCATGCTGCCCATCTGGCCAAGGACCCTCATAGTCCCCACCGAGCCGGAGGCGGCCCCGTAGAACTTTGCGGGCACCGAGCTCATTATGGCGTTGGTGTTGGGGGAGGAGAAAAAGGCAAAGCCTAGCCCCAGAAGGATGAGGGCAAGGTAGATTACAAGGATGGGAGTCTCCCAGTTCAAAAAGGAGAGGATCAGGAGCCCCAGGGCCGTGGCTAGCATGCCCCCGGAGGCCAGATAGCCCGGCTCGGTCCTGTCGGAGAGCCTGCCTGCAAAGGGGGAGAAGAAAGCCTGAAGCAGGGGCTGAGTCACCATTATAATTCCCGCTCCGGAGGGAGAAAGTACCTTGATGTACTGCAGGTACAGGCTCAGCAGGAAGGCCACGGAGTAAGTGGCAGCGTAGTTTATAAGGGCGGCTATGTTCGAGAAGGCAAAGACCCGGTTGCCCGAAAACAGGCGCACTTCGAAAAGAGGTTCGTCTGAGGCCAGCATCCGCCTGAGAAAAAGGAGAAACAGGGCAGCTCCTGCCGCAGAAAGAAGGAACCCTGAACCGGAGGGCAGTATGGAGGCTCCGTACATGATGGCCACCAGAGAGACTCCGTAGATGCCGAAGCCGGTCAGGTCAAAGCTCCTGCTGCTCCCCTCCCGCCATTCGAAGGGGATCCGGGTTTTAAGCAGAAAAAGGGCA
>JBMNVK010000050.1:0-17246 GCA_050946755.1 Aminivibrio sp. | reverse complement strand
TTTATCTGTTCGGGCCATAATAATCGCACCTCTCTGGTGAAGGTCTGTGTCTTGAACAACACTACCTTAACACTGTTCTATGAACAGTCCAGAGAGGTTTACTGTTTTCTAACCTGCGGATTTAGGTTTACTGCTATTTTTGCCGTGACTTTCTCCCTCTCTCCCGCCTGATTAACGACCGTCATGTCTATTGGAGGGACAGATCCCGTGGAGACGGACAGAGTAATGGAAGCAGGTTTGCCCTCCTCCATCAGGCCGCTGCCCAGGAGGGGGCGGTTCCGCAGCGGGCCTCCGGGGGCGTCCAGGCCCGCCATGCCCATGATCTGCTTCATGGCCTCCGCCATCTGGGGGTCGGTCAGACTCACCCCCATTTTTGCCATCTCGGCGGCCATCATGTCCTGCATGTATTCGCCGGCTCCCGCGACGCCCTCCATCATCTGGTTAAGCCGCTTTTCCTCGGGGCTGCCGGGGGCGATCTCCCCCTTCAATCCTGATATGGACGGGGAAAGGGCCAGAGGGACGACGGGCAGATGGACCGACTGGTCGTTGGCCAAAGGCGAGGCGGACATCCAGTGGGTACGATTTTCGAAGAAGTGGCGTTTTTCTCCCTTGATCACCGTTACCGATATGGAGTCCTCCGCCAGGAATCTCCCCTTTTCGTCGAAGAGCCTCACGGAGGGCCTGAAGGAGTCCCCCGGCTTGAGGCCGAAGTAGGTGTAAGTCTGGACGGAATTCTCGCCCCTCGCCCTTCTGTCCGGCACGGGAAGGGAGCCGTCATCAAAGCTCCACTCGAAGGTGTAGACTCCCTCAGTTGAGGGGGCCGCCTCGAATCCGCACTCCGCCTCGGAGGCCTCGTCGATAAGCTCCAGGACCAGGATTCTTGGCGGCAGGATGGAGACAGCCGTTTCCTCAGGCTCCTTCCAGGGGCTGCTTTCAAATACCCGGCTGCCGGCCTCTATTCTTATAAAGGCCTCCTGGCCCGGTTTGATCTCGTAAAAAAGTTCCTCTTCCTCCGTGAGTTCCCGGCTTCCCGCAGCGAAGAGCTTAAGAGGTGACCGAGCCATATCCCGGTCGCTTTTTTCGATAAACTCCGCCCGTCCCTTTACGAACCAGAGCTTTCTTTCCTGGACTTCTTCTTTTTTCTCTCTTATGACCAGCAGGGCGGGGCCGGAGTATTCGATGGAGAGGCCCGCTTCCTTCCAGGCGGGGTCTTTCTCCGCCAGGTGCCTCATGGACGGGACGACCTCAATTGCCCTGGCCGGAATCGCCGACGGGTCTTCTTCGGCAGGCTCCAGCTCCGTCTCGTCGTACTCGGCAGTCAGCTCCAGGGTCGGGTAGAAGAGGTTGATGAGGTCGGCGGCCCCATGGATGGCCACGGGCAGCAGGATCTGACCCTGCTCCGCAGCAAAGGCGTGGGGAATCTGGAAGGGGCCGAGCTTGCCAAGGCCCGCGGCCACCGCCCTGCCCCCCTTCTCCAGGGCGCCCTCGAAACCCGCCAGGAAGGACTGATCCGGGTCGAACCAGTGGAAGCTCAGCCTGTCCTGGATCATGGCCGCCCGCCTGTGGTCGAAGAGGCCGTAAAATCTTCGCACCTCTCTTTTCCCCACAAAGCCGGGGATCTTAACTCTCTCCACTGCCAGATCCCGGAGCTGGGGCGAGGGGTACAGGTTTCCAATAACCGTCGGGGCTTCTCCTAAGGCCGTGTACGAGCCCGGGACGGTTATAGTGACATTGTTAGGCCATACGCCCGTCTCCTTGTCGTAGATAGTGTCCAGGGAGTAAAAGGCGCCGTTCACGAAGGAGGCCACGGCGTGGAACAGCTCCGACGGGGGAAGCAAAGCGCCGCCGGCGCTCGCCAGAGAGGGGCGTATCCGGGAGTCGATAAAGGGGTCGGCGGCGGCCCTCCGCACGTGGTCAGGGAAGACGGCCGCCTCTATGGGCTCGTCTGCGGGGTGGGAATCGTTCCTCACGTGGGCGGGCTGGGTCATGTCCCCCATCATGTGCATGGACTCCCCCAGGGCCCGATAGGCCCTGGAAAGATGGAGCTTCCTCTGGTCCTCATGGTCTTTGGGGTGGAGGTTGAGGCCCGTCTTGAAGTGAGGAGGGCTAATGGCGGGGGGAAGAGGAAGATCCTCCCGCACCTCCAGGGCTGCCTTGTAGGCCGCCAGGGCCGCCGTGAAGTTAAAGGGGTTGTCGGGATGGGTCAGCCCCCACGTCCTTGCGTCCACTGCAGGGCTGTCGTATAGGCCGTGATATTCGCTCTGATCCGTGAGGTAGGCCACCCCCGACAAGCTTAGGGGATCGTAGAAGTGGCGGACCGACGAATACAGATGAGGCTCGTCGGCCCAGTCCCCGGCGCTGACAATCCATCCCTGGGCGGTGAACTCCGCCTCCTCCGACCGGAACTTTGAGACCTGCAGAGAAGAGCTGCCTACAGCCACACCCCGGAGTTTCTCCGACAGCCCCTCCTTTGAAAAGGGGCCCAGGACAAATTTCTCCCTGGCGGGGGACAGGGATTTAAAAAGCCTTATGGCCTCCAGGTTTATCTGCCGGTGGGTAGGCTGATCCCATGGGGAGGCAGCCCCCGGGCCCAGGAGAGTCAGAAAGGCTACGATAAGCAAAATCCATTGGGATCTTTTAAGGTTAATAAAAGTCAAGCTCTCCACCTCCTTTCAGCCTCTAGAAGTCGAAAAGTACCCATTTTTCTCCCATTTTTATCCAGCGCACGTAAAAGGTAAAGCCATCCATGTCTACCGCATACTCTATGGTGCGGCAGGTACTGGACGCAACCGGGTCCGCCTCTTCAGGGTCGCTGAGGAAGGTCATCTCAGCGCCGTCAAGCAGATCCGCGAAAGAAGCCATGGCCTCGGGCCGGTGGGCGAAAAGGGCAGAGTAGACATCTTTGCGCCCCTCATCCACCATGGATACGGCCTTTTCAATATTTCCTTCCTTCAGTGCGCCCTTAAAAGAGACAAAGGTCTCCTCCACCGCTCGTCTTTCCCTTTCGAAGTCGGGATAGGACCTCCAGTCGCCTCCATCTTCCGCCTGTACAGGAACTGAAGATTGGGCAAGACCGGGAACTACCGCTTTAATTTGGGCGGGCTTTTGAGCCCCGCCCAGGCCTTCGAGAAGGGCAATCCTCTCCAAGAGAGGTCCGTCGTCGGGCCGCTGCTTTAAAAACAGGGCCTGCTCCAGAATCCTTACCCTGGCGAGCAGCCATTTATCTGAAGGGGGATCTGAGGCTTTGCTTTCTGCGGTTAGGACAGAAAGAAGAAAAAACGGGACTATCAGGATCAGGCTTCCTGCCTTCAGCGTCCTGGCAGGAAGGAAACGAAATACTGCTTTCACTGTATTCACCGCCTCTGATTGCAAATAAAAAAAGAGCACCGGGACTCCTCCGTTTTCTTCATAGGGAAAACCGGAGTCCGGAGCTCTTCTCATTGATCAGGCGCAACGGGGGAAATATTGATCAGGACCGGGGGCAAAAAAGCCCGGCGGTCTGGCTCCCTCATGTTGATTCACCCCCGATTGCCCCTTCCGGGGCTTAGGTTAGGACAGGCTGCTTAAGCTATTCACCTTCTATTCTGTGGTCGGCCAGATATTTGACGATTCCGGCGGGATTGGAGAATCTTTTGAGGGTCATTTCATACCCTTCGGTCCCGGCGGTGGCAATTCTTATGGTTCCGAGGTTGAAAATGCGCTCAAAAAGAGTCTTGGTAAGCTCGGTTGTTTTAATATCCGCAAGATAGATTTTTGAAAAAGAGGTGAAGATTATTCCCTTGCTCAGCACCATGTAGTCGATGTGGAGCTTAAGCTTTACGCTCCTTCGGCGAATCTCCTGCACTACTATGTTTAATGCCGCAAGCAGCAGCCCCCCCATGAGAAGGGTCCATTTGCCCACCTTTATCCCAATTGTTGAGAAGATGTTGGGGAAGATTGAAATCAGGATGTAGGGAATAAGGAAGACCACGGCGGGCGCCAGAAGAGGGTACATGAAGCCTGCCGGAGAGGGGGATAGGATATAGTCAAACTCTTCCGCATCGGTCTCCCGGTTGGTAGTTGTCGTCATGGATGTTTTCGCCATTTTCATCGGCTCCTTTTTCAAAGTTTTCCCGCCATGACAGGCGGCAATTTTTCTGTTGAAGATTTTTATGCAACTCATTATTAAGACGTATTTTATCATGAGCCGACAGTTTTTCATAAGCTGGAGAGGGCTTAAAGTTTTATGGGCTGCAAATTCATTAGCCTTGCGAAAAGGTTATAATAGCCTGTAAAGATCGAAATCTTACAACCCCCTGAAAGAGAGGTCCGCCATGCTTGAACTTAACAGGAAGGGGCTGAAAAACCCGCTCCCCTGGGAGAGGGCGGGAATTTCCCTGCCCAGATTTGATATTGAAAGGATGCTGCGGGAGACGGACGAATCGCCGGAATGGGTCCACTTCGGCGCAGGAAACATCTTCAGGGCTTTTCCTGCCATGATGCAGCAGAAGCTCCTCGATGAAGGGCACGTCAAGACGGGCATAATAGCCGTGAAGACCCACAACTGGCGGACGGTGGAGACCATGTACGCCCCCTTTGACAACCTGAGCCTGTCGGTGATTATGGAAAGGGACGGAGAGCTGGATATAACCGTTGCAGCCAGCATCCGGACAACCCTTGCCGGTGATCCCGAGGCTGGAGGGGACTGGACCCGCCTGAAGGAGATCTTCAGGGCCCCCACTCTCAAAGTGGTTAGTTTTACCATCACCGAAAAAGGCTACAGCCTCAGAGGAGCGGATGGAGAGCTGCTCGAGGCTGTGAGAAAGGACATGAGGAAGGGGCCCGGAAGCCCCGTCCACGTCATGGCCAAAGCGGCTGCGCTGGCCTATGAAAGGTTCAGAGCAGGAGGAGGGGCCGTTGCCTTCGTCAGCATGGATAACTGCGCCGGGAACGGCGATATTTTGAAGGACTCCATGACGAAGATAGCCCGGGCCTGGGAAGAAGAAGGCCTTGTGGAAAAAGATTTTCCGAAGTGGCTGGAAAGCCCCCGGGTCTCCTATCCCTGGACGATGATAGACAAGATTACGCCGAGCCCCTCGGAAAAAGTCAGGGAACATCTGGAATCCCTCGGGCTCAGAGCGGGAGAGACCCTCCGCACCGAGAAACACGCGGTCATAGCCCCCTTCGTTAATGCTGAGCGTCCAGAATATCTTGTAGTGGAGGACAATTTTCCCGGAGGCCGTCCTCCCCTTGAGCTGGCCGGGGGGTTTTTTACGGACCGGGAGACAGTGGCCCGGGTGGAGAGGATGAAGGTTGGCTCGTGCCTCAATCCCCTCCATACTGCCCTTGCCGTCTTCGGCTGCCTGCTCGGATACACCCTGATTGCCGACGAGATGAAGGACCCCCACCTTAAGAAGCTGGTGGAGAAGATAGGCTGGGATGAGGGGCTGCCCGTGGCAGAGGATCCGGGCATAATAAGTCCCGCTGAATTTTTGCGGGAGGTGCTTGAGGAGCGTTTCCCCAATCCAAACATCCCCGATACGCCCCAAAGAATTGCCGCCGATACCTCCCAGAAGGTGGGAGTAAGGTTTGGGGGTACCATAAAGGCTTACAGGGACAGAGAGGAGCTGAACCCCCAGGACCTCGTCTTCATACCGCTGGCCATCGCCGCCTGGTGCAGATACCTCCTGGGGCTTGACGATTCGGGAGAAGAGATGGGCCTGAGCCCCGATCCCCTGCTCGAAACCCTGACCGGCCATCTGGCAGCGGTGCGCCTGGGGAGACCGGAGGCGGCAAAGGGCGTCCTTAGGCCCATTCTTTCCGACGAGCGCATTTTTGCCCTTAACCTGTACGATGCAGGGCTTGGAGAGAAGATAGAGGGCTTCTTCAGCGAGATGACGGAGGGCCCCGGAGCCGTGAGGGCCGTCCTGCAGAAGTACCTGGGAGACAAATAAAAACGGGGCGGAGCGCTTTTGCACCCCGCTCCGTCCCGCTAAAACCGTCCGCTTTTATTTGTTCACATTCTCCTCAAGCATTCTGTCAGTGAAGTGCACGTGGCCCTTCATGGGGCCCCAGGACCAGTCCGGGTTTTTCTCACTGTACACACCCAGGGTGAGAAGCAGCACCTCGCCGCCCTTCTTCACCGCTGCCTGGGCCGATACCTGCCGCACCGCGGTGAGTCGGATCACCCGGTCGGCACCCTCCTGGAAGCGCCAGTCCTCGCCCCATTTTCGGGACAGGACACTGACCCGCAGAATCTCCCCGCCCCTTTGCTCTGCCTCCGCCGCGGCCCTGACGGCGGCTTTGATGTCGTCGATATCAGCCCCAGAGTAGTTTTCAGGGGCCATGACGGTCTTCTCCACCCGTTTGCCCGCAAGAAGGTCAGCGTCCTTCCCCAGCTTCTCAAGGTCCGCCCTTGCCTCAGCCAGGGGCTGGTCGCCTTCGGGAAGGAAAACGGCCGCCTGGTCGATGCGGGATTTTATCCCCGCCAGCACGTCCCTGGACATGACGACAAACTCCTCGCCCTTTTCAGCGGCGGGGAGGTTTTTATCCATGAACTCCCTGCCAAAATCAAGCTGGGTCCGGGCCTCTCTCAGAGCGATCCGCCCCAGCTCCTCAAGGGCCGCCCCGAACTGGGCCAGTCTGCTTTCAATCTCGCCTGCCGTCTCAGCCAGAAGTTCAAGAGGCTCGGCCACTCCCGCCTTTTTGTACTCCTCAAGGGCCGCGCCCGCCTCGTCGTGGATTTTATGCCTCCGGGCCAGCTCTTCGATCTCAGTGTCGAAGCCGGCATAGGAGAGCATCTCCCTGTCGGGGTCGTAGTAGGGGGCGTCGTCCATCCGGGATTTGGATGCTACAAAGGGGCGGAGCTTCTTGAGCCACTCGCCGCTCTCCGCCTCCCTGGCGGCCAGGGCTTCGTCTCCTGCCGCCTTTGCCGCCGCTGCTCCTCCCTCCAGAGCCTGAAGCTCCTTACGGGCGGCCTCCAGCCTCTCCATTTTCGGGGTTACGTCCGGATGATCGCTGAAGTCCGGGAATTCGGCCGCCAGTTTGCCCAGGTTCTGCTCTGCCGGGGCAAGGGCCTCCCTTACCCTGTCAGGCAGCCTGGCAGGGTCCTGCTTGTCCCGGTCGGGGCCAAGGAGCATCTCGGCCCTGCCCAGGGCCCTTTCCGCCTCCATCAGGTATCTGCTCGCCGTGGCGGGAAGCCTTTTGGGAGCGGCTGCCCCGGCGGGAGCAGGTCCGGTGGCGGAGCTCGGTTTGGGAGCAGCTCCGCGGCGTTTTTCAATCCTTTCTGCAAGCTGGTCAATCCGCTTTCCGAGCTGAGCCGCCTGGGTGTTGGACGGGTCCGCCTCCAGGACGGCAGATATCGTCTCTTTGGCCTTGGTCACCCAATCCCAGGCGCTGTCCATCTTGCCTGACATGAAGTCCCTGTCCGCGCTTCTGAACTGGGTGTTTGCCTCCGTCATCATGGCCTTGACGTCCGCCGCAATTGCCGCTGCCTGAAATGCTGCAAGGAATACCAATAAGAAAGCAAAAAACTTCATTATTCTCTCCTCCTCGCTCCGATTTTACGGACATGTTGTATAGGGATGCCAGCAGAGGTTTACTTTTTTCGTCCAGCCGATTACCTCGTCTTTGCCCTCCTCAATGTATCTTATCAGGGCCCATTCACCCTCTCCGCCCAGGATTTTGACGATCCTCTCTCCGTAAATATCCCCGAGGGCGGGGTGTTCCCTCCCCGGCCCCGCCCGGAGCTCCGCCGAGTCTCCTGGGCCATAGTTTCGCAGGGAAGCCTCCGCTAGCCCGCCCGGCAGCCAGCCCTCCCTGTCGTCGTAAATCTCAACTCGCAGCCAATCTCCCCGAAAGCCCGTTACTGTCACCATGATCAGGCGGGGATCGTCGGGGGCAAAGGGCAGCACTGCCATTACTTCTCCGCCGGGGGCGTCAAGGATCTCCGTCTCCAGCTCCTCAGGGTTCCAGACGCAGGCCGGAAAACGGCACTTGCCCTCTTCGGGCCGGAAGACCTCGATTTTTTCAGAAGGCGGTGGCCATGCCTCCCTGAATCCGGAGAGTTCTTCAAAGGCAGCATCTCCGGCGAACGACGCCCAACAGCAGGCAAAGGACAGAAACAGGCCCAAAAGTACGGCCCCTGCCAATTTTCTCAAGGCCTCCGCCCTCCTTTTTGTCTACGGACAGGTGCTGTAGGGATGGCCGCACTGCTTTTCCGGGTCCAGCCACCCGATGAACTCATGCCCCCTGGGGTGCCTGTAGTGCACCAGGGCCCACTCGCCCTCACCGCCCAGTACCGTCACCTGTTCGTCTTCAAAGATATCCCCTACCGTGGGGGAGTTGGGGTCGGGGCGCACCCGAAGGGCTGCAACTGCTCCAGGCGCATAGTTCCGCAGGCTCATGCCCACCAGTTCGCTGAAGATCCAGCCCTCCTTCCCGTCATGAAGGGTCACGGAGAGCCATTTCCCTTTGTAGCCGGTCACCTTCACCATAATCGGCTCCGGATCGTCGGGCTGGTGGGGCAGGGTGGTGATTATTTTGCCGTTGGGACCGTCCCTTACATTGGCCCCCTTGGGGTCCGGGTCGATAATATAGGCGCCGAAATCGCACTTCCCCTCGTCGGGACGGTAGAGAGTCCTGTCTCCCTTATAGGGCTCCTTTCCCGCGGAGCCGGCATTTTTAACCACAACTTTTCCCCCTGGCTCGTCCTTCTGATCTGACTCGCCCAGGTAGTCTGCCGTCAGATCCGCGTACAGCAGGTCCAGGGCTTTGTTCCGGTCCATGTTTTTTTCCATCCTCCCATGAAGGGGGAAGGCTCTGTCGCCCCCTTTGCCGTAGAACCAGGCCATAAAGGCCACCTCTTTGTTTCTGAAGTCCTCCCAGGTCTTGAGGGTCGCCTCCGCAACCTCCGCCCCGTCGCCTGAAAGCTCCTTTCCCAACCTTTTATGGCCGTTCTTAACCTTCATGGCCTCTGTAAGCTGGGTGTCGGAGTCAGTCGCCGGCTGTCTTTCTTTGAAGACGGGCTTCCCTTCCTTCATTTCTCCTGTGTAGGCAAGGAGCTCCAGGGTTCTTTTTTTTACTACCTCCATATCCGCAATGGCCCAGACCGTGACAAACATGGAGCCGCCGCTATTCTCAATGACAGTGTCATAGACCCCTTTCAGCAGCTTAAACTCGTTGTCCCGCCAGGGAATCCAGGCCCTCTGGGCATTCCGCAGAAGGTCCTGCCCCTCCTTGGGCATCATTCCCATAAGCTCCTTGTAAACCCGGTTGAGCTCATCGTCCCACTTTTCCTTGAAATCTGCCGCACAGCTTGACACACCACTGGTGCTGGGGTCCTCCTCCATGCATTTGTCCATCCCCTCATCCAGAGGATGGGCAGCGCCCCAGGCGGCCGCGCATAGGAACAACATCAGAATCGAGATAAGAAATTTAGACCTCACGCCGTCACCTCCTAGTCATAAATGCTGAACCGGTATTCAAGGCCTGCTATAAGGCCCCCGTCGGAGCCGGCTTCGGTATGCAGGGTTATTTGATCCAGGGCCCTGCCCCCTGCCGAATCGGACCTGTAGAAAAAAAGACTGTCCCCGTCTCTGACCGAAGGCTGGCCCAACAGGTGAAATGCATCTGTCACGGCCATCCCCGGGGCAATATCCCCAAAGGCGGCGTCACCACCGGATATGACAATCAGCGTGAGCTGGCCGTCCCAGTAGACTATTTCGAGACCTGGATAAGAGAGGGTGGTCTCGGCCACGGTTAGATTGAAATCAGGGATGTGCAGCTTTCTGTTTTCCCGCCCCTCAGGCTCGCCAAGCTTTTTGACGGCCAGGGACGGAGTAAGGCCGTAGTCGGCCTTTATCCTCAGGGAGTACCGCTCTATGGCGCTCAGGGGCTCTTTCGCCGAAAGGTACCGGCCGTAGATCCACCCCTGCCCGAAATCCCGGGATTCCACCCTGTACCAGGGGTGCTCCTCTCCCGTATCGGCCCTTCCCGTGACGGGAAGGGCGGCCGCCCCGTCGCTGCCGGAGACTTTGCCTACTGCCTTGAATGAGGTCCCGGGCCCTCCCCGGACGTTGACGTTGGTCCCCTTAACTGTCCCGGCCAGGGGCCAGTAGTAGATCTTCTCCATCGCTGAAGCGGGAAGAGCTGCCAGGAGCAGCACAAGCAGGGCCGCAAAGAAAACATTCTTTTTCATTCCATCCTCCTTATAAAATAGGGAAGGCAGCTGAAGCGATGCTACCAGCCGCTTCCTCCTCCTCCCCCTCCGCCGCCGCCCGACGAACCTCCGCCGCCGCTGCCGGAGGAGCGGGTCCCCGATGAGACTGCCCCGGAGAGAGCCGAGGAGAAGGCGGCTACCCCTGCGCCGGTGGCGAAGGTGCTAAGGTCTCCGCTGTACCAGGAGGGGCTGTACCCCGCCTTCTCCAGTACGTGCTGGAAGCGGTTGGCCCAGGTATCGGCTGCATCCAGGGCGAAGGCGTAGGGAAAGAGCTTTTCAAAAACCTGGGGGGTCTCCTCCGGGGGAGCCATCTCGAGCCGATGCTTCTCCGCCGCCGTGATGTACATGTGAAGCCCCTCTATGCTTTCATTGAGCCTGGCCCCCCTCTCCGTACGGACTCTGAGCAGGGGTCGGAACACGTACAGAATTGCGACGGAGATAAAGGGTGCGGGCAGGGACCACAGGCTGAAGTCCAGGTTTCCGATGACGCTCCAAAATCCCAGGAAGAGGGCAAGCAGCACGAAACTCCCCGGGACAAAAATTTTGAGTATTAATCTTGTGATGAAGGACCCCTTGCCGGACGGTACGGGAATCGCCATGGGAAACAAAAAGAAGGGGCCGGCAAGGAGGGCGATGAATGGTTCGGCGCTCATATGGCCGGTCATGGCCATCAGGATGAAGGAGGCAATGGCATAAGCTTCAAACAGCCCCACGCCGATTATCCACTTTCCGAAGTTTGTGGCAAGAAGAGGTTTCCCTCTTGTCTTAAAGTGCCTTTCGAGATTGCCGAAGGCCGCCTGGATTACAGGCCTGTCAGCGGCGGAGAGGTGGACTTCATTTCTGGTGGCTCCGAAGAGATCCTCCGCCACTCTTCTCTCCGCTGCCGTAAGATCTGCGTCGTCAAGCCTGGTGCGGTCGAGCTGCAGCCTGAAGGTGGGTCCCGCAAATCTGGCGAGCAGCTTAAGGGCTTTGCCGGCCCCTGAGGGCATCATCCCCGTGAGGGAAGAGGCATCCTCCGCCATGTTGGACTCCCGGATGGTCAGGGCTCCCTTCACCGCCATGCCCAGGATCATGGCAGTAAAGGCCTTGTCGTCCGTCCCCATATCCCGGACATACCGGGCAAAGCCTGCCTCCACTCCCCGGGGCGGTTCAAACAGGGGAATGACGGGCTGAGGCGCCGGATCCCGTCCCCAGAACCACCAGAAGGCCGCCATAAGCAATAGAAGAAGAGCGGCCACGGCAAGGTGAATAAATTTCAAAATTTTTAAGGCGGCGCCGCCCACGGGAGGGGCCGGCCTGTCGGGAGGGGGAATGATGCCCTTAGGCCAGGAGAAGGCCACGGTCAGGCCCTGTCCCGGGAAGTAGGGGGTCGTTGATTCCACCGTTCCTTCGGGGAGGACTTGGGCCGCCTTTCCCTTCTCTCCCGCCCTGCCCGTATAGAATTCTATGGCAGAAAAACCTTCGCCAAAAGCCTTTTCCGGCAGTCTGGCCCTGAAGGATGCTTTTTCAATTTCAAAGGTCCAGTCGTTTCCCGTGACATTCCAGTAAAGCTCATCGTGGGCAGCAAAAAAACCAAGCTGTCCCTCAGTACGGTAGACTATCTCAAAGACATGCTCTCCCGGCGGAAGGAGCACATCGGGATTGCCCAGGCGAAACTCCAGGTTCGCCCCCGACCGGCTAGTGTCAATCATGGTGGGCCTGCCGTCCAGGGTAGCCTCCAGAAGCTCCAGGAGCGCCCTTCGCTTCACTCCCTCCGTGTCGGTAAAATCAGTGGGGATGGAGCGGATTATCCCTCTCTTTATCTCTCTTCCCTCAGATATGACGGCAATGCGCTCCGTTACAGTAAGAGAGGCATCGGAACCGATCTCTGCCTCCACGTTAAAACTGGTGATTCTCTCTTTTGCCGAAAGGGGAACTGCCGCCAAAATCAGACTAAAAGCAAGAACGAAGAGCACGGACAAGGAAAAAGCTCTTCTCATTTTTAACGCCCCCTCCCTGAATTGCAAAAGACTCCGGGGACAGAGGCCCCCGGAGTCTGGGTTTTAACCGGCTTTAATTACCGTCAGCCCCCATTTCAACCCATTTTTCGGCCAGGGCCGATATGGCGTCGATTTCCTTCTGATCTGCGTCTTCAGTGACAAGGGTTACGTCGGCCCGGTTCATGGAAGAGCTGGTGATATCCAGCGAGCGGAATTCCACCAGAGCCTTCAGCCCCTCGAGAAAGAGGGGAATTGTATCCGCCACGTCCTCATCGTCGGCCATGAAAGCGGCCAGGATGCCCTCAGGTTCCAGGGCGGAAAGCACGTAATCTCTCATGACTTTGGCGTCAAAGTGAAAGAATCCGTTCAGATTGCTCTCGTCGTACAGGGCCTCCATCCGGTCGGAGAGCTCCGGCATGATGTCCAGAGCATCAAGGTTAAGCGCACCGGCCATGAGAACTCCGTCCTTGATTCCCATTACGAAGTCCACGGGGTCCTCCATGGCATACAGTGCGGTCCAGCCGCTTCTGCTCACAGCCTCAAAGGGAAGGCCGCTCTCCTGGGCCGCCAACTCCATAATAGGAAGCAGGAGGTGTATCTCCTTGTTCTCACCGGACAGGTAGATGTATCCCCCGGGGATGGGAGTGCCAAAGAGGTTTGCCTCTCCCCCGAAGACCATGCCCACGGCCCTGAGGAGCCTTAGGATTCCATCCTCATCAAGGCCAAACTGCTTGGCTGCCTCCAGGGCCATGACCACTTCTTCTCCTCCTGCCTCTTTTATGGATTCGAAGTGCTTCTTTTCAAGGAAAAACCGCCCCATGAAGGCCAGCCAGGGCTTTCCGCCTCCCATCAGAATCCGGTCCTCCATGGAAAGAGGCTCGAAAGGCATATCGGACACAAGGGAGAAGACCTGGGCGAAGTTGCTGAAAATCGAAAGGTCGTATCTTTTGTCAGAGGCGTCAAGGCCTATTTCCGCCACAAGGTTGCCCACCGGCTCACCGAGTACACCCTCCGATTCTGCCTGAAGCTCCGTGGCAACCATGCCGTTGTCGTGGAAGTAGAAGAAGCTTCCCTGGGGAAGGCTGCGGTTCAGCTTCATGCGCTTTCCGCCGTCGTTAAGGGCGTCCCGTGCAGCCGCAATATCCTCAGGGGTGAAGCCCAGCAGCAGCATGTCCTTCTCCACGGAGGCCAGAACAAGGGACATGCCTTCGGCAGCCACCGAGTAGACGGAGTCTTCAAAGGGGACAAGGCTCAGCTGTCCGGGCACGGGGCTGTTCAGAAGGGCATCCACGTCCCCTTCCTGCCCCTCTCCCCGGCTCATCCGCTCCAGTATCTCTTTTTTGCCGTCGGCAAACTTGATAGCGCCCTGGAGGGAGAAGCCCTCTTCACCCATGCCTACAGCCACCGAGGCGGATACTACGGGGAACTGCTTAAGCCAGTCCGACGCCATCTCCAGGTCCGGCTCAAGGAGCGCCAGAGTCTTGAAGAGGAAGGAGCTGGCAACCCTCTTTGCTACTTCGTGAGGCTTGTCCAGGTTGAACACGGCGTAGACGGCCTCGTCCGGCCACTGAGGCAGAGCGTTCAGGGTCGACGACCAGACAGGGGTAACCAGAGCAACAACTAAAATCAGGGACAGCAGCGTCGATAAAAATCTTTTTTTCATGGAAATCCCTCCTAAATATGCCGGGAGGACCGGTTTTAATCCTTCCCGTTCCTTCTCCCGGAGATAGCTGATAACAACCATACTTTACCCTATTATCGTGCCGGTGTCACGCCATTCCTATTCTCTCCGGTATTTCTGTCTTTGCAGTGACTTCAAGCTTTCGATAAATCTGCCGTATGTGAGTTTTAAGCGTATTGTTCGTTATTTGGCAGTTTTCCAGTATTTTGCCCCTTTCAAGGCCCTCGATGAGGAGCATGGTTATTTCAGCCTCTCTTTTGGTGAGGCCGAAGGGCTCGAGCCGAAGCCGGATGGCCATCTCTTCCCTCGAAGGACCTTTTATTTTAGCGGGCAACTTCCCAGGACGCGCAGTCATAGTTTCCACCCCCCTGCAGGTATTCCGATGCTGCATGAAATACATTTTTGCGGACTAGCGGGAAAAAATCCCCGGCGCCAGGCCCAGGCTGCGTCTCCTTTTTTCATGCTCTTCTATTATTCTTTTTACCTCCTCGCCGACCCTTCGCTCAAGCTCCTCGAAGTCCCGGATTTTCTTCTCGGCAGCCAGCTGCTCCGGGTGACTAAACCCCTGGATCAGCCGGGCTTCTTCCGAGGCCTTCCGGTAGTCCTCAGAATCCTCCGGCAGCCTGGACATGAGGATGGTCAGCTCCCGTACCCTGTTTACCCCCCCGGCGGCCCTTGCGTAGGCCAGCTGAAGCTCTCTGGCCTTCTCTATCGAGACGGATTTCCAGAGCTCCATAACCCGCGCCTGTTCTTTTTTTGTCAGCTCTTCGTCCCGGGCAACGGCCCTGCGGAGCTCCTCCTCGCTCTTCTCCCTCTGGACGGCGGCCACAAGGGCCGTCTTAAGCTCCAGCTCGAGCTCCCGGACCGGCCCTGCGAGATCCTTGTACTCGTAATCTCTGAAGACGGGGATATCCCGGAAGAGCTTCCCTTCGAGCAGGGGAGCATAGGCCCTGTCGAACTTCTCCCTGGCGGCGATGTAATTTTCCCAGCGCTTTTTAACGGCGGGAATCCAGGCTGCCGCCCCGGCGGCCAGCTTGGGATCGACCCCCGGATGACGGGCCCCCATTTCGCCCCAGCCCTCCAGAATCCGCACAATGCGCTTGTCCATATCTTTTCCAAGCGCTTCCATTTTCCCCACCTCTTCAAGATCCCGGATGACCGCCTCAGAGGTATTTTCTGTGGAGGACCTCATGCCCCGCACCTCGTCCAGGCATTTTTGAATCTCGGAAGAGCCAAGTCGTCCCGCCTTAAAATCCCGGACGATCTCCGCCATCCTGGGCCCGTTCTGCTCCGGGGCCCTCAGGTACGCCTTAAAACGGTCCTCCGCCCGGGCCTCATCGGTCTCCAGCCACGAAATATCCAGCATGACGTTTCTCATCCACTCAACCACCTCCCCGACGCTCTGGAGGTCCTGGGTGAAGAGGTTCATGGCGTCGGCCCAGGAGGCCGCCCGGGCCGACGCCGATTCGTCCTTTTCTCTCTTCAGCAGGCTGTCGAATTCAAAATGGCCTATTCTGCTGAAGGAAGTGAAATATTTTTCGTTGAGCTCGTTCCAGACGCCCTCCGTCTGGGACTTTTCGGTCTTTGTCGTTTTGAGAAGTTCCCCCGCGGAATCCATCCCCGCCTTTACGAGGGAGTTTTCGTAGGTCATGATGGACTCCAGCGTGACCTCTTGCTGATGGGCCAGGAGCTTTCCCCCCCAGGCCGGGATCAGGACGGCCGCAGCGGCCACCAGAACCGCCGCCTTCCCCAGTCTTCCCTTCATGGCGCTCTGTCCCCTCCCTCCGGCGGGGCTCACAGCTTTCCTCCCTTGATTACGGGCTCAAGCCCCAGCCCTGTCTTTCTTTTGGCGTGCTCTGCCACTATTTGGTCAAGTTTTTTTTGGGCTTCCTTCTTCTTTGCCTGGAAGTGGTCCCAGGTCTTCTTTGCCGCAACCTGGTCCGGGTTCCTTTCCTCCTCGAACTCCCGGTACTCCTCCCTGGCCTTCCGATAGATAGGGTTGTCCGTCGACCCGCTCTTCTCAAACTGCTCGATGAGGAGGATCAAGTTGGTCATCCTGTCAAACCACTGTCCCCTGGTGAATACCGCCCTGTAGAGGATTCTTTGAGTTTCTGGCCCGTACTCCTTCTCCAGGCGGGCCACCTCGTCCTTCTCCTTGGCCATCAGCCTTTCGTCGTCCTCCAGGGCTTTTTTTCTTTTTTCAAGGTCCTTTTCCACCTCGACTACGGCGGACAGGACCGTTCTGACGGTCGTCTCCGCTTCGAACACCACCATGGGCAGCTCGGCGTAGTTCTTTCCCTCGAAGTGACGTATTCCCTTGAAGAGGTCCCCTTTTATAAGAGGCCCGTAGACCTCGGTGAATTCCTTTCCGGACTCCAGATAGCTGGACCAGGAGGCCTTGGGCAGAGGCGCCCATCGGGCCGCAGCGGCCGTTATCCCCCTGCCTATGGAGGGGTAGAGATTGGCGGCATCCTTCCAGTACTCCGCCAGGACCTCCATGCGCTTAAACTCGGTCCCGGGGATTACCCAGCTTCCGTCGGACTCCAGGTATTTTGACGTGTTTATCAGGCTCACGGCCGCGTTCTGGGTCATAGCCTTGATTAATACTATGTCGGACAGATACTGGCTGAACTCCCCTCTGGCGCCCGCAGGCGTAACCTGGCCTCTCCGGAGTTCGTCAAATGCCTTTCTTCCCTGGCGGAGGATTATGTCGAGGGAGGCGCTCATGGCCCTCATCTCCTCCACATAGGCGCCCACCCTGACGGGGGCGTTTTCGATATCCTTCTCAAGGGATTCAATATGGCGGTTGACTCTGAGGGTCCAGGCCACCGCCTCCCCTACGGACTGAACCTCCCTGGCAAAATCCACCAGCTCCTCCGCCTCCTGGTAAACCGATCTGCCCACTGCCAGATCCTGTCCCTTGACAGAGGACTGGGCAGGATCCATTCTGGCGTTCTCCAGGGCCATCAGAAGATTGGCCGAGGAGACGGCCAGCTCCTTTATGGCGGGCCCGTTATATACCTGTTCCACCAGCTCGTTCCACTTGCCCGTCATCTGGGAGGCGTCCGTCTTGGGGGATTTGAGCAGGGCCTCCACCGAGGCGGCCCCCTCCAGGAGGCTGCCCTCCGCCTCGGCGATATTCTTCTCGACCAGAGGAACCATCTCTTCCACGGTAAACTCTTTGTAGTCGCTGGCTCCCGCCCCGCCGCACAGGACGGTCAGAAGCAGGAGCGCTGCGGTGAGTTTTTTAAAGCTTCTCATAGCCCGTTCCTCCGTTTCTAGAAGGGCTGCTCGAAGTTATCCACGTACCAGCGGCCCTTGTTCTTCCTTTTCAGGTAGTGGGGCTTGGGGGAGCCGTACTGCCTGCCCTTTTCGTCCCATGCGTGGG
>JBMNVK010000049.1:0-17402 GCA_050946755.1 Aminivibrio sp. | reverse complement strand
ATGGGCGCCATGGAAAAGCTCGCCCTCGTCTTCCTGGTCGGGTCCCTGGCCATGAAGTGCGGCGCCTTTCCGATGCATATGTGGCTTCCTGACGGCTATGCGGAGGCTCCCACGGGAGTTACCTGCCTGCTGGTGGCCGTCAGCCAGGCGTCCCTCTACGGGCTCGCCCGGGTCTGCTTCTCCATCTACGGCATTGCCATAGGAAGCGCCTTCGTGGCCTGGATGATCATTATCTTCGGTCTGGCGTCCATGTTCTTCGGCGTGGCCATGGCAGTGGTGCAGCACGACATGAAGCGGCTCATAGGCTACCATTCGGTCTCCCAGGTGGGCTACATGCTTCTGGGCCTCGGTGTGGGGCTGCTGGTGCTCGGAGATCCCCGGAGCATGAAGGAATTTGGATTTACGGCGATCACCGGCGGACTCTTCCACGCCTTCAACTACACCATGTACAAGGCCCTTCTCTTCCTGGCCGCGGGAGCCGTATACTTTGCCACCGGCAAGAGGAACCTCAACGATATGGGAGGGCTGGCAAGAAAGATGCCCTATACGGCGGCCATGTTCCTGATTGCATCTGCGGCTATTTCCGGCATTCCGCCCTTCAACGGATTTGTATCCAAGCTGCTCATCTACGAGTCCTCTTTTGCCGTTCACCCCTTCCTTGCCGTGGTTGCCCTGGTCACTTCAGTACTGACCCTGGCCTCCTTTGTGAAGGTCTTCCAGACGGCTTTCCTGGGCCCGGAAAAATCAGTGCTGGCCGGAGTGCGGGAAGTACCTCCCGCAATGCTCGCCGGCATGGCGGTGCTCACCGTGGTCGTCCTTGGACTTACCCTCTTCCCCTCCTGGTCTCTGTCCAACCTGGCAGAGCCTGCAGCCAGGGCCCTCGTTGACCAGAGCGGCTACATCGGAGCCATTATGGGAGGTGGAATGTAATGGGTAAGGTATTCACCGGATTCGGCTTTTGGGATGTAGGGGCCTGGATCGTCTTTTTCGCCGTGGCCGCCGCCTACGTTCTCTGGCTTAGATCCCAGGGCCGGTCCGACTACAAAAAGGGAACAGAGCAGGATGAAATTTTCTGGTCCGGAAATATGACCCCCGAGGACGGAGAAGAGCTGACAGTCCCCGCCTCGTCGGCCTACTGGGGTTTCAGAAAGGCCCTTGAACCCTTTTACGACAGGCTTGTCGGAATGCATACGGGCATTGCCACAGATATTCTGGGGTACTATGTCCTGGTCGTAGCGTTCATGGCAGCATTCATTCTGCTGGTTTAGGAGGCCGCCCAATGATAAAGCTTGAAAAGTACATGGAAGTTTTTCCTAAATCTCTGTGGGTGACCACCTGCAACTCCGGCTCATGCAACGGATGCGATATTGAAATTGTGGCTACCATAAGCCCCAGGTACGATATCGAGCGGTTCGGCATGAAGCTGGTAGGGTCTCCCCGTCATGCGGACGTGCTTATTGTGACCGGTCCGGTGACCAAATTCATGACCAAGAAGCTCCTCAGAATTTACAATCAGATCCCCGACCCCAAGGCAGTAGTCTGTGTGGGCAACTGCGGGGCTTCCGGAGACGTTTTCTACAAGTCTTACAATCTCGACGGCCCGGTGGACAAGATAATCCCGGTAGATGTATATGTACACGGATGTCCGCCCAGGCCTGAGGCCATCATCGAGGGAGTCGCCAAGGCCGTGCTGAAGCTCGAAAGCCTGAGAGGCGAACCTCAGAAGGTTGGTGAGGGTCAGTAATGAACTTTTTCAAAAATCCTGCAGATAACATCAGGACTGCCAAAAGTCCGGAAGAGGTGGCAAACCGCCTCAAAGAGGCCTTCGGAGAGGATTCCGTCCTTGAAATCCGGGAGCGCAAAGCGGGCATAGAAGATGCAGTAGGCTATCGTGATATATGGACCAAGATTGACCGGGACCGCTTTCTCGATTTCATAGATACGCTGGCAGAGTTCGACTTTCCCCAGTTTCATATCATCTCGGGGAATGACGATGGAGACGTAGTTACCCTCTACTATCTCTTCACTCTTTACCAGGTGGCCGGCAGAGGCAACCGTCTGGGTGTCTCCGTATCGGTGGAGGTGGACAAAAAGGACCTCGTCATGCCGTCCCTCTTCTCCCGCATTCCGGGAGTGGAATACAGCGAGAGGGAGACCCGGGAGATGTTTGGCGTCGATTTTGACGGTCTGCCTAACAAGGCCCTCATCTTCCTTCCCGAGGAGTGGGACGAGTCCGTCAAGCCCTGGCGCAGGGACGAGGCCGGCCCTTCCGAAGACGATGTGCGGGAGCTTTCCTAGGAGGAGCAATAAATGGAAAAAAAATACAAGGTACCTATAGGTCCGGTCCATGTAGGGCTCAAAGAGCCCATTACCGCATGGCTGGACCTGGAGGGAGAGAAAATAGTCGGCGCTACCGTACGTCCGGGCGCCATTCACCGCGGAATTGAATACATGGCAAGGGACCGGAACCCGATTCAGGTCATCTATCTTTCCGAGCGCATCTGCGGAATATGCTCTTTTGCCCACGTCATAACCTTCCTGAGGGCAGTTGAGGATGCAGCTGCAATTACAGTACCCCCCAGGGCCAGGTATATCAGATCCCTGGTGCTTGAACTGGAGCGGCTTCACTCTCATATGCTCTGGGCGGGAGTTGCATGCTACACCATTGGGTTTGACTCCGCCTTCCACCTGGGCATGATCCTCAGGGAAAAGGTAATGGACGTGCTTGAAATTCTCTCGGGAAACAGGGTTAACTACGGAGTCGCCACAGTGGGCGGGGTAAGGTGGGACTTCACCCCCGAGCTGGCCAGGGCCGTAAAGGAAATGGTCCGCTACTATAAGCAGGAGTTCGCCCCCTTCTATGACGTGGTTACGTCTGACCATATAGTCAAGGCCCGGCTGAGACATGTGGGCGTCCTGACCTATGAAGAAGCTCTGACGCACTCGGCGGTGGGCCCCACTGCCCGGGCCAGCGGAGTGAGAGCCGACCTCAGAGAGAGTTCTCCCTATGAGGCCTACGGCGATATTCCTGTAAGAGCCGTAGTTCCCCAGGATTATTACGGGGAGGTTTACGGCGACGTCTTTGACCGCTTCCTCGTCAGGGTTCATGAGGTCTACCAGTCCCTGGACATTATTGAAAAGATCATGGACGGCCTTCCCGAGGGGGATATTGTTTGGGAAAAGAACCTCAACAGGGTTCTCGCCTACCTCAAAAAGGCCGAAGGCACGGGCATGGCCTCCATTGAGGCTCCAAGGGGAGACGATACCCATGTAGTCCACCTTGAGGGCGGAGATGAAAACGTCAGCTGGTGGAAGGTCAGGGCCCCTACCTACGCCAATGCCGTGTCCTGGCCCCTCATGTTCCGCAACAATGAGCTTGCCGATGCGCCTCTCATCATCAACAGCATCGACCCCTGCATCTCCTGTATGGAGCGGATGCTGACGACGGACAGCTCCACTGGCGACAAAAAAGTGGTTACCAGGGCGGAGCTCCTTGAAAAATGCAGGGAAAAGACAAGGAGGCTGATGCAAAGTGGTGGTCGTTAGCCTTATAATGCGCTTTATTGCCGGCGCTGCCCTTATGCTCCTGGTAGCTGTACTGGCTTTCCTCTTCGAAGGGGTGGACAGAATAGTCAGCGCAAGAATGCAGCGCAGAATCGGTCCCCCCGTGCTGCAGCCCTTTCTTGACCTGATCAAGCTGCTGGGCAAGGAGAACATCGTACCCCGGAGAGCGGTGGCCTGGGCCTTCAACGGCGCCCCCTGGGTGGCCGCCGCCGCCACGCTTATGGTCTTCCTGTATATCCCCATGGGTGCGCTGCCGCCGGTCCTCGGCGCCGAAGGAGATCTGATCCTCATAATCTACCTTCTCGGCCTTTCCGGCGTGGCCATGGCCATTGGCGGATTCGCCAGCGGCAACCCCATAGCAAACGTAGGCGCCCAGCGGGAGATGGTGCTCATGATGAGCTACGAACTGCCTCTGGCTGTGGTGGTTACCACCATGGCCTACATAGCCTATCGTACGGGCATGCCCGGCGAGCCCTTTAGCCTCGAGACTTTCTCCGGAATGTCCGTCTGGGGCATGATGGATAAAGTAGGCTTTCTTGGGATCCTGTGCCTTTTCCTCGCCCTGGTGCTGGTGGTGCCGGGGGAGACGGGAAAGGGCCCCATGGATATCCCTGAGGCCAAAACCGAGATCCTTGAGGGGCTTATCATAGAATACTCGGGCACGAACCTTGCCATGTTCAAGATCACCTTCGCCCTCAGAGCAACTGCAATGGCTGCGGTCATCACGGCCCTCTTCCTGCCCTGGTCTCTGGGCTCCTTCATAGGGCTTGGGAGCATCTTCCTGTACGTCTTCGACTTTCTCTGGTTCTGGGTGAAAGTCTTCGCAGTCCAGATTGTGTTTGTCACCTTCATGCGCACCGCCTTCGGAAGGTTCAAAATCTGGCAGGCGTCGGAGTTCTATCTGATTAAAGTCGCCGGCCTATCCATAGCAGGCATGATTCTGGCCTCGCTGAGCCTGGCGCTCTAAGAAAGGGGGCTGCCAAATATGCTGAACAGAATGGCGCTCTTGCTGCTTAAACAGGCCAGGGAAAAAATGTTTACCAACCCTTTTCCCGTCAAGGCCATGCCCGATTCCCTGACGGATGCCCTGAAGGCAGCCGATGAGGGCGAAATCGAGCTCAACCCTCCCGTGGAGATTACCGAAAGGTTCCGGGGGAAGCTCGCCTATGACAGGACGACCTGTATAGGGTGCAGGCTCTGCATAAGGGTATGTCCGGCCAACGCCATAGACTTTCTGCCCGAGGACAAGAAGATCCAGATCCACAACGACCGGTGCTGCTTCTGTGCCCAGTGCACTGAAATCTGCCCGGTGCACTGCCTCGTGATGTCGCCGGATTTCCTTATCTCTTCCTACGACAGGAAGGCTCAGATTACCACCGATTCCGGAAATTTTGCCGCAAAAAAAGAGGCCTGAACCTGCCGGGCCTGATCTGCAAGCAAAAAAGGGCGGACCGGTCAGCCGGTCCGCCCTTTTAATTTAAGCGGCGGGCAGCGCTCAGGGGGCTGTTGTGAGCCTGTAATGGGCAAGCCTACGGCCTGTCTCATCCCTGCCCAGCTGTTCGGCTACCTCAAAAACCCCGGGGCTTACCTTCATGCCCGTAAGGGCCATTCTCATAGGCATAGCGATGTCCCGCATCTTAACGGAGTTTTCGGCGCTCCAGCTTCTGGCGAAATCTTCCATGATCCCGGCCTTCCATTCATCAAGCTTAAGAAGCTCATCGTTGAACCGCACCAGCACTCCTCTCTGCTCATCCCCCAGATCAGAGCCGTCATAGCGCGCCTTTACGGGCTCAAAGGATACAAAGTAGTCGGAGTAGCCTGCCGCCTCTCTGGCAGTCTTGCCCCTGCCCTCAAGGACTACCAGGGACTGGGCAAGATACTCCCTCTCGTGGCTGTCCACAGGAAGCCCCATCTCCCTCCAGAAGGGCTCGACAAGCCCCAGCCTGGTCATGGGGTCCAAGAGCTTCAGATGCTCCTGGTTTATATGGTCCAGCTTCTCCATGTCAAAGACGGCCGCCCTCCGTATAACCCTGGAGAGTTCAAAGTGAGACACGGCCTCTTCCCGGCCGAATATCTCCCTGTCGTCCCCGATGGACCATCCCAGAAGGGCGAGGAAGTTGAATACGGAGTCGGGCATGTAGCCCATGTCCTGGAATTCATAGACGCTGGTGGCTCCGTGCCGTTTGGATAGCTTTTTCTTGTCCTTCCCAAGAATCATGGGAAGATGGCCGAATATGGGATATTCCCATCCCAGGGCGTTGTACAGGAGAAGCTGTTTCGGCGTGTTTGAGATATGATCTTCCCCCCGGATGACATGGGTTATGGCCATGGAATGGTCGTCCACGACCACCGCATAGTTATAGGTGGGCATCCCGTCACTCTTTATCAGGACCGTGTCCTTCAGAGTATCGCTCATTACCTCGATCCGTCCGTAGACCGCATCGTCAAATACAAGGGGTATGCCGGGCGGTGTTCTGAAGATTATGGCCGGCCCTTCTCTGTAGGCCTTCCCCTCGTCCACCAGCTGCTCAGCATATTTATGGTAAAGCTCAAGCCTCTCCGACTGGCGGTACGGGCCGTGGTCTCCCCCGATGTCCGGACCTTCGTCCCAGTCAAGGCCCAGCCACTTCATGCCCGACATGATTGTGTCCTCGTATTCCTGGGTGGAACGCTCTCTGTCAGTATCTTCAATCCTTAAAATAAATTTGCCGCCGTTGTGCCGTGCCCAAAGCCAGTTGAAAAGGGCGGTGTGTCCTCCCCCTACGTGAAGGGCGCCGGTGGGGCTGGGGGCAAATCTGACTCTTACCGTTTTTGTCATATGTCTTCCTCCCTGAAGCCTAAACTTCAAAAATCGTTTTGTGCATGAAACCGGACGATGAGTTATTATAACCCAGTTAGGCCATAGCATGAAAAAAAGGATGTGATCCCCATGAAGGGGAAAAAACTGCTCCTGGTTGATGGTCACGGTCTGACCTTCAGGGCGTTTTACGCCCTCCCGGAGCTTACCGCTCCTGATGGTACCCCTACTAATGCGGTGGTGGGCTTCTTCAATATGTTTCATAAAGTGATTGAGGACTGGGCTCCCCATATGTCTGCCGTAGTCTTTGACGCCCCCGGCCCTACCTTCCGCCACGAGGTCTATGAAGAGTACAAGGCGGGCCGGAAGCCCACCCCTCCGGATCTGAAAATACAGGTGCCTATTATTTCCGAGCTGCTCGGTCTGATCGGGGTTCCCGTAATTATGAGGCAGGGCGTGGAGGCCGATGATGTCCTTGCCTCCTTTGCATGTACAGCGTCCGCAGGAGATCTGGACATCCTTATCCTTTCATCCGATAAGGACATTTTGCAGATCCTCCGCCCGGGCATCTCCATCCTCCGCCCCGGAAGAGGGGTAAGCTCCTTTTCCCTGGTGGATGACCATAGTTTCCAGGAGGAGTATGGCTTTCCGCCGGCTTTTATGACTGACTATCTGGCCCTGCTCGGCGATTCGGCGGATAACGTGCCGGGAGTGCCGGGGGTGGGCGACAAGACGGCCAAAAAGCTTCTGAGCGGACACAGAGGCCTCGACGAGATCTATAATGATCTTGACGCCTTCAAGCCGGGCATAAGGAAAAAGCTTGAAGAAAATAAGGATCAGGCCTACAGGAGCAAAGAGCTGGTCACCCTGCTGTGCGAGGAAGAAGAGAACCTTGCTGAGCTCAGCCCGGGAGAGATGCAGGTGGATGAATTTCTATCCCGCTGCAGTGACCTGGGGCTTCAGAAAATAGCAGAGAAAATAGCTCCTGCAGGAAAACGCTCCTCCGGCAGCGGCCCTATTGAAGTGTCCGGCGGCAGCCCCGAATTTCATGCGTTCATTCCGGAAATAGGGGGCAGATACCCTGTTGATCTGACCCTTGAGGGCTTCTGCCTTACGGGCCCTTCAGGGACGGTGAGGGGGGCATCTTCTGCTGAGGCGGAAAAAGCCCTGGCCTCCCTTAAGGAAGGCAAGGCTCTCTTCCCGGACTACAAGCTGGCAGCAGCGTGCCTGGGGACCTCCTTTATCCCTTCATCCAGGGTGATGGATTTTAAAACCGCCCACTATCTGCTTCATCCCGATGGAAGAGTTCATGAACCGGAGGAGCTGTTTCCGGACTATGAATCCCTTCCGCCGGAGGAGAAGGGGCAGTTCCTTTCGGCCCGATACAGTGAGCTTGCAGCCAAGATCGGCGGCTATAAAGGACTGGATCTCCTTATGAGCGAAACGGACATCCCCCTCGTGCCGGTCCTGGTGGACATGGAGAAAAAGGGCATCGGGTGCGATATCCCCGCACTGAAGGCTCTGGCAGAGGACCTCTCCGAAAGGCTTGAGGCCATTGAGGAGGTCGTAACCCTTAAGGGCGGCGAGAAGATCAATCTCAACTCCCCCAAACAGGTCGCCTGGCTCCTGTTTGAAAAGCTGGGGCTGCCCCCGGGGAAGAAGACAAAAACAGGCTTCTCCACAGATATATCCGTCCTGGAAGGACTTTCGTCCATGGGCGCCCCCTTTAACGAGGTACCCGATCTGCTGATCGAGTACCGGGAGCTCGCCAAAATGCTCTCAGGGTTCGTCCATCCCCTGGAGAAGTTTGCGACGGAGGGGGAGGGGACGATTCACGGAGTCTTCGAGCCCGCGGTCACCGGCACAGGCAGGCTGAGCAGCAGAGACCCAAATCTGCAGAATCTGCCCTCTTACGGAGAGTGGTCCGTAAGGATCAAGGAGGCCCTTCTTCCCTCCGGCGAGGGCAACATCTTCATCTCAGCAGACTACTCTCAGATAGAGCTCAGGGTGCTGGCCCATCTAAGCGGCGACAGAAGGCTTGTGGATGCCTTTGAACAGGGGAGGGATATCCACCGGGAGACCGCCTCATGGGTTTTTTCCACCGATGCCTCCCAGGTGACCCAGGAGCTCCGCCGGGTGGCAAAAATGATAAACTTTGGCCTCCTCTACGGAATGAGCTCCTTCGGGCTCGCCCAGAGGCTGGGCATAGGCCGGCAGGAGGCCTCGGACATTGTTAAGCGTTATTTCGAGGCCCTTCCCGGGGTTAAGGAATACCTTGAAAAGAGCTATGAGGACGCAAAGAAGAGGGGGTTCGCCACAACTCTGTCCGGCCGGATCCGCCCGCTTGATGAGGTGGCGGTAAGCCCCAGAGACAGAGATGCCCTCAGGAGAGTAGCCATAAACACCCCGATTCAGGGCACAGCAGCCGACATCGCACGCAAGGCCATGGTTAACTTTGCTGCGGCCTTCCCTTCTTCGGGAGATGTAAGGCTGGTCCTCCAGGTGCATGACTCCCTCGTCTGCCAGTGTCCCGATAGCAAAGAGGATGAAGTGCGCCAATCCCTGGCAAAAATTATGGAGGAAGCGGCAGTTCTCGCAGCTCCTCTCAGAGTGGAATCTAAATCAGGCAGAAATCTGGCGGAAGTCTGACCGCGCTTTTCACCCCTGCTATGGTAAAATACCCCATTGGAATTGTGAATAACCGAAAAAGAGAGGAAGATGTCCCTTGCTGATGAGAACCCTGAGATCCCAGGTACGATGGATAATGGTCGCCATCGTAATCCTGTTCGTACTGTCCATTTTCGGAATGTACGGCTTCAACACCCCCCGCAGAACGCCCTCTGCCGGTGAAGACTATGTGGTTGCCGAGGTGGACGGCAGGTCGGTGATGCGCTCCACCCTGGAGGAACAGCTTAGGGGCTACGTGGAAAGGGCCGGCATAAAGGACATAACTTCGGCGGACATCCCTCACCTGTATAAGGCTGCCCTTGACAATATCGTGCTCTTTTCCCGTCTTTCCAAAGAGGCGGCTGAGTCGGGCCTCAAGGCTACGGAAGAGGAGATAAACGAGGCTGTTAAGGAAGTCAGCGATCAGTTCCCGACCAAAGAGGCCTTTATGCAGTATCTTGACCGGTCAGGCATAAAGATGAGCGTCTTCAGGGAAAATCTGGCCACGGAAGTAGTGCAGAGGAAGCTGATGGAGAAATCCATGGGCAGCCTTGAAGTCTCAGATGAAGAGATAAACGAGCTTTACGAACAGCTCAAGCCTCTGTTTTTTCACTCCCCCTCAGGATGGTCCATGGACTTCGTACGGGTTAAAACCCCTGAGAGCGCAGAGAAGATACGAGTGCTGCTTGCCGGCGGCGGGGAGTGGCAGGATGCCATTGCCTCCGTCGCATCGGACGACATAATCGACAGGACTCCCGACACGGGACCTGTATTCTTCCCCGAGTCGGGCTTCAGGGACTCCATGGCCGTCCTGAAGTTCATGGTGCAGGGGGAGATAAGCCCTGCCATGAAGATTGCCAGCGATGATGTAATGATCGCCGTAAAAAGAGAAAAAGTGGCTGAAAAGACGGCCCCCCTTGAGGAGGTCAGCGGCGATGTAAAGGCTATCCTGACCGAGGAAAAGGCCAGACAGGCCCAGGCAGACTTTTTCAGAGGACTGCAGGATAGGGCAGTAGTGGTGATTCATGATGAATCCCTCTTCCCCGGGGAAGAGGAGGATCAGGAGCCTGCTGCCGGGACGGACGGGGATGAAAAACCGGACGCTGAAGAGGACGGACAGTAAACTGACAGATTATTTTAACGCTATTGACATTACAAGTTGCCCTTAATAGAATAGGGTCCGTGGTTGCGGTGGGTTGGCCGAGCCGGCTGAAGGCACTCGCCTGCTAAGCGAGTAGGGGGGCTAAAACCTCTCTCGAGGGTTCGAATCCCTCACCCACCGCCACTTGTATTTTCAGGCGCCGGTAGCTCAGATGGATAGAGCGGCGGTCTACGGAACCGCAGGTCACGAGTTCGAATCTTGTCCGGCGCGCCATTTTAGAAAAGTATCCCCCCGCCCTGGCGGGGGGTTATTTTTTGCCGGCAATGCCCCTGTTTCAATACGTCTTTTTCGGGATATGCCGGCAGCCCGGGTCTGATATACTCCTTGCCGTATCAGCTTCAGAGCCGGCATCAAAATTTATGGACAGGAGGACATCTATGGCCAGGAAGCATATTCCCTCTGAAATCAGCCGCCGCCTGAAATCGTCCGGCAGCCTCCCCAAGCTGCTGCTCAGCCTGTTTTTCATCTTCCTTTTTGCTTTTTCAGCGCTCCCTGCCTTTGGAAATATCGGAAGAAGCGCCTATGCAGGGATGCTTCTCAGGGCAAGGGGTTTTGACCCGGCCGGAAAAGATGCCCTCCAGATGGCCCTTGATCTCGACCTGGTGCCCATGCTCCCGGGCGACCCCGGCGGGGCGGTGACGATGAAGGAGGCCATTGTCTGTGCAGTGCACAGTCTGGGGCTTTCCTCCGCTGCAGAGATCATGGCTGACGTGCCTCTTCCCTTCCGGGACGGGGCAGCTCTCACCCCCATAGAAAAAGGGAGCGTTGCCGTGGCAGTAAACATGACCCCCCCTCTCCTCAAAAAAAATGCCCCCTCTTTGGGGCCTGAAAGGCTTATTACCTCCGGTGAGGCGGGCAATATAGCCGCCATCGTCAAGGCAGCCTCCAAAAAACTTTCCCTGTCTGCCTCCTACTCTCCGGTAAAGGGCATGACCATCCAGTTTAACAGGCGGGGGATTCATGACCGTCCGCCCCGGTGGAGAGGAGTAGTGACAGGGTTTGAAACCAGAGAGGATGCGGAGCAGTTCAGCGGCTCCCTTGAGGCTGAGGGTATTCAGAGTACGGTGGACAGCTGGAATTACGACTGGCGGGTAAGATCCCCCCTCTTCGATGTATACGGCCCTGTGCGAAAATTCCTTGAAGCTGCCGAGGGGCTGGGCAGGCGGGGAACAGTATTCTCCTCTCCCGCAAACTGGGATACGGCCGGTGGCCCATGGTTTTGGGTGATGATCACCCTTGACCCGGCAAAATTTTTTCTGCGGCCCATAGTAGCGCCGGGAGGCCTGGGCGCACTGGCGCCGTTAAGCTCCATGACCTACGGAACATCCGCTGCTATCAACGGAGGTTATTTCTCCACCTCCGGAAAGGAAAAAGGAGCTCCAATCGGGGTGATAATTGACAGAGGCATCATGGCTAACCCACCCTATCCGGGACGGACCATCCTAGGATGGAATGACGAGAACCAGGCCGCCTTCGGTCAGATGGACTGGAGGGCCGAGGTGCACTTTGCGGACCGGGGCTACATGAATATAACGGGCATAAACAAAACTCCGGGGGAGGGGGCGGCAATCCTCTACACCCCTCATTTTGGAGAGGCTACTCCTATCTATCCCGGGCCTGTTGCCGAACTGGTGCTGGAGGGTAGTGTCTGCAGGGAGGTCCGTCGGCAGGGGGGAAATCCCATTCCCTCCGGGATGAGGGTAATATCGGTTTACGGAAGCCCTGCCAGGCATCTGGAGACTCTTGCTCCCGGCGACAGGGTGGAAATTCGCCAGACGGTGAACGATGGCGACCCCTACTGGTCACCCATGACAAACGCCATTCAGGCGGGGCCCTTCCTGCTGAGCAAGGGAGTATTTATGGAGGATGGGGAGAAGCTGAGCGACTCAGTTTTGAAAAAAAGGCACCCCCGCTCCGTTATTGGCCTCACTGAAAAGGGACAGTGGTTCTTTTTTGTCGGGGACGGCAGAGATGCGGTTCACAGCGTGGGTTTCACCCTTGCCGAGACGGCGGACATACTAAAGAAAAGCGGCGCTTACTATGCCTTGAATCTGGATGGCGGCGGTTCTGCCACAATAAGCGGAGAAGGACGAATCCTCAACCGCCTCTCAGATGGAAAGGAGAGGCCGGTGAGCTACGGAGTAGGCGCTTTTTTGAGATAGCCGGAGGAGGTGATTGGCCAATCAGCAAACTGTAATTTCCAGGAAGCCAAAAAGTTGCTTTTTGTGTTAGACTGCACACCGCAGGATCAAATTTCGAGAGGAGTTGTTTCAGAATCATGAAAAAGTTCATCCGTATTGCAGCAGTATCCCTTTTGGCCCTGATGGCGGCCGCAACCTTTGTAATGGCAGCCCAGACTGCTGCCCCGGAACCGGTAAATCTTGGCCAGGACGCAAATAAAATGCAATGGTATCTTGTAAATTATGGAAAAAATGACGAATGCTGCTTTGCCAGCGCAAGAAAATACTACACAAACCCTGATGAGAAGGGCAAAACCATTGGTCTGATCTGCGATAAGTTTGGCATCGACAATGAAACCGCCTCCGGTCTTTATTTCACTGAATACGGCTATGCCTATTCTGAGGACGGCAAGGAGTTTGCTGTTACCTACATCAGCCACTACGATATGGGGGGACAGCTTATCAAGTCCACAGAGTTTGATGCCTCTGACAGAGAGTACATAAAAATGTCCAAGGAAATGATCCCCTACAAAGTGTATCCCTATGCTACAGGGAAGCTTCCCGCAAAAAAAACAGCCCCTAAAAAGTAGCCTGCTGCAGGACCCGGCCAAGGCCGGGTCTTTTTTGTTTTTCTCCATTGCCTTTTCGCTTCGTATGCAGTAATCTTCAATAAAAGAACAGGAGGGATAGCTATGCCCATTCTTAACGTCTACATGTATGAAGGAAGAACCACCGACCAGAAAAGAAAGCTTGTGGCCGAAGTAACCGACGCAGTATGCCGGGCGCTGGATGTAGGACCGGAAGTGGTAAGGATAATAATCAACGACATGCCCAGGGAGAATATGGCTGCTGAGGGTATTTTGAGCATTGACAGAAACAAGTAGCCGGGGCTGGAAGTGATCTTATTGTGAGCAGGCTTTTAAATAAGTTTAAAAAAGGATGGGAGCTCTTTCGTCTCTTCCATCAGGGCGCCTTTCTGGACCGGCGGATGGCCGTCGTCCGGAAGGAGGCCTTTGACATAAACGATAACCTGATGCTGCTGCTGTTTGGAGACTTTATCGGCATTCCCAACCCCGTGTCCTACTACATGCTTGAACTTCTTCCCCATATGGCCGATGAGCTGGTAACCTGGGAACGGCGGATTCAAAACCGGAAATATATTCTTGCCGAAAAGGCGGCCCAGTACGATTTTGACACGTAGGCCGTTTACGTTGGGGAAAGGCCATCCATAATTTTCAAACTGAGGTGAAAGGCAAAATGAAGCGCTTTACCTTTTTTGGGGGGAAGGGCGGCACCGGAAAGACTTCCTGTGCTGCCTCCTGCTCGCTGGCCCTTGCGGCAGAGGGCGCCCGGACTCTTGTGGTTTCCACCGATCCGGCCCATTCCCTGGCAGATGCCTTCGGCAAAGCCATAGGCAATAAGGCGGTTCCCCTGGCAGACAACCTCTGGGGTCTTGAAATTGACGCCGAGGCGGAGGCAAAAAAATATACGGACTCCATCATGGAGAAAATGCTCCATCTTGTAAGCGCCACCATAGTTGACGATATAAGGCGTCAGATAGAGATTGCCTATATGTCCCCCGGGGCTGAGGAGGCCGCCATCTTCGACAAGTTCATAGAGCTGATGGAGCTTGCGGGCAAGCAGTACGACGCCATAGTTTTTGACACTGCCCCCACAGGCCACACTCTGAGGCTGCTTGCCCTTCCTGAAATCCTGGGAGTCTGGATAGAGCACTTAATCGAAAAGCGCCGGAAGGCCATGAAGCTTATGGAGGTGGCCGCCACCTACGACAGAGATCTGGCAGACCAGATAGCCGACGACCCGGTCATAGATATACTCACCGCCCGGAGGGACAAGTTTGCCCTGGCCGGGAAAATACTCACCGACCCCCTGAATACGGTTTTCCATCTTGTTCTTAACCCGGAAAAGCTCTCAATTCTTGAGACGGAACGGGCTGCGGAGCAGCTGCTCAAATTCGGCATCCCCGTGGGAGGCATGGTGGTGAACAAGATAATCCCCGAGGGGGCGGGGGAGTTCCTTGAGAAAAAACGACTCTCCCAGCAAAAGCATCTTGCCCGGATCCGGGAGCGTTTTTCCGACGTTCCGATTGTGGAGCTTCCCATGCTGGCCGATGATATCCAGGGGATTGGCCAGCTCAGAATAATTGAGGAAAAAATGAAGGTGCTGTGCTGATAGCTGTCAGTTTCGGGGAAAAAACTGCATGAGGATAAATGATTAAAAGAGACGAGTACTTCATGGAAAAAGCCCTGAATGAGGCCAGACTTGCCTCCTCAAGGGGGGACGTGCCCGTGGGCGCCCTGGTGGTCAGAGACGGCGAGATACTTTCCCTTGAATCCAACCGCAAGGAGGCCGACCCGACGGCTCATGCTGAAATTCTGGCTCTGAGGGCGGCTGCGGCCGGGGCAGGTACATGGAACCTCCGGGGCTGTACTCTTTATGTCACTGTGGAGCCGTGCCCCATGTGCGCAGGGGCAATTGTACTGGCCCGCATCGACCGGCTGGTCTACGGATGCTCTGATCCAAGAGCCGGGGCCTGCGGGACTCTTTATGACATTCCCCGGGATCCCAGGCTGAATCACCGGTGCTCCGTCACTGCGGGCATACTCGAGGAGGAGTGCTCGGCAGCTATCACTGACTATTTTCTCAGAAGAAGAAAAAACCGCCCCCGGCGGACCGGAAAAGGAGTGTGTTGAATGCGAGTTCTCTCCTATGGACGGCAGTATATTGACCAGGAGGATATTGAAGCCGTCGTAAATGTGCTTAAAGGCGACTGGCTTACCCAGGGCCCTTCCGTGGATGCCTTTGAAAAAGCCTTCGGGGAGTATACGGGAGCCAGGCATGCCGTAGCCTTTGCAAACGGTACAGCCGCCCTTCACGGCGCCTATTTCGCTGCGGGCGTGGAGCCGGGATCGGAGACCATAACAACGCCCATGACTTTTGCAGCAACGTCAAACGGCGCCCTCTACCTGGGAGGCTCCGTGGTCTTCGCCGATATCGACCCCGGAACTCTCTGCCTGGATCCGGCAAAAGTGGAGGAGAAGATAACGGATGCCACCAGGGTGATTGCCCCCGTAAGCTTTGCCGGCTATCCGGCAGATATGGGCCGGTTCAGAAGCTTGGCGGACAAATCCGGGGCAATCCTTATCGAGGACGGGTGCCATGCTCTTGGGGCAAGGAGAGGAAAGGCGCCGGTGGGGAAGGAAGCGGATCTTACGGTCTTCAGCTTTCACCCTGTCAAGCACATCACCACCGGGGAAGGGGGCATGGTGGTGACCAATTCCGATGAGTTTGCGGAAAGGCTGCGGCTTTTCAGAACCCATGGAATCACCAAGGATCCCGCCGCTATGGAGAATGCCCCCGATGGCCCCTGGTCAACAGAGATGCAGGTGCTGGGGTTTAACTACAGACTCAGCGATATTCACGCAGCCCTGGGGCTGAGCCAGATGAGGAAGCTTGATCGCTTCACCGCAAGAAGAAGGGAGATAGCAGCTCTGTACGACGAACTCTTCTCCCCGGTGGATGCAGTAGTCGTGCCTCCGGCCTGTGAGGGGCACGCCTATCACCTCTATCCTCTCCAGGTACCGGCTGAGAGACGGGGGGAGTTCATGGCCAGGCTCGGGGAGAGGGGAATCAGGGGCATGGTTCACTACCCTCCCGTACATCTTCACCCTTACTACCGCAGGTGTTTTGGCTGGAAAAAAGGAGATTTTCCCGAGGCGGAAGGCTTTTATTCCAGAGAGATCAGCCTGCCCATTTTTTATGGTCTCACAGACGATGAGGTCCGCCGGGTAGCTGAGGAGATAAAAATTATCGCCGAATCCTAGCTTATCCCCTGAAGTAAAGCTCTGGCGGGGGTGAAAAAGGGGGTTTTTGCCTGGACTTTCCCGGCCTTTCCCTATACAATCTGTTCCGTGTCTGAAATTGCAGCAACCTATCAAGGGGGTAAATTGAATGTTTTCAGTAAAGCGCGTTGGTATTCTGTTGTCTGTGGCGGTCCTTGCACTTCTCCTTTCTTCAGTGCCCGGGGAAGCCAATGAAAAAATTGGCGTAATCGATCCCCAGAAGATCATCTTCCAGCACCCCAGATTCGAGGGAGTAACCAAACAGCTTCAGCAGATCAGCAAGACCAAGGAAAACGAGATGAAGCTGGCGGTGGACAAGGAGCCCGACCAGAATAAGAAGGCACAGATCTTCAACACTAAACGAAATGAACTTGCCCAGGAGGAGCAGAAGCTCATGCAGCCCATTTTCAAGGATGCAGAGCTTGCAGTCCGTTCTGTGGCCAAGAAAAAAGGAGTAACGGTTGTGCTCGAAAAATCCGCCGTCTATTTTGGCGGAATTGACATAACTGATGATGTGATCCAGGAGCTTAAAAAGAACGCGGCAAAGAAATAGTTCGCTCCATCCAGTCTGTATCAAACTGTTATGGAGGCCGGCCTTCCTCCGCCTTCCGGGGGCAGGGCCGGCCTGATATTTTATTTTTCGGAGTGTGAAATATTTCATGAAGCTGCTCGTTACGGATATTGACGAAACTCTCTCCCGGGGGGAATCTCCCTCTCCGGAGGTGGAGCGGGCCTGCGAGCGCCTTAGAAACAGCGGATGGAGCCTCATGGTGGCCACCGGCAGAATCCTAGCTACATCTCTCACTCATATAAGGGGAATAGGATCATCTCTGCCGGCCATTGTCTATAACGGAGGCCGGGTAATGGATCCCGAAACAAGAGAGGCGCTGATGGAGACGACCCTGGACCCTGCTATTGCAGCAGAAGCTGTTGAGGCAGCCTGGAATTCTCCCGCAGAGCTGCAGATTGTAGGCGATGAAAGGGCCTTCTGCAGAAGCTCTGACCTGATGACAAAAAACTTTTTTGAGGCTTCCGGCGTTCCTGTGGATGCCTCCATGAAATCGCCTGTCGCACCGCAACGGGTATACAGAGTGATTTTCTACGGGCCTCCCCATGTGATCAGGGATCTTGGCCATGACCTGTCTGCCAGGTTTTCCGGCAGGGCAGAG
>JBMNVK010000048.1:0-17556 GCA_050946755.1 Aminivibrio sp. | reverse complement strand
TGGCGACCAGGGGGTTGAGCGTGGAAAGAGGAGGATGAACCTTTCTCAAGAGGCCCCTGAATTCTTCCATAGTCAAAAGGGGGGCTCTTTTAACCGGCACTCTGCTTATTCCATGTCTTTTGAGCATGTCTACTGCGTCCGGGTGAGTTTCCCGGAGAGAATTAAGGTGAAGACCCGAGGGAAGCAGAAGAGTTGACGAAGATGTCAGCACATCTCCGGCAACTATGCCTTCTCTATCGAAAAGTTCCTCCACCGGTATGAATCTTACGGAATCCAACTCTTCTACCTCCGCTATAAATTGGCCTGCATAGCGATGGCGGCAGCAGACATCAGGAAGGGATGCGGGGAAACCCAGGTCTGTTTGACTTAACTGCGCCACCATGCTAAACTGCGAAAATGCAAAACACATCGGGTGAAACCGGTTATGGTTCGTAGTTCCTTATCGGAGATCGGCGTTAAGCCCTTGAAAAATCGCTACTCTCTACGGCAGATTTGCTGCCGTAAGTGCGGCCCGGATACATTTTGGTCGCAAAATCAAGTCTTTATCATAAAGGAGGCGCCATCTATGCTCGAAAAATGGAAGGACAAATTGACAGATCAGCTCTGCAAGGCGTTTCTTTCCCTCCAGACGCCTGAGGAAGTCTACAGCTTTTTGGAGGATGTGGCCACTATAGGGGAAATCAGGGCCCTTTCACAGCGGCTTGAGGTTTCAAGGCTGTTGAGCGAGGGATATACATACCCCCAGATAGCCCAGCAGACAGGAGCCAGTACAGCAACCATAAGCAGAGTGAAGAAATTTCTTGAATATGGCGCTGACGGCTACAAGATAGTGCTGGAGAGGATAAAGAAAGATAAAAAATAAGCTTTAAAGGACCGGGGCCTATTCAGGGGCCCCGGTCCTTGCAAAAAAGGCACAAAGTCCGGTCAGGGGACACTTTTCACATCGGGGGCTTCTCGCACCGCACATTCCCCGGCCGTGTTCGATAATGTTGATATGCCCCCCCAGGAATCTCTCCGGGGGGACCCATGATTCGAGAAGGACCTGCATCTGCTCAGGAGCGGTCTTTTCAGAAACCCATGCCATCCGTCTGCAAAACCTGGCTATGTGTGTATCCACCGGGAAGGCTTTCTTGTCCAGATCAAAGAGCATTACGCACGCAGCAGTTTTTGCTCCGATTCCCGGCAAAGCAACCAGATATTCCCACGCCTCATCATCGTCCCAGTTCCTGAGGTCTTTAAGGGAGTAGGAGCCGAAGGTATCCTGAACTTTCTGAAGGATGAGCAGCATCCTTTCCGACTTAGTGTTGGCAAGCCCTGCAGGCCTGATGCGGTCGGCTATTTCCGTTTTTGTGGCTGCGGCAACGGCGCTCCATTCAGGATGGGTAGCTTTGAGGGCAGCGAACCCCCTGTCCCTGTTAGTGTCATTGGTGTTCTGGGAAAGCAGGGTAAGAACCAGGCCGTCAAGAGGCTCTGCATGGCCCAGATCCGGTTTTTTAGCCTCATTCCCCCACAGCTTTTCAAGAAGATCAAAGACCTCATCAATTCTTTCGGGCCTGGGGAACAGGGGCTCAGTCATTTTTATTTTCACCTGCATCAATTTTATATTTTTCCTTCAGCTTCGCTGCTTCCTTCATCCACTTTTTCAGCCTGTCCTTAACTTTTCTGTGAATTGTGGAGGCCGCCACGCCGGTGAGCAGCTCAATTCCCTCGTCTATGTCAGATACGGCGTAGACGCTGAATTTCCCTTCTTTCACTGCTTCCAGTACTTTTTCCTCCAGCATGAGGTGACGCACATTCTGGACCGGTATGAGGACACCCTGATCTCCCGTAAGACCCCTAAATTCACAGTAGTCGTAAAACCCTTCTATTTTTTCATTTACTCCGCCAATCGGCTGGACGTTCCCGAACTGATCTACGGAGCCCGTCACGGCCAGGCCCTGGCGAAGAGGAACTCCGGAGAGGGCAGACAGAAGGCAGTAAAGCTCCGTGGACGATGCGCTGTCCCCCTCAATCCCTCCGTATACCTGCTCAAAGGTAAGCCGGGCAGAGAGGGAGAGAGGCATATCCTGAGCATACTTTCTGCCAAGATAGCTAGTGAGGATCAGCAGGCCTTTATTGTGAATAGGGCCGGTAAGCTTTACTTCCCTCTCTATGTTCACTACTCCCTCCCGGCCCATATATACGTTTGCCGTTATCCGCGAGGGATGTCCAAACCGGTAGTCCATGAGGTCCACCACTGAGAGGCCGTTGATCTGGCCCACCACATCCCCGGAGGTGTCTATTCTTATTACCCCGTCCCTGAAGGCCCTTGCTATTTTTTCCTGGATGAGGTTGGATCGGAATTTTTTTTCTTCGACCGCCTTTCTGACGTGAAGGGCCGCTACCGCCGGCGCCTCATCCGCCTTTGCCCAGGCGAGAGATTCCACAATGACGTCGGAAATTTTGCTGAACTCCGTGGAGATCCGTTCCTGATCGTCCGCAATCCTTGCGGACCAGTCGATAACCTCCGCCACCGCTTCCGCCTCAAAGGGAAGGCCATTTTCCCTGTGCAGGCAGCTGGCTACGAACTGAGCCATTTGCAGCTCCGTGTCCGTTGTTCTCTCCATATCCGTGTCAAAGTCTGCCTTGATCTTGAACATTTTTTGAAACTCGGGATCGTAATACTGAAGCAGGGCATAGAGATAGGGGGTTCCCACCATGACTACTTTGAGATTTATGGGAATGGGCTGGGGCCGGAGTGAGGAGACGGGCACGGCGCCATACTGTTCCCCCAGATTTTCAATGTTGGCCTCCTCCGTCCGCAGCACTCTCTTTAGTGCCTCCCAGGACATGAAGTTAAGAAGGACTTTTTCCGCGTCCAGGACCAGATATCCTCCATTGGCCTTCTGGAAGGCTCCGGCTACGATCTTTTTAAAATCTGTATAGAGATAGCCCTGACGGCTTTCATACTCCACCTTTCCCGACAGGTTGTAGTAGGTGGGGTTTGTCTCCCATATTACCGGAGCTCCCTCCTCAGGATCATTGCATACAAAGACGTTCACCGTATACCGGGTGAAATCCACCTCTGCATTTTCGTCCTTTACAGCTGCAACGAACATGCCGAAGTTTTCTATAATATCTTCTGCCAGAGCATCAAGCCAGGCGGAGAGCTCTTCAGTAGAGCCGAATTTTTCCTTAACATCCTGGAGATAGGGAGTTATGGCATTTCTGCAGATTTCCGCCTCAAGCTTTACGATTTTTTCCTTCAGCCCTTTTTCGAGATCCCTAATGCGCCTCAGAGTGTCCAGGGTCTTCTGGGATACCTCTTCAGATTTTTTCTGCCACTCCTTTTGAGCTTCCTCTGAAAGAGCCTCGAACTCCTCCTGCTGGATTTCCCTCTTTACAACAGTACCCTCTTCGTCTTCTTCCTCAGTGAGAGGGATGTTGACGAATCCCTGGGGCGTCCTTTTAAGGGAAAACTGTTTTTCAGCGGCCCACGCCTTTACCTCTTCCATGAGGCCGTTGACTTCCTCCTGGAAGTCCTTGACCAGCTGAGCTTTCGCATCCTCGTACTGGCTTTTTTCAAAGGCCTTGCTGATGGCGACCTTAAGCTCCTCGATGAGGTCCTCAAAGGCGGTACCCATGGCCTTTCCTTTGCCTGCAGGAAGGTTGATGGCCATAGGCCTGCCGGGCTCGTCAAAGTTATATACGTACACCCAGTCGTCGGGCGCAGGCTGTTTTTCTGAGGCAGCCCGCAGCCTCTCCAGGGAGTAGGTGGTACGGCCACTGCCAGGGTTGCCCAGAACAAAAATGTTGTATCCCTTGCTCTCCACCTCAAGACCGAAGGAGATGGCGGAAACGGCCCTTTTCTGTCCGATAAACTCTTCCAGAGGCTTAAGATCATCGGTCGTTTTAAAGCCAAGGGATGAAGCATCCGTTTTTTTCCTAAGCTGTTCCGGCGCAAGCCGTTTTTTTTCAGTGATTTTTGCCATAGAGCTTTTCCTCCCGGTGTATGTCAGTTTTTATTTTCCCTTCAGCAGTCAATTCCCTTTCTGGCCAGAATTCCCTTGCTGAAGGGATGTTTAATTTCCTTCATGTCGGTTACAAGGTCTGCCAGTTCAATCAGCTCAGGGGGCGAAGTCCTGCCCGTCAGTACTACCTCCACATGAAGGGGCTTATTTTTCAGAAGATCAAGCACTTTTTCAAGGGGCAGAAGCTCAAAATCGATGGCCACGTTTATTTCATCCAGCACTACAAGGTCGTAAGAACCGGACATAACGGCCTCTTCTGCAGCTTTGAACCCTTTTGCCGCCTCTTCGTAGTCGAGGGGATCGGCCTTTCCCGGGTAGATATAGTCAGGTCTTCCCGTCTGAATCAGCCTTACTCCGGGGAGGCTGGTCAGTCCTCTGACTTCGCTGTACTCCCAGCCCTTCATGAACTGGATAAAGGCAGTCCTTCCTCCGCATCCGGCTATTCTGACTGCCAGTCCCAGGGCGCTTGTGGTCTTACCCTTGCCATCGCCCATGTAGACGTGGATAAGGCCAAAATTCAAAAGAGCCATTGCCATATCACCCGCTCCCTCTATGCACTCTTTTCCTTGTATATTACAATGCAATCAGAATGGAGGTTTGTCAATGCTTTTCCACAGAAAAATTCTGATTTCCGGCATTGTGCAGGGGGTAGGGTTCCGTCCCTTCTGCGCAAAGCTTGCAAAAAAATTCAAACTCCAGGGGACGGTACGGAACACCTCGGGTGGGGTGGAAATAGAGCTCTTCGGGGATAGGGATGCCCTGGACGGCTACGAAAAAGCCCTTGCAGCCGAAAATCCTCCGGCCTCGGTGGTGACATCAGTGGCAGTCATTGAAAACAGCCCGGTGACAAGCTTCAGGGAAGGCGGCTTCACGATTCTGGAAAGCGAACAGGGAGAAGAGCAGACCGCCCTGATCCCACCGGACCTGTCTGTATGTTCCGACTGCCTGGAAGAGATGACAGACCCCTCCGACAGAAGATACCGCTATCCCTTTATCAACTGTACCAACTGCGGCCCAAGATACACCATAATAAGGGATCTGCCTTACGACCGGCCGAAGACTGCCATGGGCCTCTTCTCCCTGTGCCCGTCCTGCGAAAGAGAGTATCATGATCCCTCTGACAGGAGGCATCACGCCCAGCCCAACGCCTGTTTCGAATGCGGCCCTTCTGTTTGGCTGACAGACAGGGAGGGGGAGGTGATTTGCAAAAGGGATGAAGCCGTCAGAAAATGCGCCGCCCTCCTGGACGAAGGGCACATTGTCGCCATAAAAGGCATCGGAGGCTTTCATATAGCCTGCTCACCCTTCAGGGACAAATCCCTGGAGCTGCTCAGGGAGCGGAAGAAAAGACGAGACAAGCCCTTTGCCCTGATGGCCTCATCCCTGGAGGAGGCAGGCAGGATGGCCTACATTCCGGCGATCGGAAGGGAGCTTCTCATCTCGCCGAGAAAACCCATCGTCCTGTGCTGCAGAAGAAAAGGTTATCCCCTGTCGGACCTGGTGGCTCCGGGACAAAAGACGGTGGGCATAATGCTTCCATACTCCCCCCTTCACTACATGCTTCTGGAGGGAAGGCGGGCTCTGGTAATGACAAGCGCAAATTTTTCAGATGAGCCCATAGTCTCTTCAAATGAGAAGGCTCTGGCTGCTCTGGGAGAGATAGCCGACTTCATGCTGCTTCACGACAGGGAGATTTATATGGCTATAGACGACTCTGTGGCGGCTCTGACGGGACAATCCTATTTTCTCATGAGGAGGGCCCGGGGCTTTACTCCGGCTCCCATGGCAGTGAAGGATGATCTGCCTGTAATACTAGGGGCGGGAGCGGAGATGAAGGCCTCTTTCTGCATTTCAAAGGGAAATTTTATTTTTCCGGGCCAGTATCTGGGAGATATGAAACAGAGGGAGACGGCCGCCTACTACGGCCGGGCTCTCAAGCATATGCTGGTTCTGTACAAACTTAAGCCGGAGTACCTTGCCTGCGACATGCATCCTCAGTTTCTGTCCACGACAGCCGCCCTCAATAACCTTCCCTGCTTTGAAGGGGAAAGGCTGGCTGTTCAGCATCATCACGCCCATCTTGCAGCTTGTCTGCTGGAAAACGGCCGGGACGGGCCGGCACTGGGGGCAATCTTTGACGGAACGGGATATGGCGCCGATGGAACTGTCTGGGGCGGGGAGTTTTTTGCCGGAGGCAAGGGAGACTTTGTCAGAATGGGACATTTTTTGCCGGCAGCTCTGCCGGGAGGGGACAAATCGGTAATGGAGCCGTGGCGGTTCGCCTTCTCCCTCCTGGTTGAATCTCTGGGCGGGGACGAAGCCCTTAAGCTGGCAGGATCCTTATGGCCCCACAGAAAAGATCAGGCGGCGTTGATTCTGGCCGCCCTTCCTGTGTCCCCGGTCACCACTTCCTGCGGCCGCCTTTTTGATGGAGTCGCATCTCTGCTGGGCCTCGCAGAGGAGGTAACTTTCGATGGTCAGGCAGCCATGGCTCTTGAAGGAATTGCCAGGGGCGGAAGGCTTGAGGCTCCCTTTGAGCTTATAGAGCAGGGAGACACAGTGATCCTTGACTGGAGGCCTGCCATCCGATGGGTAGTGGCTCATGGTGAAGAAATTGACAGGGAGACGATGGCAGGAGCTGTGCACACAGGGCTGGCCCGGGTGACCGCCGATATATGCAGCCTTTTGAGCAAAAAAACGGGCCTGGAGGAGGTTGCCCTCTCCGGGGGAGTTTGGCAGAACAGGAGGCTCCTTGCCTTTACTGCAAAATTTTTAAAGGAAAGAGGGCTTTTGTCCCTGGTTCACAAACTCCTCCCCCCCAACGATGAGTGCGTCTCCGTAGGGCAGGTTGTCGCCGCAGGAGAGGTGTGGAAGAAAAACCAGTAAGAAGGGGAGGAGCATAATCTCTCCTCCCCTTTTACTGTCTCAGACAGTGCTGTATTCTATTCCGCTCATCTTCGAGAGCTCTGAGAGTTTTTTGGGCATGTGAATGCTGTCAACAAATCTTATGGTGCCGCTTTTGGATCTCATGACCATGGAGCTGGTCCGGATTTCCCGCCCTTCGTACCTCACTCCCTTGAGGAAATCACCATCGGTTACGCCGGTGGCCGCAAAGAAGACGTTGTCCCCTTTTACCAGGTCATCAATGGTAAGGACCTGGTCGAGATCAAGACCCCGCCTGCGGCTTTCCGCAATGTCGTCTTCGTTGCGGGGCCACAGCTTGCACTGGATGTTCCCCTGAAGGCATTTTATGGCACAGGCAGTGATAACTGCCTCAGGGGAGCCCCCTATGCCCATGAGGAGATCAGCGCCTCCGTGATCTTTGCAGGTCAGAAGAGCTCCGCCTATATCGCCGTCAGGTATGAGCTTGATCCTGGCTCCCACCTCTCTGATGGCCGTCTTCAGCTCCTCGTGCCGGGGGCGGTCGAGAATAACCACGGTGATATCGTCCAGGGCCTTTCCCTTAACCTCGGCCACCCGGGCCACATTCTCCGCCGGGGATAGGTTGATGTCGATTACATAGGCAGCCTCAGGACCGACTACCAGTTTATTCATGTAGAAGATGTTTTTAGGATTGAACATGGTGCCTTTTTCCGAAAGAGCGACCACACTGATGGCGCCGGTAAGGCCGAGGGCTGTCAGACGGGTTCCGTCGATGGGGTCAACAGCTATGTCCACCTCCGGATATTTTTCAGCTCCCAGCACTTCGCCGTTGAAAAGCATGGGAGCCTCATCCTTCTCTCCTTCGCCGATAACCACAACGCCACAAATGCTGGCTGTGTTCAAAAAATACCTCAGGGCGTTTACCGCCGCACCGTCCACAGCGTTTTTGTCCCCCCGTCCCATCCAGCGGCCTGCAGCCATTGCCGCGGCCTCCGTAGCCCTTACCAGTTCCAGTGCGATATTCCTGTCAGCAGCAAACATGGTATCTCCTCCTCATTGGATTTTATGTTTCTCTGCTACAGTTTGAAGCGGCCGAATATGGAGTCAATGTGCCTGAAGTAGTATTGAAGGTCGAAGAGCTCGTCCAGCTCAGAGGCCGTGATTCTTGATGCGATTCTCTCATCATGGGCGAGAAGCTCCCGGAAAGACCCGCCGCCCCCCCAGCACTTCATGGAGTTTTCCTGGACTATCGCATAGGCCTCTTCTCTTGACAGTCCGAACCGGCCCACAAGATCCAGCAGTATTCTCTGACTGAAAACCAGCCCCCTGGTCATGTCCAGATTTTCCTTCATTTTTGCCGGATTGACAACCATGTTGTCCGTAATGTAGATCATTCTGTCGAGCATGTAGGTGATCAGGTGGAAGGCGTCAGGCCAGATAACCCTCTCAGCAGAGGAGTGGCTGATGTCCCTTTCGTGCCAGAGGGGCATGTTTTCCATGGCGGTCAGGGCATACCCCCTGAGGATACGGCTCATGCCGGTTATGCGTTCGCACAGAATGGGATTTCTTTTGTGGGGCATGGCACTGGACCCTTTCTGTTTCGGCCCGAAGGGCTCCATGACCTCCATGACCTCGGTGCGCTGCAGATGGCGGATTTCTGTGGCAAACCGGTCGAGGGCGCCCCCAAGAAGGGCTATGGCAGTCATTGCATTTGCATGGCGGTCTCTCTGCAGGATCTGGGTAGAGGACCAGGAAGGTTTAAGGCCCATGAGCTCGCATACCCGGCTTTCGATTGAGGGGTCGCAGTGAGCATAGGTACCGACTGCTCCGGAAATTTTTCCGTAGCTCACCTGCTCCTCAGCCAGATTGAGCCGCTCCATGTCTCTTTCCAGCTGATACAGCCAGTTAAGCATTTTCAGCCCAAAAGTGTAGGGCTCCCCATGGATTCCGTGGGTCCGCCCGACGCAGGGAGTATATTTAAATTCCAGGGCTTTTTCCTTGACATAGTCCATAAGTTTTGCTGTCTTTTCCCTGACTACCCGAAAGGATCGGCTAAGCATGGCGGAGGACGCTGTATCGATCACGTCGCTGCTGGTCAGGCCGAGATGGATATACCTGCCGTTCTCCCCTACCTTTTCCGCCACGGCAGAGACAAAGGCAACCACATCGTGATTGACCTGCTTTTCAATCTCATTGATTCTTGCAATATCAAAGGAGGATCTTTCGACAATCTCCTGGTAGGCATCTTCAGGAATTACTCCCTTTTCCATCCAGGCCCTGCAAACAGCTAGCTCTACCTCGAGCCATACGGCAAACTTGCTCTCCTCACCCCACAGGGCAGTCATCTCCGGGGTCTGATACCTTTCGATCATGGGGATCTCCTCCTGGATTCCATTTCTTTTATCCACCTGCCCCTTGCAGCGGAAAGAAAATCATCATAAAGACCTCCGGCAAAGTCAGGAAAGGTGTAGTCAAAGGGCTCCCATCTGCGGAACCTGTATCTCATAGTTACCTCGCCATGGATCCCTTCGCCCAGATAAATTCTGTGGGCATGATCCTTGGTGGAAGCCAGTACAAGCCTTGCTCCGTCCACATATCCGGGGTCTATGTTGACCGCCCTTACGGGAACTCGGCTTTCCCGCTCCACTGCGCAGGAGTCGTGTTTCCATCCGGGCAGGGCGCCGCCGTCCCTCAATCCGTGAAAAGAAAGAAAGCGCCGGCGAAGCTCCGGAGAGATATCCTTGTAATAGTCGGTGGCCTTAAAGGGGAATTCATCACTGATGTCTGCAGGCGGGCCCCAGATTTGGGAAAGTTTTTTCACCGTCCAGAGCCACCGGGAATCATCATGATACAGAACGCCTGCTATAAGTATTACCGGGTAGAAAAAAGGATCCTCACAATTTATTTTCATGGTTGACCCTCAAAAAGCCGAGCTCCTCGCCGTCCCAGAGACATCTCAAATCTTCGACGGTTCCCTCCGGTGAGGGAAGAGGGACGTCTTTTACTCTCTCCAGCGTACATCCTTTCTCCTCAAGTCTGGCGGCAAGGGCTTTGCCCACCGCCGCCCACCAGGCCATCTCCCGGGCCTTACCCAGCGCCTCTGACACATCCTCCACAAAGTATACGGCAGGATGGATTCTGGTAAACAGCAGATATCTTCCATCGTCGGTCTCCCGGACAAACTCTCCGCCCCGGCCTCTTTTAATCTCGGCCTCCGCCAGAAGTTCCCGAGCGGCCTCGTTGGCTGCAAACAGGCCTTTCTTCCACGAGACGAAAGGTACAGGGGCATTCCACCAGGAGGGGACATTTTCCCCCGTCTCCTCCCCAGGAACCCTGAGTGAGGCCACAGGCTGAATTCCGGAGCCCTCCTTTTGTATTACAAGGACCTCCGTACAGTCGCTGAGTACCTTTTTTCTGAGAAGATCATCGAGAGTGGAGTAGAAAGAACACAGCTCCGTCAGCTCCCAGGCGCATTTTTCTCCTGCGTCTTTTTCGAGGACTGAAATGATCTGATCCTTGGTGAATACAGGAGGATCCTCCTCTTTAGGAGATTTGAGAAGGCAGTATTCCAGATCGTGGAGATATAGAGACCGCAGGAGCTCAGAAAGAGTAGTCATGACTTTACGGGGGGCGGATGAACCCTCTCTATCCGCCATTTCCCTCGTCCTCAAGCAGAGCCGCTATAAATTCCTCCGCCTCAAACTCGCCCAGGTCCTCCTCCCCCTCCCCTATCCCTACGTACCGGACAGGGATCTTCAGGGTATCAGCAATGGCCAGGAGGATCCCGCCCTTTGCAGTGTTATCGTACTTGGTAAGAATGACTCCGGACAGGGGCAGGGCTTTGTTGAAGTTTTCAGCCTGGGCCAGGCCGTTCTGTCCCATAACCGAATCCAGGGTAAGCAGAACCTCCAGAGAGGATTCTCCTCTCTCCTTCTCGAGGATGCGGTATATCTTCTTTAGCTCCTCCATCAGATTATGTCTGGAGTGAAGCCTTCCAGCAGTATCCACGATAAGCACATCTGCCCCCGCAGCCCGGGAAGCCATCAGGGCGTCATAGGCCACCGCCGCCGCATCACTGCCCTGCTTCTGGGCTATAACTCTGACTCCGGTCCGCTCTCCCCATACTTTCAGCTGTTCCACAGCCGCTGCCCTGAAGGTATCGGCAGCCGCAAAAACCACTTTTTTCCCCTCTTTTGTCCATCTGGACGCCAGCTTGCCGGCGGTGGTGGTTTTTCCGCTTCCGTTTACTCCCACAAGTAGCACTATCGTGGGGGCTGAAGGGCCGATGGGGACGGGAGCACCCATGTTGGGAACGGAGAGGAGCAGCGAGGTCAGCTTCTCCTCAAAGATGCTGAACAGCTCTTCCCCGGATTTAAGTTTTCTGGTTCCGGCCTCCTGCCGGAGAGACTCTACAAGCCCGAGGGACAGATCTACCCCCACATCGCCGGTGATGAGCAGCTCTTCAAGATTTTCCCAGAAGTCGTCATCAACAGGCCCTGCAGAAAAGAGACGAGAAAGGCCGCCGCTCCATTTTTCCCTGACCCCCCTGAGTCCCTGTTTAAGTCTTTGAAAAAAAGTCATGGATCCTTCATTCCTCCGGGGCTTTTTTTGTCTTTTGACGCTGCTGCTGGGAACTATCGCCTGATCTTCCTGGAGAGCGCCGTCGTCTTGGCTGAGATCTCTTTTTCTGCCCTTCTCCGGAGGGCTGTTTTTCTCTGCCATCTCCCTTTCCTTCGGAGGAAGATGTCGTCTGTTTTTCAACCGCCTCCGTCCGGGCCGCTTTTGGGGCGCTCTTCTTTCTGCGTCTCTTCTTTTTCGCCCCGCCCCTCGGGGATTTTGCCTTCTCTTCGGCCCCGGCAGGGGGTTTTTCTGTGGCGGCCTGCTTCTCCTGGCGGGACGGGGTTCCTCCACCGGAAGGTTTGTCTCTCATTTCCGGCGGCCTTCTCTTTTGACCGCGGGAACGGTCTTCGCCGGAGTCTTCAGGCAGCTCCGCCAGCACCTGATCATCCCATGTGCCTCCGGCCATGACCGTCTCCCGGAATTTATCAAAGTCGTCCACTTTTACCAGTATTTCTTTCCCCTCGGGGGCTCTTACACGGATTGATCCTGATGTAATTACAACTCCATCCATTAGGTAGTTGCCGCCGGTAGTTTTTATTTTTGATCCGGGATTGGGAAGTCCCTTCCACAGCTCCTCATAGAGGTGGTGCTCATAGGACATGCAGCACATCAGTCTGCCGCAGATTCCGGATATTTTTGTCGGATTAAGGGCGAGATTCTGCTCCTTTACCATTTTAATGCAGATGGGGGTAAACTTATGAAGCCAGCTGCTGCAGCAGCATCTTCTTCCACATGGGCCCAGGCCTTTTACCGCCTTCGCCTCATCCCTTACGCCTATCTGGCGCAGCTCTATCCTGGTTCTGAACTCCTTGGCCAGGTCCCGGACGAAGGCGCGGAAGTCCACCCTCTGTTCAGAGGTGAAGTAGAAGAAAAGCTTTTTTCTGTCCAGAAGAAATTCCACATCCACCAGCTTCATGGGCAGATTGTGGTTCTTTAGTATCTCCCGGGCCTTCATGAGGACAAAATCCTCTTCTTCCCTGGCGAGGTCGGCCTCTTTAATATCTTCTTCCGTGGCCTCCCTCAGAAAGGTTATCTCCTGAAGGGAAGGTTCTCCGCCCTTCATCTGACCATCCGAATACTCGTTTCCGCAGGTTCTTCTGTACCGCTCCTCCTGCTCGGCAGACAGATGGCCGCCGAGTATGGCCAGCTCCGTTCCTCTCATGGTTTCAGCCACAAGGAGCGAATCCTCCGCAGGTTGGGGCAGATCAAACAGCCCTATGTAGCGGGGCTTACCAAAAATAGCCAAATAGATGCTCAAAATCTATACCCTCCTTGAGAGCCAGAAGCGTAAAATCCATGGCCATGGTTCTGGACAGCCTGCCGGTGGAAAGGATATTTTTCACCCTATCGACCCTCCAGGCTGCACTGCTGTCTCCTGTCCGGGTCAGCCAGCTTATCCATGGATCAAACTGTTCGACAAACTCTTCAATTTCAATGGCGCTGTTCTTCTCCGCCCAAATCTGCCAGTCTCCCGGAGAGGAAGGGGGCGGAATTTCTTTGACGTCCTTCTCTTTTTTTTTCAGGGAGAGGTTCCATGCCCTGCTCCTCAAAGTAGGCAGAAGACGATTTTCATCCTCAGCAAGAAATATGATTATACCGTGATCAGGCGGCTCTTCCGCCAGCTTCAGAAGGCTGTTTGCCGCCGGCTGAAGCATGAGGTCAGAGGAGAAGATCAGAGCGCACCGTCGGTCTGATACAACGGGCTTAAGGGACATGGAGCGAATTATTTCCCTGCACTCGCTGATCAGGGGGGCCTTTCCGGGCTCCCCTCCTGAAATGAGGTCCGGATGATGGCCGCCGGACCAGGCCCTGCAGGCAGTGCACCCATCCCCGGGAGATCTATGCGGACAGAGGAGCAGTCTGGCAAGCTTTGCCGCCACTGCTCTCTGAAACCTTTCGCTCACAGAGAGAATGGCGCAATGAGGAAAGGCATCCCGGTCAACAAAATATTCAACTCTTTTCCAGGCTTCAGATTCCGCTATAGCAGCAGGGAGATCAGACATCCTTTTACCTCCTCCATCAGCTGCAGCACCCTCGTTCTCTCTCCCTCCCTGGAGAATATCTCTTCAAGCTCCTCCAGGGCCGCCTCAGTCTTCTCAATGGTGACAAACAGGTTTCGGTCATTGCGCCGCCATTTCATGTCCCTTTTAATGCGCAATCCGCCTACCGCTCTTCTCAAGAGCTCCCTCACCAGCTCTCTGTACAGCCGCAGATCTCCCTCAGCGGGGAAGCGTCCTATCCGGGAGGCTATGATGTCAAGTCTGGCCAGAAGCTCCCTTATTTCAGCATTTTCAAGAGACTGAGTAAAAGAAGGTGACCTTGGGGCGTCAGCGGGCAGGGCGCCCTTTCTTTTTTCCCCGTGATAGCCGGCAATGCCTCCGGATGCTCTTTCCTCGTCTCCTTTTTTAATCTTCACCGGGAGAGAAGCACCTCCGCCCTTAAGCCGATCTCCTCAGCGAGACAGCCGATATCCTGCCTTCCGTCAAGGCGTACAATCCGCGCCCGGTCCCGGCGGGCCAGATAAAGAAACCCCTCCCGGACCCTTTCAAGAAAAGGAGCTCCCCCTTCCTCCATGAAGTCCGGCCTCCCTCTGCGGGTCACCCTTTCCAGGGCTCTTTCCGGAGGGATGTCGATCAGGAAGGTTATATCCGGAACGGGAAAGGCGCACCATCGGGCAACCTTTTCGACTTTTTGCAGGTCCAGGCCCCGGCCCCAGGATTGGTATGCAATGGTGGAATCGCCGTACCTTTCGCAGACAACTGCCTTGCCAGCGGTCAGGGACGGCTCTATAAGCCTGGCTACGTGCTCACACCGGTCTGCCAGGAAAAGTAGAAGCTCGCTCATGGCATGCTTTGTGCCTTTTTCAAGGAGAAGCTCTCTGATCTTTTCTCCGCCATCCCACCCTCCCGGCTCCCTGGTCCAGATTACAGAGTCCTCGCCGAGCAGTGATGCCAGTCTACTGTGGAGAAGGGCCGCCTGGGTTGTTTTGCCGCATCCGTCGATGCCTTCAATGGTAAAAAAGAGACCTCTAGTCATCAGATTCCGCAGCTCCTCTGCCTTGCCCCTCTGCGGGTTTTACAGCAACGAGCTTACGGAGAAGGCCCTCCACCACGTATTCTGATCTGAAAATCTGCAGAGTGCGGTCATCAAGCCTTCTTTTTTTCATTTCACTCAGGAGCTCTTTTTCTTCTTTGGGCACAGGATCCTCATGGGGATTTCGTTTTTTCCCCTTTTCGGGAACCTTGTCATAGTTGAACTCAAGGATGAGTTCATTGTTGGTCTCCATGGCTGACATCTCGGCAAACATCTGCCTGAAGGAGGCGACAGTCTTCCAGCCCTGGGCAATGGCAGACTGATGCAAGGGGTCAATTCCGCCTCCTCTGACAAGTATTTCGCAAATTCCTGACGCATCTTGGGGGATGGTGATTTCAAAGGTCTTGGTAACCTGTTTTTTGCGGTAGGGCCTGAGGGCCACCTTAACCTCAATTTTGTCGCCGGCAGAGAAGGATTCCTCCGGTATCTCTATCTTTTCGATGTACATCAGCCTCGGGTTCTCTGTAAAATCAACCTTAAGGGATACCCCCACAGGCCATACGCCGGCAAAGGGGTTCAAGAACACGAGGTCAAGTATTTCGGCTGCCTCTTTCAGGGCGTCCACTGCCAGATCCTTGTCGGAGAAGAACATGTTCTGCCTGCTCCACCCCTGCCCCATTTCCTTTCCGAAAAGGGTCAGAGTCGAAACAGCAGTGCCCTGCCCTTTTCTTCCCCACAGGTCGTCGATGAGCCCCGTGAAAATACCCGTAGAAAGCTTAGCCCCAAGAAAAGGATCGGGTATGAACCGGAACTTTTTTTCTCCCCGGGTGTTTCTGTCCATATCAGAAAACTTGAGCTCCGCCGATACGGAGGGAGCAAAATAACCTATTCTTCCCCCTATGCCCTGGGGACGGTCCTGGGTGACGGTTCCAAATATTTTAAGGGGGGTTCCTACCTTAAAAGGAGCCTCAAGGCTGGGGACAACACTATGTATATGGGAGCGGGCCACGGGGTAGCTGACGGCTCCCCTTCCCAAAAAGGGGTGAGCAAAGCCTATAAATCTGCCGTCAGAGGATACAGAAGTGATGGTGCCGGTGGCTCCTACGATGGCATCTCCCCATGCAAGCAGCACCGCAATAGCCTCTCCCGGCAGAACCTTTGCATCCATCTCTACAGGCAGGTCGCCGCCCCCTCCTCCCGGGACGGTTCTGCCTTTTTCAAGCAGATGGGCAATGTCCAAAGCTTGTCTTGAGCTGATGCCGTCGATGAAGAGAGGAGATTTTTCCATGGTGAGGACAAGATCCGACTCGTCCTGTTCCTCTTCTGCTTCTCTTTCCTCCGGATCTGGTCCGGTCCCGTCACCAGGCAACTCCGCAGCAGGCGGCGCCTGAGGCAGGGCTATCCTTTTCTCAGGCCACTCCCAAACAGAGGCCATATCCTCTAAGGGAGTCACCAGACCCAGCGTATGATCGCTGAAATTCCAGCCGTAGCCTATTGCGCCAATCAGCTTTCCGCCGATGTAAACGGGACTGCCGCTCATGCCTGCTGCTATGCCCCCTGTTTTTGCAATCACCGGCCCGGAGGCACGAACCATGATAAGGTTTTCAGGAGAGCTTTTTCTGGGCACGATACTGACAATTTCCACAGGAAACCGAGTGATCTCCCGACCCGATACCACCGTCAGAGCATATCCTTTCATTCCGGGCCTCAGGGAAGCCGTCCCCATAACGGGCTCTGAAGGTTTGAAAGGAGCTCCCTCCGCTCCGGAGAGCAGAAGTAAGGCCGCTAAAAACAGGGAACCGATAAACCGAACAGGCATCATAGGCTGCTTTTTCCTCCCAAATTTAATCCATCAATTCTGCTTTTTCCAGCGCAGAAAGCTCATGATAAAGTCATTTATATCGCCGTCGAGAACAGCCTGAACATTGCCTGTTTCATGCCCCGTGCGGTAATCCTTTACAAGGGTGTAAGGCTGCAGAACATAGCTGCGAATCTGACTGCCCCAGGTTATTTCTTTTTTTTCACCCTGTATTTCCTGGAGCTCCTGCTGTCTTTCCCGCAGTGCCTTTTCAAAAAGCCTGCTCCTCAGGACCTGCATGGCTACCTGTCTGTTCATATGCTGGGATCTCTCGTTCTGACAGGCTACCACGATACCGCTTGGGATATGAGTAATTCTTACAGCAGAGTCAGTCTTGTTGACGTACTGCCCTCCGGCGCCGCTGGCCCTGTAAGTGTCAACCCGCAGGTCCTCCGGACGGATATCCACTTCTACGTCGTCCGGCAGGTCCGGGGCCACATCTACGGAGGCAAAGCTTGTGTGCCTCCTTTTGCCCGCATCAAAGGGGGAAATTCTTACAAGCCGGTGAACTCCCTTCTCCGATTTCAGGTAGCCGTAGGCGAAGTTTCCTTCAATAAGCACGGTGGCATTCTTGATGCCCGCCTCCTCATCCTGGGTGACCTCTATGATTCTTGTTTTAAATCCTTCTCTTTCAGCCCAGCGCAGAAAAAGGCGAAGAAGCATCTCAGCCCAGTCCTGAGAGTCAAGCCCTCCGGACCCGGCATGCACAGTCAGAATAGCGTCCCCTTCATCGTGTTCCTCCGACAGGAGAAGCATAAGCTGCTCTTTCTCGATCAGTTTTTTCAGGTCTGACGATTTTTGGCTGAACTCCTTCTGCAGCTCTTCGTCGTCCTCTTCTGAAAGTATTTCTGTTAAAACCTCCAGATCTCCGTATACTCCGTCCACCTTCTCCCAGGTGGCCAGCTTTTCTGCCAAAAGGGATATTTCCCTGGCGACAGTTCGGCTGTCATCCCTGTTCCAGAAGTCGGGATCGGAGGCGGAGGTCTCCAGCTTATCTTTTTGTTCTTTTATTGAATCAAGGTCAAAGGCTGTCCTGAAGGTCTTTTCTAAGATCCCGCAGTTCCTCCATAACAGTGGCATTAGGTGTAATAGCCATGCCAATTCCTCCTCGCAGTTATTGTAGCTGACAGTGTTTCATTATATCATTCTCCC
>JBMNVK010000047.1:0-17763 GCA_050946755.1 Aminivibrio sp. | reverse complement strand
AGCAGCTGCACCCCTTCTGACTCGACGGCAAGGCGGATGAGGGGGCCAAGAAAGACCTTGCCCGAGACCCTGCCCAAAATACCCTTCCCCTGAGCCTCGCCCCGGCCCGCCGAGATTGCCGTCATCCGCTCGGGTCGGATCATGAGCAGACACGATCCTGGGGCGAGAGGAGCGTTTTCCACCTCAAGGACTCTGTCCTTCCACTTGAAGCGGCCCTCTCCCAGGTACTCCCCCTTAAGAAGATTATTCACACCGACGAAGTCCGCGACGAAGGGGTTTGCGGGCCGGAGATAGATCTCCCCCGGGGCGCCGGTCTGTTCAATTTGGCCGTCGTTCATTAAGGCCACCCTGTCTGAGATGGACAGAGCCTCCTCCTGATCGTGAGTTACATAGATGGCTGTAATTCCGCTCTCCCTCTGGATTCTCTTTATCTCAAACCGGAGGGCGTTACGGACCTTGGCGTCGAGGGCGGAGAGAGGTTCGTCCATAAGCAGCACCCGGGGCGTTATGGCCAGCGCCCTTGCAAGGGCTACCCGCTGCTGCTGTCCTCCCGAAAGCTCCCTGGGCCAGGAGGTGGCTCTGTCCGCCAGACCCACCATGGACAGAAGCTCATCAACCCTGGACCGGAGGACCTCTTCGGGGGTTTTCCTCGTTCTGAGGCCAAAGGCCACATTTTCGAAGACGGTGAGGTTGGGGAAGAGGGCGTAGCTCTGAAAGACTATGCCCACCTGCCGCTGCCTTGCGGATACTGTTTTGACGGACTGGCCGTCCAGCAGGACGTCTCCGCTGTCGGGGTTAAGGAAGCCCGCCACCAGCCTGAGAGTGGTGGTTTTTCCGCAGCCGGAGGGGCCCACCAGGGAGAGAAATTCACCCTTCTCCACTGAAAGGGAGACGTCTCTCACCGCGTAGGTTTTTCCGAACCGCTTGGTGACCGATCTAAGCTCTACGCCTGCCATGGAGATCCCTCCCTATCCTTTCAAGGGCCGCCCCTACCGCCTCTTCCGGCGACCACGCCTGTATCATGGGGTTGTGAGGCTCGTCCTCCTCGGAGATCTGCCAGGATCTTAGGGCTACGACGGGCTTCCCGGCCCTGAGGGCAAATCCTATCTCCGAAAGGGTACCGTAAGCCCCGCCGATGGAGATTACCGCCTCTCCGGCGGAGGCCACGGCGAAATTGCGTACCTCCCCAAGCCCCGTAGGGATGGCAATGGTTACGTATGGGTTCGCCTCCTCCATCCCGCCCGGAAGAAGGCCTACGGAGGTTCCTCCCTCCTCCGACGCGCCCCGGCAGACTCCTTCCATCACGCCTCCCCGGCCGCCGCATACCACAATGCAGCCCGCCCGGGCGAGAAGGCGCCCTGCCTCCACGGCAAGATCGTAAATGCCGGGCGGGGGAGTGGATGTTCCAATAACTGAGATAAGAGGAGGTCGTTCCATTGGGGATGGACTCCTTTCCGCCGCTCTCATGTCTAAATAGCCATGCCGGCGCTCTTTGCGCCGAAAAGCCTGCCGAGCATAATAACGCCTCCCAGGCTGAGAATGCTGAAAAGCACAAGCAGGGTAGTGGCCGCACAGGCAAAGCCGGTGCTCACATAGAAGGCCTGGTAGAGCACCACCGGATAGGTCTGGCTGGCTGACCCCGTCACCATGACTGCCAGCTGAAACTCCCCCAGGGACATGGCAAAGGTCATAATGGCCCCGGAGAGAAGGCCCGGCACAAGATTGGGCACAAGAACTCTGGTGGCCATAAAGAAGGGTGCGGCGCCGAGGGAGGTTCCCGCCTCCTCGAGGACGCTCCAGTTAAGCATATCCATATTTGCCATAAGGGGTCGCAGCATGAAGGGAAGGGTGTAGACGAGATGGGCGCCCAGCAGAAGCTGCCAGGTACCCACGAGGGAGAAAGATTTCCAGTTGAAGGCCTGCACCAATCCCAGCCCCATTACTACCGGAGGTATGGCTATGGGGAGCAGAATGACGAAGTCGAAGGTCTTTCTGAGCCATTTTCTGTCCAGAACTGATACCGCATAAACTGAGCAGATGCCTATAATTCCGTTGATGGCCACAGTGAGGCAGCCTACCAGGAGACTCATCATCATGGCCCGGACGTACATGGTCTTTGAGAAAAGATCAGCGTACCATTTCAGAGTAAACCCGGTAGGCAGCAGAGTGCCAAACCATTTTTCGCCGAAGGAGCCGACTAAAATGAGAACAAGAGGTGCAAGGACGTATGAAAACCAGCAGATACCGCCAGAAAGCCAGAGGGCGCGACGAAACATTGCCTGTTCCCCTTTCCGGAATATATACTGCGTCTCTATTGTATCAGAGAAATGTGGTGAAGTAGAGGCAGTTTTTTCCTGTTCAGAACGGGCCCTAAAATCACCCCTTCTTTCCATAATTCGAAAATCACGTATAATAGGCACAGTTGTGAGATGCAAAGTCATCATAAATCCTAAGCGGAGGTGTCAATATGACTGAAATGGGCAAGACACAGGAAAGATCCAGGGGAGAGGCTTTAAGCATCCTTCTGGGAGCGGCGTTTCTCATGGCCACGTCGGCCATAGGACCGGGGTTCCTCACCCAGACCATCTCATTCACCAATGAACTGAAGGCGACTTTCTCCTTCGCAATTCTGCTTTCAATCCTTATCGATATTGTGGTTCAGCTTAACATCTGGCGCATTCTCGGCGTCTCCGGCATGAGGGCTCAGGACGTGGCCAACAAGGTGCTGCCGGGGCTTGGCTATTTCCTTGCCTTTGCAGTAGCCCTGGGCGGCCTGGCCTTCAACATAGGCAACGTAGGCGGCGCAGCCCTGGGGTTCGAGGTGCTTTTCGGCACGTCCCGGATGGTGGGCGCCTCCATAAGCGCGGCGGTGGCCATCACCATCTTCCTGTGGAGGGACCTTGGCAGGGCCATGGACAAGTTTGCCCAGGTGCTGGGCTTTTTGATGATCGCCCTTGTCTTCTACGTGGTCTTCATCACGAAGCCCCCCGTAATGGAGACTGTGACGGAGATGGTAAAACCCTTCAGCAGTTTCGAGCTTCTTAAGGAGTACCAGTGGCTCGTAGTTCTTACCCTGGTGGGAGGTACGGTGGGAGGATATATCACCTTCGCCGGCGCCCACAGAATTATTGACGGCGGCATCACGGGCAAGGAGCACCTCGGCCAGATAAGCAAGGGCGCGGTCAACGGCATCACCATTACCGGTGTAATGCGCTACCTCCTCTTCCTCGCCTTCCTTGGCGTGGTTCTCATGAACGTGGAGATAGACATGACAAACCCCGTGGCCTCGGCCTTCCAGCACGGTGCAGGCGAGCTTGGATACCGCTTTGCAGGAGTGGTGCTGTGGTCGGCGGCGGTTACCTCCGTCGTGGGCGCGGCCTACACCTCCGTGTCCTTCCTTAGGACTCTCTTCTCCTTTGTTGAAAACTTCTACCGTTTCTGGATCATCGGATTCATAGTGGTTTCCACCATGATCCTTACCATCGTAGGCCAGCCCGTTAAGCTCCTCATTGTGGCGGGCTCCCTTAACGGACTGATCCTGCCCCTCTCCCTGGGATGTGTCCTGCTGGCTGCTTACAAAAAGGAAGTCGTCCAGGACTACGTCCACCCCATGTGGATGACCGCCCTGGGATGGATAATCGTCGTCTTCACCGCCTGGATGGGCTACAACTCCTTCACCGGAATACTGAGGCTGTTCCAGTAAGAGCGCGCTGAAACTTGCGCAGGGAGGTGCTTTAGTGGAGGAAAAAAAATATCCGAGAATCCTGACGGCGGGTGATGGCTGCGTTGTAGTAGAATTCGGCGACGTCATCGACCTGGGGATAAACTCCCGGGTCGCCGCCCTGGGCGCCGCCGTCAGGGCGCTCTCAATGAAGGGAATTAGAGACACGGTTCCCACCTATCGGTCTCTGGCGGTCTACTTTGATCCCGAGTCAGTAGAGCCCGACGAACTTTACGCAAAACTTGAGAAGATGGCCGCAGCCGGGGAGGCCGGAAGCGGGGGGGCAGCCCGAAAAATTATGGTGGCCCCCACCCTTTACGGCGGGGAGCATGGTCCCGACCTGGCGCACGTAGCGGCTCATACCAAGCTTTCGGAGGAAGAGGTAATTAAGCGTCATGCGGCCAATGACTGCTACTGCTATATGCTGGGCTTCACCCCCGGCTTTCCCTACCTGGGCGGCATGGACGAGACGATCGCAACTCCAAGGCTGAAAAATCCCCGGGAGCTCATACCGGGAGGCTCAGTAGGGGTTGCGGGCAAACAGACGGGGATCTACTCCATTGACAGCCCGGGAGGCTGGCAGCTCATCGGACGGACCCCCATGCTCATCTTTGACGCCCAAAGAGACCCGCCAATCTTTCTGGAAGCGGGGATGTGGGTTCGTTTCAGACCCATCGAAGCGGACGAGTACGACGAAATTGCCGCCGCCTCCAGGGCGGGGACCTATCGTCCCGAAATTATCGAAGAAGGAGGGGAATCCAGATGAACAGACTTGTTCTTACGTGCGATTCCCCCGGAATGCTTACCACGGTCCAGGACGGCGGAAGGTGGGGACACCAGGGCGAGGGAATGCCCGTGGCGGGCGCTGTGGACCTCCAGTCCATGAGAATTGCCAATATCCTTGCAGGCAATGAGGAGGACGACGCCTGCCTTGAGGTCTCCCTTCTGGGCCCCAGGCTGACTGTAGCGGGGGGCGAAGGAGTGGCTGCCGTAGGCGGCGCTGATCTCGGTTTTCAGGTCAACGGCGCCGATGCGCCTCTCTGGACTGCCCTGATCGTAAAAGAGGGGGACGTACTGTCCTTCAGCGGCCCCAGATCGGGCTGCAGAGCGTACCTTGCCTTCTCCGGCGGGATAGACGCACCTCTGGTCATGGAGAGCCGGGCCACCTACACCAGAGCAAAAGTGGGCGGTATTGAAGGCAGAGCCCTCAAAAAAGGAGACAGACTGGAATGCGGCGCCCTTCCCCTTCTGTGGAGGAGATGCGAGGGGCTCGTCTGCCCTGAGGAGCTTCGTTCGGTATATGACTTTGACGCTCCCCTGCGGACCATTGCAGGCCCTCAGGAGGATCTCTTTACGGAAGAAGGCCTTAAGACCTTTTACAGCTCTGAATACGCCATCTCGAACAGCGCCGACAGAATGGGCTACCGGATGGACGGCCCTCTGGTGGAGCATGCGGGGGAGGCGGATATAATATCCGACGCCATCCCCCTGGGAGCTGTGCAGGTCCCCGGCCACGGCCAGCCTATAGTGATGCTGGCCGACAGGCAGACCACCGGGGGCTACACCAAAATCGGCGTGGTGTGCACGGCGGACGTGGCTGCCCTGGCCCAGCGCCTTCCGGGGCAAAAGGTCCGTTTTGAAAAGATAACCCTGCAGGAAGCAGTTGTCCTTGTACGGGAGGAAAGGCGCAAAAGAGACGAGCTTAAGCGGGTTAGGGCCGCCTACCGCTCCACATCCGGAGAACCGGCCTCCGTTCCTGTCCCCGCCCCTCCATCCACGAAGGGAGAGGCCCTTATGCGGGTGGACGGCGTGGAGCACAGAATCTCGTGGGAAGAAATACAGGAGGTGGAATAATGCACATAATCGACCTTAACAGCGACCTCGGCGAAAGCTACGGCCAGTGGAAGATGGGCATGGACGCCGAGGTCATGGAGAGCGTCTGCTCCGCCAATGTGGCCTGCGGGTTTCACGCGGGGGACGCCCTTGTTATGATCAAGACCGTAAAAGCCGCCAAGGCGGCCGGCGTAGCCGTGGGCGCCCATCTCGGCCACCCCGACATCCAGGGCTTCGGCCGGCGGAACATGGCCTGCACTCCCGATGAAGTTTACGCCTTCGCCCTCTACCAGATAGGGGCCCTTCAGGCCATTGCGGGAGCCCAGGGAGTAAAGCTGGAACACGTGAAGGCTCACGGCGCCCTCTACAACCAGGCCGCCAAGGACCTTGAGATGGCAAAGGCCATTGCCAGGGCCACTAAAGACGCAGGAGGAGACCTCATTCTTCTTGGCCTCGCCAACTCCCTCTTCGAGCAGGCGGCGGCGGAAATCGGCGTAACCTTCGCGGCGGAGGCCTTTGCGGACAGGGGCTATATGAACGACGGCTCCCTGGTGCCCCGCAGCATGCCCGGCGCCTTTGTCCACGATCCCAAAGAGGCGGGAGAGCGGATGGTGCGCCTTGTAAAGGAGGGAGTAATCCAGTCGGCAGAGGGCAAGGACATACACCTTAAAGCCCACTCCATCTGCCTCCACGGAGACAACCCCGCGGCGGTGGAGATGGCCCTTGCAATCCGAAAAGCCCTTGAGGACAACGGAGTGCAGATAAAGAAGATCAGGGAGGTGCTTAAGGGATGAAGGCCTCTGATTTTGCCAATACATCGCCAAAAGAAGTCCGGCAGATGATCCGGGAGGGCAAGTGGGATCTGCCCACCCCCGGCATGTGCAAGGGCCACGTCCAGGGCAACCTGGTGATGCTGCCCAAGGACCTGGCCTATGATTTTCTCGTATTCGCTCAGAGAAACCCCAAGCCCTGCCCCATCCTCGATGTAACGGAGCCGGGCGACCCGGAGCCGAAGATCGTTGCCCCCGGGGCAGACCTGACCACTGATCTGCCCAAGTATCGGGTATGGGTAGACGGCGAATGCGTGGATGAACCCACGGACGTGAAAAAATACTGGAGGGACGACCTGGTGGGCTTCCTGCTGGGCTGCTCCTTCTCCTTTGAGGGAGCCCTCCTGGAGGCGGGGATTCCGGTGCGGCACATCGAGCAGAACCGCAACGTCCCCATGTACATAACCAATATACCCACCACCCCCGCAGGCGCCCTGAAGGGGCCCGTGGTGGTGAGCATGAGGCCCATCCCGGCGGCCCAGGTGCCCAAGGCGGTGCTCTGCACGGGCCGGTTCCCGGCAGTTCACGGGGCTCCCATCCACATCGGCGATCCTGCCCTCATCGGAATTAAGGACATCAACAAACCCGACCTGGGCGATGCCGTGGACATCAACCCGGGGGAATTGCCCGTTTTCTGGGCCTGCGGCTGTACTCCCCAGGCGGCCATCATGGACGTAAAACCCCCCTTCTGCATAACTCACGCTCCCGGTCATATGTTCGTTGCTGATCCCCTGGACGTGGAATACGCAGTATTTTAAATTCAGCAGATCAGAAATAAAGCCCGGAGGCCTTTAAGGCCTCCGGGCTTTATTTTAGGCTTTGTGGCTGCCTTTTCAGGCTTTACCATTTGATTATTTCTATTTCCTCATCGTCATCATTTTCAGATTCCGGCTCATCAAACTGGCCCGGTTCGTCATAGTCGGCGTCATGGGCATGTTTGCTGACTTTCGCCGCCGCCGGCTTCCTTACTTCTGCATAGGTAGACGCGTTGTTGATCACGTACCACAGGCCGTCCTTCTTTTGCATCCACATGCTTCTGGGGCTGTCGGCGCCTGTGCTGCGTACGAAGAGATGGTAAAAGTCCGACTCCGGCCTCTTTGAGGTAAAAATCAGCTTGAAATCGTCCGGGGACATGGCGTAGCTGTTCTCCGGGGAGGTCCCCGCCGCAAAGCTCCTGAAGATGTAGTGGAAGCTCGGGTCCTTCATGCGGCTGACAAATGTCCTGTTGTTGTTGGACTGCTCCAGAGGCAAGGGCAGGTACATGGCATATCTCAGCATCTTGGACGCCTCGTCCCGGGTCTCCTCGTTCAGATAGCAGAATACAGCCTCAAAATAAAGATGGGCGGCCCCTTCCATGGTCTTCCCCTTTGTCTGGTATCTGGCTTTGAACTCCTGGTAGTCCCGGGGAAGCTTTGCCTCCGCCTCTCCGAAAGAGAGGAATAGAGCAGCGGTGATCAGCAGTGCGCAAAGAAAGTATTTTCTCATCCTTAATCAACCTCCTCCTTTGAAAATGGGATAAACTTTTCATCAGTAATAAAAGAACCGTCTTCTCCGCTGTAAAAAGGATACCAGAGGTGCTCGTTCCCGTCATCGTCTGTAACCATTACCACCATGTACGGCATCCCTTCAGGCACTATGCACCAGAAAGGGAGAGCCCATCCCGCAGGGGCATTGGCAAGCATATCATCCCGCTTCGGAACTATATCAAACTGGTCGTCCATCTCTGCCGTGTACAGCTCCACAGTGTATTTTTCAGAGACAGGGGCCACAAAGATGAATGTGTCATGATACTCAACGCCCTCATCATAGGGGGCGGCTATCTCAATCTCCCCTTTTTCCCTTTCGCTGTCCAGAAACTCAGCTACCCCTTCCCCTCTCGGAAAGTCCTTTACTCTGGCTACAGGCTCTGCAAAACAGGCGGTTGATGCAATTGCAAGGATTGCAATAGCTAAGATAAATTTTGATGTCCCCTTCTTCAGCATAACCGTCTCTCCTCCCTTTATTTTAACTTGTTAAATAAGTATTTTGCCGGCTGTCCTTGCGGGCGCAACAAAAACATACCACAGGGAAGAGGGTTTGTCCTCCGTCTTTGTGCCGCAGATGGCGAAAAGAGGGGTTGCTTTTAGGGTGGGGTTTCTAACCCCTGCTGTCACCGCGAACCCGGGTTTGCGCTCAGTTCCTTTGTTTTCTTCTGCCTGTCCCGCCCTGCGGCCTGAATTTTAAGATGGGCCTCATTTAGCTTGACAAATATGAGAGGGCCACTTAAGATAGTAACTAATTACTAACTTTGGAGAGGGGGGAGCTGTCCGTGGCTAGTTACGGAAAGTACCTGCCGGCGGAGGAGCGCCGGGCCGTGATAGTGGAATCAGTCCTGGCACTGGCGGCGGAGATGAATCCAGCGGAGATTACTACTGCCGCTATTGCCGAACGAATGGGGCTGACCCAGGGGGCTCTGTTTCGTCATTTTGCAAATAAGGATGCCATCTGGGAGGCGGTGATGGAGTGGTCCTCCCGAACCCTGATTGAGAGAGTAGAGCGGGCTGCCGAAAAAAGTGATGCGCCTATGGACGCCCTTGAGGCGGTCTTCTTCGCCCATATAGATTTTATTGCGGAATACCCGGGGGCGCCCCGGATTTTCTTTGGCGAGCTCCAGAGGCCGGAGGAGAATGAGGCCCGCAAGAGGGCAAAAGCGCTCATGAAGCTCTATGGCGCCCGTCTTGCCCTTATTTTTCAGAAGGGCAAAGCGTCGGGCCAGTTCGCCCCCGATCTGCCGGTACCGGCCGCAGCAGCCCTGTTCATCGGAATTATCCAGGGACTGGTGCTCCAGTCCTTCCTTACCGGCTCCAGGGAGACGGTGGTAGAAAACGCCCCCGGAGCCTTCATCCTGTTCCGGCGGAGCATTGAGGCGGTGAAAGGCTGATGGGCAGAGTATGGAGGACGGTCCTTCTCCTCCTCGGGCTGCTTGTGCTCGGGGGAGTTTTTCTCTATGTTATGGTCCGGTCAGGGCCTCTGGCTCCTGTTCCGGTTACGGCGGAAGAGGTCCGGCAGGGGGCTATTTCTCCCGCTCTTTACGGCATAGGCGTGGTGGAGTCGGGGGTGATCTCCCGGGTAGGGCCTACTTCTCCGGGAAGAGTCATGGAGGTGCTGGTGCAGGTGGGTGACCGGGTGGAGAGGGGACAGCTGATAGCCCTCATGGACCCGGTGGACATGGATGAGCGCATCTCTGCCCAGAAAGCCTCCGTAGCCCGCCTCTCAGCCTCTATTAAGTCAGCTACGGCAAAGAGAGCGGAAGCGGCGGCAAAAAAAGATTACGCCGAATCCCAGTCGAAGCGGTTCGACAGCCTGCTCAAGGCGGATGCCGTCAGCATAGACGCTGCCGAGGCTAAGCAGCAGGAGCGCCGCTCCACAGCCGCTGCCTGGATGTCTGCCAATGCGGAGCTCCAGGCCGTCCAGGCGGAGCTCGACCGGGCCAGGGCGGATCTGGCCGCCCTCATGTCTCAGAAGGGCAACCTCGATCTAGTGGCGCCTGCGGCGGGGCTTGTGTCCGCCAGGGTTGCGGAGCCGGGCACTACGGTAGTGGCAGGCTCTTCAGTGGTGGAGATCATCGACACGGACGACATAAGAGTTTCCGTCCGGTTTGACCAGGCCATGGCAGGGGGACTCAGGGCAGGGCTTCCCGCAAAAATCTCCCTCCGGTCCGGGAGCGGCGCGGTGCTGGAAGGAACCATCCTGCGGGTGGAGCCGGTGGCGGACCCTGTAACGGAGGAGATGGTGGCGAAGGCTGTTTTCAACGACCTCCCTGACCCCCTCCCCCCGGTAGGAGAGCTTGCGGAGGTGACGGTGGACCTTCCTCCTCTCCCGGAAGGGCCTGTGGCGCCCGATGCCGCTCTCAAGAGGTACGACGGCAGGCTTGGCGTGTGGATACTGGAGGGGAGCTCCATCCATTTCCGGCCCGTAAAGACCGGAAGAAGGGATCTTGAGGGCAACGTCCAGATTACCGAAGGTCTGAGGGCAGGGGAACAGATAGTGGTCTACAGCGTCAGGGCCCTTTCAGCGAAAAGCAGGGTCAAGGTCGCGGCAGACCTTGGGGAAAAGGGCCGATGATCAGCCTCGCAGGACGGGACATCCTTCACGGCTGGGGAAAATTTGTCCTGACAGGACTGGGACTGGGCCTTCTCATAGGGGTTACCCTCACCATGGGAGGAGTCTACCGGGGGATGGTGGATGATGCCATGGTGCTGCTTGACAACAGCGGCGCCGATCTGTGGGTGGTCCAGCAGGAGACTCTGGGTCCCTATGCCGAGCCGTCCAGCATCTACGATGATGTATGGAGGAGCGTGGCGGGAATGCCGGGAGTGGAGGCCGCGGCCAACGTCATCTATCTGACTACCCAGGTGAGGAGAGGGGAGGAGGACGTCCGGGCCATGGTAGTGGGGACAGATCCCGGAATGCCGGGAGCTCCCGGGCAGCCGGGGTATCTCCTCTCGGGCAGGCATATTGCCCGCAGCCATTACGAGGCGGTGGCCGACGAGGCCGCCGGATTCAGGACGGGGGACGAGATAAAGATCAGGAGAAATGTCTACAGAGTGGTGGGCATTACCAGGCGCATGGTCTCCTCCGGCGGAGACCCTATGATCTTCATCCCCCTGAAGGACGCCCAGGAGGCTCAGTTTTTGAAGGACAATGACGCCATTGTGCAGCAGCGCCGCCGCACCGGAGCCAATCGGTCCCTCAATCCGCCGGGGATGCCCGGCATACTGGAGAGCATCATCGCCTCCCAGAGCTCCAACCAGTACGTCAACGCCGTGCTGGCCCGCCTTAGGCCCGGAGCCGACCCTGATGAGACCGCCGCTCATATAAGACGGTGGCTCCGCCTGGAGGTGTACACCAGAGAGCAGATGGAGGAGATTCTGCTGGGCAAGCTTATAGCCACGTCCTCCCGGCAGATAGGCATGCTTCTTGCCATCCTTGCCCTGGTCAGCGTGGCCATAGTGGCTTTCATAATCTACACCCTCACCATGGGAAAGATCAGGGAGATAGCGGTGCTGAAGCTCATCGGCACGAAGAACCGCACCATTATATCCATGATCCTTCAGCAGTCGGTGGGGCTTGGAATCCTGGGCTTCATGACGGGCAAGATTTCCGCTACTTTCTGGGCCCCTCACTTTCCGAAATATGTTCTGCTGGAGGGCAGAGACTCGGTCACCGGCTTCTTTGCCGTCGTGGCCATGTGCATCCTCGCCAGCGTTCTTGCCATCAGAGCCGCCCTCAGAGTGGATCCTGCCGAGGCCATAGGAGGCTGATATGACAGAAGAACAGAGGCGGGGAATCGCCATCGAAAGGCTGCGAAAACGGTACGGTTCCGGGGAGACGGCGGTGGACGCCCTCAGGGGCGTGGACATGACCGTATTTCCCGGGGAGGTGGTAGGCCTCATAGGGCCCTCCGGATCCGGAAAGTCCACCCTGCTCAAGTGTCTGGGCGCGGTGATCGAGCCTACGGGGGGGCGGATGACCCTGGGCGGCGAGGTAATATACGACGACAGATGGAAGATCAGGGACCTGAGGGCCCTCCGCAGAGATAAAATCGGCTTCATCTTTCAGGCCCCCTACCTTATTCCCTTTCTTGATGTGACGGACAACGTGGCTCTTATGCCCATGCTGGCGGGCAGACCGGACAGGGAGGCCAGAGGGAGGGCCATGGAGCTTCTGGAAGCCCTGGGGGTGGACCACAGGGCAAAGGCCATGCCTTCACAGCTGTCGGGAGGGGAACAGCAGCGGGTGGCCATAGCCCGGGCGCTGGCAAACAGGCCCCCCGTTATCCTTGCCGACGAGCCCACTGCTCCTCTGGACAGTGAGCGGGCCCTGTCCGTAATAGGCATTCTTAACGACATGGCCAAGCAGTACGAGACGGCCATAATAGTGGTCACTCACGACGAGAAGATCATCCCCACCTTCAGAAGGATCTACCGGATAAGGGATGGCGTAACGGAGGAGATTGAAGGCGGGGGCGCTGAGGCCGTCTAGCTTCCGCCAGGGCCCCTCTGAGGCTCCCGGAGGGCGGCCTCTTCCCAGCCAAGAGCTCTGGCAACGGACATAAAGCTTTCCGAAGGAGGGCAGTATATTTCCAGCCGCTTTCCTGTAAAGGGATGGGGCAGGGAGATCTTAACCGCTGCCAGCATCAGCCTGAAGCAGCCGAAATGATCCCTGAAAAAGCGGTTGTGCCGTCCTTCCCCGTAGGTGGTGTCCCCCACCAGGGGGTGAAAGATATGCTTGAAGTGGCGCCGTATCTGTCTGCGCCTTCCTGTGACAGGCCGGATATCCACCAGAGAGTAGCGGGCGGTGGGGTAGACAGAGACCTGAAAAGGAATCTCTGCGGCGGCCAGCCTCCGGTACTCCGTCCTGGCCTCCCTGACTTTGCCCTCCCTTTCGGGGGCGTTCCACACTCCGCCCAGGTCGTCCGCCAGGGGGCGGTCCACAGAGCCCTCTGGGGCCGTCCAGCCCCGGACCACTGCGAGGTACGTCCTCTCCACCAGTCTGTCCCTGAAGAGCTCCGCTCCCCTGCGGGCGGCCTCTTCGTCGGCTGCGAAAAGCACAATTCCCGATGTGGGCCGGTCCAGCCTGTGAATGGGCCAGAGCCTGCGCCCAGCGATATTCCTGGCCTCCTGCAGCAGAAAATGTTTGGCCCGCCCGTCGAGGGATGAGCGGTGCACAAGCATCCCCTCCGGCTTATGAAAGGCAGCGAAATTTTCATCTGAATACAGAAGTTTTACACGGTTCATTTTAACCCGCCTTTACGCTTTCTCTTTCTTTTCGGTATGGTAGTATACATCCTGAAGGAGATGATCGTCCATGGCAGTTCCCCTGCAAAAGGAGAGAGAGCAGGTAGCCTCCGTAATGAGACGCCTGTATTGCCAAGGGCTCACCACCTGCTCCGGCGGAAACGTCAGCATGCGGTGCGGGGAAGAGGTGCTTATCACCGCCTCCGGGACTGACAAGGGAGAGATTGCCGCGGCAGGGGTAGGAATCGTGACCCTGGGGGGCGAAAAACTCACACCTAAGCTCAGGCTCAGCATGGAGACGGAGATGCACCTGGAGATATACCGCAACCGGCCGGACGCCGCTGCCGTGGTTCACGCCCATCCGGCGACGGCATCGGCCTTTGCCGCCATGGAAAGGGAGATAGACACCCGCCTCACCGCCGAGACCTGGCAGGTCCTGGGCCGTCCCGTGATAGCCCCCTACGCCCTCATGGGCACTGCTTCCCTTGCTTCCCTTGTGGGCAGGGCCTCCAGGGATGGAAGCACTATCATTATGGAAAATCACGGGGTTGTCACAGTGGGCGGGGGCCTCCTCCAGGCTTTTGAGCGGATGGAACTCCTTGAGGCGGCAGCGAAGATGACCTGGATTATCGAATCCATGGGGGCGGCTCCAAGGCGCCTCTCAGGAGAGCAGCTTCATGAGATAGAAGAAAAGTACGGCGGAGGCAGCCGAAATAATGCCCCTCATTCATTTCCAAAAAAGGAGACATAATGTTTATAGCATCCATTCTGGTTATCCTTACGGCTTTTTTTCTTTTCGGCATTTTCTCCTCGGGCAAAACAGCTTCCTCATCTGAATACTCCGTGGCGAACAGGCAGGCCTCCGCAGGGGCCGTCTCCGGCATAATCCTGGGCAGCCTGGTGGGAGGAGCCTCCACCGTAGGCACTGTCCAGATGGCTTATCAGTTTGGCCTTGCGGCCTGGTGGTTCACCCTGGGAGGCGGCATAGGCTGCCTCATAATGGGCATCTGGTTCGTAAAGCCCCTCAGGACTGTGGAGTTAATAACTCTTCCCCAGTTTCTCGGAAGCCACTTCGGAAGCAGATATGCCATCCTCTCCGCCGGATCTACCGCCATCGGGGCGTTCATCTCCCTGATCGCCCAGTTTCTCTCCGGCACGGCCCTGCTGGGCTCCGTCTTTCCCATTCCGGCCTGGCTGTCCGCCCTGCTGATGGGAGGCCTCATCCTGGCCTTTGCCTACGGCGGGGGGATAAAAAGCTTCAGCAAACTCGGGGCGACAAAGATAATATTCCTGTACTGTGTCATGCTCTTCTCCGTTGCGGCGGCCTTTTTTGATGGACAGACCCCGCTGGTGCTCATAAGGTCCTTCCCCCTGCACCCCTTTTTCAACATTTTCTCCCGGGGGTGGGCGCTGGATATGGGCGCCTTTTTGGCCCTCATCTGCGGTGTTCTATGCGGGCAGATCTACATCCAGGCTATATACGCCGCCTCCGATGCCGCCTCGGCCCGCAGGGGGTGCCTTCTCGCCTCCATGGTGATACCTCCCCTGGGTCTGCTGGGAGTGTGGATAGGGCTGGCTCTGAGAAACTCCGGCGTAGTGGTGGAGCCCTCCCAGGCGCTGCCATTCTTTTTGCGGTCCTATTTTCACCCGCTGATAGCAGGCTTTTTATGGTCCGGAATCATGATTACCGTCCTGGGCACCTCCGTGGGCATCGCCTTTGGAGTGGCCACCAACATCGCCAGGGACATGGTGCTTGAGAGCAGACATGCTGCCGGATTCGACGATAAAAAAATCCTTGCCGTCAGCAAGCTCATAGTCCTTGTCACTGTAGTTGGGGCGGGCCTTATATCCCTTCTGCTGGGCAAGAGCATGATTCTTCAGTGGTCCTACCTGGCCATGGGCATAAAGGGAGCAGGCATCCTGGCCCCCTTTATCGCCGCCGTGTTTTTTGCCGGAAGGCTAAGCCCTTCATGGAGCGTCCTCTCCGGCGCCGGAGGCCTTGTCGCCGTCTTTCTGGGCGCCCTTCTGCTCAAGGGCGTGGATCCCCTCCTTCCCGGTCTGGCCGTATCGGGACTGCTGGCCGCTGCGGGGATCTTTAAAGGAAAAAAATAGGGCGTCAGCTGCCGGTCTCGAATTGTCAGGCACTTCAGCACATTAAACTACCCTGCTGCTCACAAATATGATCACCGGAATTTTGCATATCAGCTATGTATATGGCCTATATCCGCACCTTGAAAAACAAAATACCCCTCTGGACTGTTCCAGGAACAGTGTTAAGGTAGTGTTCTTCAAGACACAAACCTTCACCAGAGAGGTGCGATTATTATGGCCCAAAGAGCAAAGAAAATCCAGGGGAAAATCTGCGGAAACAGGACGAAAAAGAATAAAAACGCCCCACTGGGAAGAGTGCGCATTGAGATCCAAAACGGAACGAGCGGCATGTCCCCCTACGGGGGCCTATGGCCTGCAGTGGAGCTATTCAGACAGTCCGGCCTCCCTGAGGCGATAGACTCCTGCATAGGGGCGAGGAGCGCAAGAGGCTACAGCGACTCCGACCATGTTCTCGCCCTTGCCCTGCTCAATCTGGCGGGAGGAAGCGCCGTGGACCATCTTAAGGATCTTAAAGAAAGGCTCTGCTTCGACATGCTAGGCGTTTCCGTTCCCTCTCCAACCTCGGTCAGGAACTGGCTGAAGGAGTTCCACAACTGGGCTGAGGATAACAAAAGAGGACAGGGCAAAGCCTTCGTCCCCGGGGAAAATGCCTGCTTGTCCGGTTTCAGGACCGTCTTCTCCCGTCTGCTCTCCTTCTCCATGGCACAAGGAGGCGGTAAGAAAGACAGCGGCCGCATCACCCTGGACCAGGACGCCACCTTCATAGAGACTGAAAGTTACGGATCTCTTTGGAACTACGAGAAGTCCAGGAGCTACCAGGCCTTCAACACCTACTGCCCCGAGCACGACCTTATCCTTGCCGCCGGTTACAGAGACGGCAACGTCCCACCCGGATACGGACAGAAGGAGGAGCTGGAGCGGGTACTCTCGTCCCTCCCGGATGAAGTGAAGGGAGTCTCCCTCAGGAGCGACTGCGCGGGCTACCAGAGCGACCTGCTCGTCTACTGCAACGAGGGCAGGAACGCCAGGTGGGGGCGTATCAGCTTTGGAATCTCATGCCCTATGGTAAAGGAGTTCCGTGAGGCTATACGAGGAGTTCCTGAAGAAGAGTGGAAGCCCCTGGGCAAGGAGACCATAAAACTAAAGGACGGTACGGTTCATCCCGCGGCCGAATGGGCGGAAGTACACTACTTCCCCAACAGTCTGAGCTTTAAGAAGCACGGCCCCGACTACCGCTTCTTCGCCATAAGGGACCCCAGAAATCCCAAAGAGGCCATGTCCTCTTGCGACGCTAAAGAAAGAGCCGAACAGCGCCGCATCGTCGAGGAGGCGACACAGCCCCGGCTGCTTGAAGACCTGGACCATAGGCGCGGCGGGGAGAAAAGAGACGAGCGCTTCATGATCCTTGGCGACCGCATATACAGGACTCGCGGCATAGTAACAAACATAGACGACGGTGAGGATGGAAGCCTCTACGGCTACGTAGCCGGAGAGCCCATGGACGGTGAGAGAATCATCCGCTGGCAGAGAAGGAGATGCGGCAAATCCGAGGAGGCCCACCACATCCTGAAGGAAGAACTGGCGGGCGGTCACGTCCCCTCGGGACGGTTCGGGGCCAACGCCGCGTGGTGGAACATAAGCGCCCTTGCCCTTAACCTTCACAACCTCCTTAAGCGCCTCCTTCTGCCCTGTACCTACAGAAAGGGCCGTCCCAAAACCCTAAGATTTCTCCTCTATGCCATGGTCTGCAAAATAGTCCGTCACGGCAGAGGAACCATACTAAAAATCTGGTCTGGAGACAGAGGTGGAATGCTATTCGCACACGCGGAAAAAAGGCTCTTCGAACTCCGCTGCCTTCTGGAGTAGGGAGTCTCGCCCGCTTCGCCAAAAGAACCAGCGACTCCGGGAGTAAGGGCTTCCGGAACAGATGCCGTGCAAACTGAAAAAGGCGGAAAGTCCCAAAAGGGATGACAATCGCAGGACAAGGTCAGGCCGATAGCCCGAAATGGAAAAAATAACTCAAACTATCGGCCTGGGGATCCTTTCTCCACTTTGGGGAGATGAACCTGCGGATTAAGGTATGGCAAAAATATTGGACATCTTTCTCTTTAGATGTTATGCCCATTCGATATTCTTCAAACTGAAAAGCAAGAATTGTGCATTTTTGCCCTTTGGTTGTTGTTTCATAAAGTTTTGTTTTATTGATTGGGTGGATATGATCATGAAGAAAATATTGCTCGTACTGCTTTCTATTCTTCTGGTGACAGTCTGCAGGGCAGAGGCTGGCATCCCGCTGAGGGATCTTGAGGCGGCTCTGACCGCATCGCCCGAGGTCTTGTCAGCAGCAGCCTCCCTGTCGGAAAGCAGAGCGCTGGAGGAACGTCAGAGGCTGGCGGGGGGGCCAAGGTTTTTTGGCGAACTAAGCCTGTCCGGATTGAATGAGCCTCTCTCAAGGAGCGGGACATCGGCCATAGAGGGCTATAGAAAG
>JBMNVK010000046.1:0-17834 GCA_050946755.1 Aminivibrio sp. | reverse complement strand
AGGATCTCGCCGGCATCGCCCATGCAGCGTGCCTTGATGCTCTTGAGGTCCTCCACGGACTCTATCTTTTTCTTGGAGTGGAAGAAGACTTCCTCGGGCAGAGGGGAGAGGGCGCCGGGGAAGGTCATGACGTTGTAGCCTTCCATCATCTTGTTCATGAGGTCAGCGCCGCCGCCGTAGTTAAACCAGCTTCTTAGGGCCTCGCTGGCCAGGGCGCCGGGACGGGAGCTGATGAGCCCTGCCGCGGACCACTTGTCGAGGTTGTACATGGGGCAGGTGTAGCAGAGCTGGAGGACGTTCTCATGGACTGCGTCCAGCTCCTTGTAGGCAGGGACTATGGATCCGCCGACGAAGGGCTTGATCTCCAGACGGCCGTTGGATGCGGCCGTTATGGCCTTGCAGAGGTCGTCATGGAAGACCTGGGAGGGGTCGGAAGCGGGGCCGTGCCCGGAAGATCTCCATACGATCTTCTTAGGGGCGTCCGCCGAGGCGGGCATGAAGGATCCAAGAACAAGAACGGAGATAAGCAGTGCGAGCAAAACTTTTCTCATCTTTTGCAGCCTCCTTTGAGCTTTGCATTACCCGGAGCCGGGGCATCACCCCGGCCTGGAATGGGCGCGTGGAATATTAATCCAGAAAAAGAGATGTACCGGTTATGTTGCGGAAAAACCCGGGACACTCCGCCTCCAGCCTCTCCATCGCCTCCTTTCCTGTACAGTGGGACATGCCTGTGAAGGGAATCCCGGCACTTTTAAGATAATCCAGGGATCTTTCGAGCACGCCACCCCTGGCCTCCACCAGATGAGTGCCGCCGAGTACCGCCGCAATGGGGCTCTTGAGCCGTTCTTTTACGGCATCCAGCATGTTGCGCATGCCGGGGTGGGAGCAGCCCATCAGTATGGCAAGGCCTGCCTTCGTCTCTACCGCAAGGAGGATTTCATCGTCAAAGGGGTCGGGCTCGAAGGAGCCGTTTTTTTCGAGCACAAACCGGGGGTTTATGATCTCATCGGGGTGAATTCGGGGAAAGTCCGCCAGGATGTATACTCCCGGGGCTATCTCCTCCAGGGGGGAGGAGGCGGTTTTATGCCTGATGCCCTCTTGCTTTATGAAGGCTTCGTCGAAGTCGTTGCCGAGGAAGTCGCAGGCTCCTTTTCTGAAGCCGTATTTGGGGGTGAAGAAGCCCTCTCCGGTCCATAGGGTGAAGTCCTTAAGAACCGGAAGGAGGGACCGGAATCCCCCCGAATGGTCGTAGTGGCCGTGGCTAAGCACCACGTGCTCTGCATCTGAAAGGTCAATCGCCAGCTTTGCGCCATTGTTCAGAAAAGCGCCGCTCTGGCCTGTATCGAATATTACTTTTCTGCCGTCTTTTTCAATGCAAAAAGAGATGCCGTGTTCGGTTGAAAGGCCATGATGCTCTCCAGGGGAGTTTTCGATAAGAGTAGTGATACGGACCATAGGCAAGCCTCCTTCGGCTGGATAATCCGCAAATCGCCCCCGGCGGCCACGGTTCCATGCCGGAGGCAGGGCCTCCTGAATTCATGTTTATTTATTGTACATCCATTTTCATGAAAGAGTCAAGGAAGGCTGCCCCGGACATGTTAGGGTTATGCCCTCCGGCTGCCTGCGGCCACAAGGCGGTAGCCCGCTCCGTGGGCCGTCAGCAGAAACTGCGGGTTTGACGGGTCCCTCTCTATTTTCTGCCTCAGCCGGGCCACGTGCTGATCCACCGTTCTGGTGGTCACGTCGCAGTTCACGCCCCAGATCTCCTCCAGCAGGGTCTCCCTTGACGCCACCGCTCCGTCCATGGCCGCCAGGAACTTCAGGAGAGCCGTCTCCATGGGGGTCAGAGCGAAGGACGCCCCGGATTTTTTCCCCGCCATAGCCCCCAAGTCCACGGTGACATCGCCGAAGGATAGGATCTCCCCTCCCTGGACGGCCCTGTCGGGCCCGGCGGCAAGGGCTCCCCGCCGGAGCCCCGCCCTCACCCGGGCCAGCAGCTCCGCCATGCCGAAGGGCTTGACCATATAGTCGTCGGCCCCCAGCTCAAGGCCCACCACCCTGTCCACCTCCTGTCCCTTGGCGGTGACCATGATGACGGGGACGGCGGCGTTTTCTGCCCTGATGGCCCTGCACACATCGTAACCGCTCATGCCGGGCATCATAATGTCCAGAAGCACCAGGTCGGGGGAGGTCTTCCTGAAAAGCTCCAGGGCCTCGGCCCCGTCGGCGGACTTGATCACCTCGTAGCCCTCAGACTCCAGCAGATCCGCCACGGCGGTCAGAATCGCCCGGTCGTCCTCAGCGATAAGGATTTTTTTCATTTCCTCTCCTCCTCTTCCGGTTCAGGGGCACTCAGGGGCAGATTCAGGGTGAAGACGCTGCCGCCGCCCTGGCGGGGCCCGTATCTTACGTCTCCGCCGTGCTCCCTGGCGATGGCCCTGGCAATGGCGAGGCCAAGGCCCGCCCCGTTTACGGGGGCGGTGAGGGAATCGTCCACCCGGAAGAACTCCTGGAAGATCCTCTCCCCCAGGGCCGGGTCTATCCCCGGGCCCCGGTCGGCCACCTCCACCAGCGCCTGGCCGTCCTCAGAGGCGCAGCGAAGGGCTATCTCCTTTAAGGCAAGGGAGTACTTTTCGCTGTTTGACAGCAGGTTCATTATGATCTGACCCAGGGCCTCGCCGTTTCCCCTGACGGGCAGGGGGCCTGAGGATGAAAAACTGACTGCAAACCCCTTTTCGGCCATGCGGGGCGTCATTATCCCGAAGGTCTCCTCTGCCAGGGCCGCAAGGTCCAGGGATTCCATGGGCAGGGGCCGATTTTTCCGCCCCCTTCGGGAGAAGGCCAGCACATCGTCCACAAGGCGGGATAGCCGCTCCGCCTCCGATACCATGATGGTCAGGTACTCTTTTCGCCGCCCTTCGTCCTTCTGCCTTCCCGACAGGAGCATTTCGGCAAAGAGGCGGATGGAGGTCAGAGGGGTTTTAAGCTCGTGGGATACGTTGGCCACAAAAGTCGTCTTCTGGGCAGCGAGGTCCATCTCCGCTGACACCATCCTAAGCACCGCCGCCGCCCCGGCGACTATTACCGCCAGCAGGGCTCCCGTAAGGGCCCATACGGCGATGGAGGCAAGGCGGGCCCTGGAGGCGACAAGGCCGGGATCGGAGAGCCACGCCCCCACCTCCCACCGGGGAAGGAGGGGAGAGATCTCCCTGGCGACGAAGGGCCGCCGCCAGTCGGCTCCGGCAGGAAGAGGGGGATCGGCCAGAGGCTCCCCTCCGTCGTCCAGCACCGCCAGCAGCCGTACATCGGTGAGCATGTCGGGGGCGACCCCGGCGATGCTGTCCCTCAATGCGTCCATGTCAATAAAAAAGCCGCTCGCTCCGGCGCCGGAGCGGGTCCAGTAGATGAGCTCCAGGCCCCTATCCGTCAGTTTGGGCAGAAAGCCTCCCTCCGATGCGGCCAGAAGCCGGGGGAAGGTAATGCCCCTGGCTACGGTGGCTGAGCGCTCCTCCTCCGCCGGGGAGAGACCGGCGCCCGCCTGGGGAGCCACATTGCGCTCCATCAGGGTGAAACCCTCCTCTTCGGCCCTTTTAAAGAGACGGTCCCGGAAGGATGGGTCCGCGGCGGCCATGGTCTTTGCCTTCTGCATCTCCGCCCCCTTTGGCGCAGAGGGAGGGAGAGGGGAGGCCGCAGGGGCGAGCCAGTCCTGAGAGGGAGTGGAGCTCTCTGGTTCGTAAACTGCCCCCTCCTCCTCAGGGGCCATTTTGCCCAAGAGATGCTCCTCCCGGGCGGGAGAGGGCCCTTCGCGGGGAGGAGCTGCGGCCGCCTCCCCGTCGCCCATCTCCTTCCTGTAGACTCCGGCGACGGAGTCGTACTGCTGAACCTCCTCCCGGCCCTCAAGAAAGGCGCCGAAGGCCCTCATGAAGCCAGCCCTCAGGGCGGCATCAGCGGCGGGGGCAAAAAAATGGCCTTCGGCTGCGTAAAAGGGAAGGGCTGCCGGAGCAGGAAGGCTGAAGGCTCCTTCCAGATCATCCGGGCCTGAGATCATCCGCGCCCGCCGCCCCAGCTCCGCCTCGAAGCCCTCCAGAAGGGCGGAGATCTTCTGGGCGGCCAGGTTCACCTCCGCAAGCAGGGCCGCCTCAAGGCTCCGCTCCACGTAGGCCGCCTCCCTGTCGGCGGCCCTGAGGGCAAGAAGGCCCAGCACCCCGCTGGGAAGCACCACCGCCAGGGCAAAGATAAGAATCATGGAAAAGGGGAGGGACAGACCGCCTCTGCCCCTGCCCCCCGCTTTTTTATTCACGTCCATCCCCTCCCCCTTCGTGATTTTTTGCAGTTTTTCAGTCCTGATCCGCTTCTCCCCAGCCATTCACGGGCGCCTGCTGGGTTTTCTGCATATAGGCGTCGTTCATAACCTGCTTTCTCACGGTGTTGGAGAGACTCCCCGCCGACTCAAGATCCTCGGCGTACTCCTGAAAGTATTCCGCCTCCTTCGACAGCATTGGCGCCGCCTCTCCGGCTCCAGGAGCTGCCGCCTGAAGCTGCTTTGCCCTCTCCAGCATAAGGACCGCCGCCTCTTTTATCTTGCCGCTGTCTGCCAGCTGAATGGCCGCCTCCCTTACCTCTGCGTTTCTCGTCAGCTCAATCTGGGAGGATATATCCGCCCTGCGGCTGCTCTCCGCCGCCTCTTTGTCCTCTGTAAAGGCTACATCCAGAGAGGCCGTCTTTTTAACCGGCGCTCCGGAGGCAGCGTCGAGATATTCCACCTCAAGCTCGGCGGCCCTCAGCAGGTCTCCCCCTGCTCCCTCCGGTATCTCAATCTCAAAGAGGGCGTACTTCTCGCCGCCGTAAAGGTTCCCTATGCTTACCTCCATGGAGTCCCCCATCGTCTCGCCCCGGCGGCCCACTATGCCTAGGGGGCGCACTCCTTTGCCCCATCTGAGCCTTACCCTGACCCTGCGGGCCGTCACCGAAACCGCATCGCCCAGGTCCCTGGCGAAGATCTCGGGCAGTGATCCCGCATGGCGGGCAAAGTAGGCGTTTCCTCCGCTTTCCGCCGCCAGCACCGTCATGAGATCCTCATTATAATCCAGACCCAGCCCGATGGTGGTAACGGTGATGTCATCCCGGAAGGAGAGCCTCTTCCCCAGAGCCGCCAGCTCCTCCACAGAGGAGGGGCCCACGTTGGCCATGCCGTCGGACAGCATCACTACCCGGGGGATGTAGCCCTCGCCGATAAAGGGACGAAGCTGATCGGCGCCCGCTGCAGTCCCGGCGTAAAGGGCTGTCATCCCTCCCGCCCGGATCTGGCTGATGGCCCGGTAAAAAACAGGATCCTCCGGCCCTGCTCCCACGGGCCTGGCCGATACGGGAACGGAGACGTTGTCATCGTAGACCACTATGGCCGCCACATCCCGGGGGTCCAGCATCCGCAGCGCCTCAAGGGCGCCCTTTTTGGCATTCTCCATCTTGCCGTCGGACATCATGGAGCCGGATTTATCCAGCACCAGGGCCACCGCAAGGGGAGCCCGCTCCCGGACAGTACCTGACGGACTGACGAGAGCCCTCACCACGAGCCTGCGGGGTCCGCTGTTGGCTGCCAGTACGGAATACTCCCCGTCGGCCCGGAAGACAAGTCTTTCCCCTTCCGCCGAGGCATCGGCCGCAAAAAGCGCAGCCCCTACAAACATAACCAGCGCAGCAGTCATAATTTTTTTAAACATTGCAACCACCTCCTGGCCAAAAGAGTAACCCGTACAGGAGGGGGATGTGTCAGCGGCCTGTCACGGCATTGTAACGGAATTGTAAACTCCCTCTGCCCCCGCAGTGGGAATGATCTTAAAGACCCGTCGGACGGCGGAGTTAAAATGCAGTATAGTGGGAGGTGATTATCCGTTCCGGGCAGCCTGCGGAGGTGAAAACATGAAGTTTGGCCGGATTTTTGTCCTTTTTCTGTTTTTTTTCGCGATCTTTTCAGCCCCTAGCCCAGCCGCCGGGGCGGGGATCCTTGATACCAGGACATACTTCAATATAGCTGTTCCGAAGGGGTGGACCGCCCGGAAATGGCCCGCTCCGGAGGTCGCCCTGGTGGCCCGTTCGCCGGAAAAAGACGGACTGCTTATGGTACTCACTCTGGGGCAGCCCTTTGCATCAAAATTTGAGGCGGCCGCCGCCTTCGAGGAGCGGGAGGAGTTCGCCATCCTGACCCCCGTACAGACCTGGACCGGCACGGTTCATACAGTAAGCGGGGCAGAGGGCATTATAAGGCGGTACCGGGCGGACCTTGACGGCAGGGAGGCGGATATGATCGGCGCCTTCTTCGGCGAGCACGAAACCTGGTACGGAGTTCTTGCCCTGTGGCCTCCGGAGGATGAGACTCTCGGAGCGCTGCTTGAGAAATCCGTCAGAAACTTCAGGCCCGGCTGGGCTCGGCCGGCCGTAAAGGACCCCATTGAGGGTCTGTGGCGATGGCACAACGGAAGCCTGCTGAACTTCGGCCCCAAAGGAGAGGTCGACCCGCCCCGGATCGTGAGCTCCTGGAGGAAGGATGCCCCCTGGCTGCCCCCCATAGGTCAGGCCTATTTTCTGAAGGTAAACCTCCCCGGAAGGGCGGAACTAAAAGTGGTCATAAGCAGGGACGGCAAAAAGATGTACGAGACGGACGGGGAGAAAAAGACCCAGATAGCCTCCCGGGTCGAGTGAAGACCTTAGGAGCGTCCTTTGGAGGGGCCGATAAAGGCCGCTGCAAGATTCGCCAGCTCCTTGGGCCGTTCGTAGACCAGGCCGTGGTCGCCGGGCAGGGTCTTGCAGACCGCCCTCTCCATCTCCGAGGCCAGGGCGGCCCCCGAGCCGGGAGGGATCAGAGGATCCTCCTCCCCATCTATTACCAGTACGGGGATGGAAAGCTCTCCCAGCCTGCCCGCCAGAGGCGCCATTCCCTTAAGGACCGCCTGCTGTCCCCGGATGGCCTTCTCATGGTTTAAAAAGAAATTTAACAGATTCTGCCGCAGGGAGCTGGCAAAAGGGCCGCTCCATCCTCCTCCCGGCGGGGCGAGGGCCTCCGCAAGGGTCAGGGCCGCGTCGGAGAGGGATTCCCCTGTGAGGGGACCGAAAATCTCCGGCCGGGCACGGGCAGCGGAGCCGTGATCCGGGGCGACGCAGCAGAGGATAAGGGCGGTGACTAGGTCGGGGCGAACAAGGGCCAGCTCTGCCGCCACCGCAGCCCCCATGGACCACCCCAGCACGGCCAGGGGAGCGCCCGCCGCCTCTGCCACTGCGGCGGCATCTCCAGCGTAAAGGGGCATGGAGTGGGCGGAGGAGCCGCCGGAACTCTCCCCCAGCCCCCGGGGGTCATAGATCACGGGGGCAATGCCCTGCTCCCTGAGCAGCCTAGGGAAAGCGCCGCCCCAGCAGGAGCTGTCCCCTCCAAAGCCTGGGATGAGGAGCAGTCCTGTGCCGCCGCCGTACCTCTTCCACCCTATCCGGGCACCGTCGGGCCGGCACAGAAAGCGCATCTTTTCCATCTTCCTCTGCAATGCTGCGGCAGTCACCTCATTTCAGCCTGAAACGGCCCTGAAATAACACTTTTTATTATATATTCAATTATACCCCCATATAGTATTTCTATGGTAAACTATTTTTATATAATAGGAATCAGCGACATTGACCGGGGGACGAACAGGGGATATAATTTCAGAATAGGCAAACTTATTCGCCTTTATCCGTCATAGTCAATGATTTCGCCGGGCAAGATGCCCGATATCTGCTCTATGCGGGAGGATGGCCTTGAAGTTTGAGAGAGTGCGACTGATCCGCTCGGCGGAAGTCAACCCCTGGGACAACCTGGCCAGGGAAGTATGGCTGATGGAAGACTGCGGGGATGAGGAGGCAATCCTCTATCTGTGGCAAAATGCCCACACAGTGGTGATAGGCCGGAACCAGAACGCCTGGGCAGAATGCCGGCTGGACCTCCTGGAGTCGGAGGGCGGCAGGCTTGCCCGCCGGTCTACGGGAGGCGGAGCCGTCTACCACGATCTGGGAAATCTGAATTTCTCCTTTATCATGCCCAGGAAGGCCTACGACATGGAGCTTCAGCTCGGCACAGTTCTTGGAGCCCTGCGAAAGCTGGGCATCGCCGCGGAGTTTTCAGGCAGGAACGACCTGGTCATAGGGGGCAGAAAATTTTCAGGCAACGCCTACAAGATGACCAGAGACAGAGGGCTTCACCACGGAACTCTTCTCCTCTCCGCCGACATGGCCAAGATCTCCCGGTACCTCAACGTAGACCCGGAGAAACTTCGGTCCAAGGGGGTTGCCTCTGTGGAATCCCGGGTTACAAACCTCCGTGACGCCCGGCCAGGGCTCACTCTGGAGGATCTGCAGGAAGCCCTGGAGAGGGAGTTCGTCCTTCGCTGCCCCGCCAGGACCGTTCTGCGGGGGGCGGAGGTTCCCCGGGACGAAAAATTTGCCCGGCTGGCAGAGCAGTACAGGAGTCGGGAGTGGCTCTACGGCCGCGCAGGAGATTGTGAGGTAACCGTAGGCAGGCGTTTTCCCTGGGGCGGAGTGGAGCTTCAGTTCGACATCAGGGACGGCAGAGTGGCGTCGCCGGCGGTGTTTTCTGACGCCATGGACGGTGAGATGGTTCTCTCCATGGCGGTTTTGCTTGACGGAGCGCCTTTTAGCTGGAAAGAGATGGCAGAGCTTATCAGGGAGGGCTTCCCCGGCCGGGATGAGCCGGCGGACGTGGCCGGATGGCTGGAGGAGGCCCCCATAGGAAGAAAGAAGGAGGCAGGTTCATGAAGCGTACCTTAATGTACAGCAGACACGTGGCGGCAGGAGGACGGATGGTGGACTACAGCGGCTGGGAGCTGCCCGTGCAGTACGACGGCGCCGGGATCAAGACGGAGCATCTCAACGTCAGGACAAAGGCGGGGCTTTTTGACGTATCCCACATGGGGGAGATCATGGTGGAGGGCAAGGATGCCGAAAAATGGCTGTCCTCCCTGCTCAGCAACGACCTCACCGTGATGCACGACTTTCAGGTGCAGTACACTATTATGTGCAATGAAAAGGGCGGCGTGGTGGATGATCTGCTCGTATACCGGTATAATACCGAAAAATATCTGCTGGTGGTAAACGCCTCCAATGCGGACAAGGACTGGGACTGGCTGAACAAACACCTTCCCGCCACAGGGGTCTCCCTGGAAAATATAACCATGAAGACATCGGAGGCTGCCCTCCAGGGCCCCGCCGCCGAGGCCATTTTGAAAAAGGTAGCGGACTTCGACCCCTCCACCCTCAAATTTTTTACCTTCCTGGACGGCGTATCAGTAGGGGGAATCCCTGCCATAGTCAGCCGCACGGGCTACACCGGCGAGGACGGCTTCGAGGTATACGTGGACTGGGACAAAGGCGAAGAGCTCTGGGACCTGCTTCTTGAGGCGGGGAAGGAGTTCGGCATAATGCCCGTAGGCCTGGGAGCAAGGGACAGCCTGCGGTTCGAGGCGGGCCTTCCCCTGTACGGCCATGAGTTTACCGAGGACCTCGGCCCCCTGGAGGCCGGCTACGGCTTCTTCGTGAAGGTGGACAAGGAGGGCGGCTTCATAGGCCAGCCCGTGCTCAAGCGCCAGAAGGAAGAAGGCCTCAAAAGAAAAGTAGTGGGGTTCAAACTTGAGGACAGAGGCGTTCCCAGGGCGGGAATGAAGGTGACAAACGAGGCCGGTGAAGTTATAGGCTGGGTGACCTCCGGCGGATACTGCCCCTACCTGGATGCCAACATGGCAAACTGCTGTGTTGATGCCCCTGCGCCGGCAGAGGGAGAGACCCTGAACATTCTGATAAGAGACAAGCCCAGGAAGGGCGTAGTAGTAAAAAGGCCCTTCTACGACAGGAGAAACAAGAAGTAGCGGACTACCTTCGGGAAGAAAGACAAACATTAAGGAGGACAAAACAGATGGCTAATGTACCCCAGGATCTCAAGTATACGAAGGACCACGAGTGGATAAAGATGGAGGGCAGTATCGGCATAGTGGGAATTACCGACTACGCCCAGAACGCCATGGGCGACGTGGTGTACGTAGAGCTCCCCGATGAGGGCATGGAAGTGAAGGCGGGGGAGGATTTCGTGGTGGTGGAGTCCGTAAAGGGTGCCAACGACGTGTTCAGCCCCGTCTCCGGAACGGTGAGCGAGATCAACGGCGAGCTCGATGGAGCTCCGGAGCTTATCAACGAGGACGCCTACGCCAACTGGCTGGTTAAGCTGGAGGTATCCGACACGGGCGAGCTGGACTCCCTTCTGGACGCCGCCGCCTATACAAAGCTCATTGAGGAGCTTGAGGCCGAAGGGCAGTAAGGAGGGGTATCCATGAGCCGGTACATTCCCGCCACGGCGGAAGACCGGCGCCGGATGCTCGAATACCTCGGCGTCGGTTCCATTGACGACCTTTTCTCAGGAATACCTGAAAAGGTCAGACAAAAGAAGCCTCTTGACCTCCCTAAAGCACTGACAGAGGTCGAGATGCTCCGGGATCTGAAGCAGCTTTCCGGAAGCAATAAAAACGTGGACGACATGGTCTGCTTCCTGGGCGCAGGGGCCTACGACCACTTCATCCCTGTGGCTGTGGACAGCCTGATCTCCCGGGGGGAGTTCACCACCAGCTACACCCCCTACCAGCCGGAGGTGGCCCAGGGCACCCTTCAGGCCATCTTCCAGTACCAGACCATGGTCTGCGAGCTGACGGGCATGGAGATCTCGAATGCCTCCATGTACGACGGTGCGACCTCTGCAGCGGAGGGAGCCGTACTGGCCGCAGCGGCCACCAGAAAGAAGAAAATTCTCTGGTCCGGCACCGTCAACCCCCAGACGAGGGAAGTGCTCAAAACCTACTGCTGGAGCAGACAGCTTGAGTGGCAGGAGCTGGGCATGAGTGACGGAAAGATCGATGAAAAAGAGCTTGAAGACGCCCTCGCCGGTGGAGACGTGGCAACGCTGGTGGTGCAGTCCCCCAACTTCTTCGGCAACATAGAGGACATAAAAAGCCTGGCAGACGCCGTACACGAGGCGGGCGCTCTGCTGGTGGTCTCCACAGATCTGCTGGCCCTGGGGCTTCTTGAGGCCCCGGGAAAACTGGGCGCCGATATCGTAGTGGGCGACGGCCAGTCTGTGGGCAACCCCATGAGCTACGGCGGACCTGCCTTCGGCTTCATCGCCGTCAACAAGCCTCACATGCGCCGGATGCCCGGCAGAATCTGCGGCCAGACGGTAGACCGGCTGGGACGGAGGACCTTCGTCCTCACCCTCCAGGCGAGAGAGCAGCATATCCGCCGGGAGAAGGCCACCTCCAACATCTGCTCAAACCAGAACCTGTGCATAGTGGCGGCCTCCATCTACCTCAGCCTCATGGGCCCCGCAGGCATAAAAGAAGTGGGCGAGCAGATCATGTCCAAGACGGAGTACGCCGTTGCCCAGCTGGAGAAGACGGGCAAGTTTAAGCGAGCCTTTCCGGGAACCGCAGGCTTTAGAGAAGTGGCACTGATCCCCGACGAGCCGGTGGAAGAGCTGAACCGCCGCCTTCTGGAGGCGGGCATTATCGGAGGCTACTCCCTCGAGCCTCACTACCCGGACGTGAAAAACGGCTGGCTCCTGGCCGTTACGGAGAACAGGACAAAGGAAGAGATCGATCGCCTTGTGGCGATAGCGGGAGGTGACGCCTGATGGCCCGTACAATGGAAACTCTCTTTGAAGCGAGCCGGAAGGGGCGTAAAGGCTACGCCCTGCCGGAGCTTGATGTTCCGGCGGCAGACTGCGCATCGGTACTGGGAGATGCCTGCCGGAAGGAGGCCCCCAGGCTGCCTGAGATGGCCGAGGTGGACGTGGTGCGCCACTTCACCGGGCTGTCCAAGATGAACTACTCGGTGGACGACGGCTTCTACCCTCTGGGGTCGTGCACCATGAAGTACAACCCCAAGCTTAATGAGACGGCGGCCAGAATGCCCGGCTTCGCCCTGGTACACCCCCTCCAGCCGGAGAATACGGTTCAGGGCGCCCTGAAGCTGATGTACGACCTGGGGACAATGCTCTCCGAGGTAACAGGCATGGACGCCTACACCCTCCAGCCTGCGGCAGGGGCCCACGGGGAACAGGCGGGCCTCATGATGATCAAGGCCTATCACGAGAGCCGGGGCGAGGGGCACAGAAACAAGATTCTTGTCCCTGACTCGGCCCACGGCACCAACCCCGCCTCCGCCACTGTCACCGGCTTCGACACGGTGGAAGTGGCCTCCGACGACGAGGGCATGGTAGACCTTGATTCGCTGAAATCCGCGCTCGACGATTCAGTAGCAGGGCTTATGCTGACAAACCCCAACACTCTGGGGATCTTCGAGAAGTACGTATCGGAGCTCACCGACTCGGTTCACAAAGCCGGGGGGCTGGTCTACTACGACGGGGCCAACGCCAACGCCATACTGGGCAAGACCAGGCCCGGCGACATGGGCTTTGACGTGCTGCACCTGAACCTTCACAAGACCTTCAGCACTCCCCACGGGGGAGGAGGGCCCGGCTCAGGAGCGGTGGGAGTAAAGGCCGTGCTGGAGCCCTTCCTGCCCGCGCCCATAATTGGCCACCGGGACGGCAGATATACCCTCATTGACGCCGATGAGCGGCCCCTGTCCATCGGCAGGGTCAGAAGCTTCTACGGCAACTTCGGCGTGCTGGTGCGGGCATACACCTATCTCCGCACCCTCGGAGCCGAGGGGCTCACCGAGGTAGCAGAGATGGCGGTGCTCAACGCCAACTATCTGGCCAAAAAGCTCAGCGGCCTCTACCCCCTGGCCCATAAGGGGCACTGCATGCACGAATTTGTGCTGAACGGCGGTCCCCTGAAGAGCGAGACGGGGGTCAGCAGCATGGACGTGGCCAAGGCCATCATCGACGCAGGCTACCACCCTCCCACGGTCTACTTCCCCCTCATCGTGCCTGAGGCCCTGATGGTGGAGCCCACGGAGACGGAGTCCATGGAGACTCTGGACCGGTTCGCTGAATCCATGGAGGCCATCGTGGCAAAGGCAAGGGAGGAGGGCCCGGAGGCCTTCCAGGTACTGCCCGAGTCTACGCCCATATCCAGGCCTGACGAGACCACCGCGGCAAGAAACCCGATTCTGCGCTGGCAGTTTGAGGATTAGTCATATTTGCGGGGGGGCTTGTTCAGCGAGCCCCCCCGTTCACCAAGGAGCGTCGTCAATCCCTCAGGGGGAGGGCGGCGCCCCTTTCTTATTCAGCCTTGGCCCTCTGACCGGGCCGGAAGGAGACGGATAAATGTACGATCTTGTGATCCTGGGCGGAGGGCCGGGGGGCCTTAAGGCCGCCGAGCTGGCAGCAGCCGCAGGGATGAACACGATAATAATTGAAAAGGACCGCCTGGGAGGGGTCTGCCTCAACCGGGGCTGCATACCCACCAAGGCTCTCTACGCCCATATCACCGGAGGCAGGGGCCCCAGGGAGGGCCTCTGGTCCAGGGTGGAAGGAGTTATGGACAAGCTGAGAAAGGGCTCCGCCACGGCCCTGCGGATGGCCGGCGCCAAATGGATGCGGGGAACGGGAGTGGTGACCCAGTGGGAGGGGGAGAAAAAAATCCTCGTCACCAAAGAGGACGGAGGTCAGGAGGAGATCAGGGGCAAAAGACTTATAGTCGCCACCGGCGCCCGGTCGGTGCTGCCCCCCTTTGCGGGCAACGACCTCCCCCAGGTGCTGCCCGGCGACTGGGCCATCACGGAGCCCACCCTGTGGGACCCGGACCGAAACGGCGAGGTGGAGACAGTGGCGGTGCTGGGGGCGGGGGTCATAGCCATGGAGATGGCCATGCTGCTTCAGGATCTGGGCAAAAAAATCATCCTGCTGAAGCACTCCGACCAGATTCTGCGCCGGATGGACGGAGACGTGAAGAAGAAGACCATCCAGACCCTGAAGCGGCGAAAGACGCCCATGATGGACTATGTACGGCTGAGTGAGGCGGCCCTGTCGGAGGGTAAGCTGCTCCTGAAGGGCACGTCGGAGGACGAGCCCTTTGAGGAGAGATGCGACCGGCTGATAGTGGCCTCCAGCATGGCCCCCATACTGGAAGGCTTCGGCCTGGAGAAGGGCCCCGTCAAAACCGTCCGGGGCGCCATTGAGGCGGATTCATCCCAGAGGACCTCCGTGGAGGGGGTCTACGCCATAGGGGACTGCACAGGCGGGGCCATGCTGGCCCACCTGGCGGAGTATCACGCCCTGGCCGCCGTCAGCTCCATGACCGGCGGCAGCTACACAGTAGATTACGACGCCGTGCCCGCCTGCGTCTTCATGACACCGGAGGTGGGAGCGGTAGGTCTGACGGAGGAGGAGGCCAGGGAGAGGGGCGAGGACGTGGTGGAGGCAAAGGCCTACTTCGCCGCCAACGGCATGGCCCTGTCCCTGGGCGAGGGAGACGGCTTCGTCAAGGTGGTGGCCCGGGCTTCAGACAAGACCCTGCTGGGCGTTCACATTATGGGCCCGGAGGCGGCATCCCTGCTGGGAGAGGCGACCCTGGCGGTGGCCCGCGGAATGACCGCTTCCGAGGTAGCCCATACAGTCCACGCCCACCCTACCCTGTGCGAATGCTTCAGGGATGCGTGCACCCGGGTAATGGAGAAATAGGTACGGACAACCAGCCCTCACCTTTCCCTAAGAACGGGTTTAATATCGATTACGGGCGTGCCGTCCAGGGCCTCCAGAGGCTCCACCTTGAGACGGCCGCCCTTTTTTTCCACCAGCCGCACCCTGTGAAGCCCTATGGGATTCGGCCGGGCCGGCGAGCGGGTGGCAAAGATACCCCTGAGGGGGGCCTCCCGGTTCCCCCGGGGATGGACCTTCCGCAGATTCCTGTTCGACAGATGAAGCCAGGTCAGGATTAAAATCTCCCTCCCCGCCTCCAGACCGTCGAGACAGTCCAAATAATCGTCAAAGATCTCTATCTCCGCCCCCGGCGCATCCTCGCACCCCTGGCTGGGACAGTCCTCCCGCCTTTTAAGAGGCGAATGCACCCTGCCTACGGGGCGCAAATCCATGTTTTCAGCCTTCATTCTCTGTCCTCCTGCTAATGGCTCCTTCTGCGCCCCTAAGGCCGCAGCCCGGGCGCCCTTTTATTGTACCCTGAGGATTAAAGGACAGCATAAGTCAAAAGCTTCATCCTCTTTTAAGCTTAAAATAAGCTTTTAACCGCGGTCTTTTCTGATGTACAATGCATCCGGAAGCATAAAGGGATCAAATATCGTCACTTCAGGAGGAATTCAAAAGATGAAGGCCATACTGGCAGGCACTCTGGAGACGGGGCTGGGCAACACCCTGTCGGACGTAACTATTTTTATAAAGGACGGAAAGATTGCGGAGATAGCTGAAGGGCTGGACGCCAGGGGCGCTGAAGAGGTGATCGACGCCGCTGAAATGGTGGTTACCCCGGGGCTGATCGATGCCCACACCCATATAGGCACCTACTGCGAGGGTTTTCCCGCAGGGATGGCCGATGCCAACGACATGGTGGACCCGGTAGTGCCCCATCTGCGGATTCTCGATGCCATCTACCAGGACGACACGGCCTTTGAGGCGGCTTTATCTGCCGGGGTGACCTGCGTCCAGACCCTGCCGGGCAGCGCCAATATAATAGGAGGGCAGGGGGCCATAATAAAGACCGCCCCTTCGCAGAACGGACGCAAAAGAATAGTGGATGAGATGGTGGTGACGGCCCCCTCCTCCATGAAGGCAGCCCTGGGGGAAAACCCGATCCGGATATATACGGAGAGAAAAAAGCTGCCCAACACCCGCATGGGCAACGCCGCCCTGCTGCGGCAGGCCTTCGTGGAGGCGGAAAACTACAGGGACAGGATGGAGAAGGCAAAAGGCAAGGGAGAGACGGCGGAGCGCAATCTGCACCATGAGGCCATGCTGCCTGTGCTTGAGGGGAAGCTGCCCCTGTGCATCCACGCCCACCGGTGCGACGATATTGCAACGGCGGTGCGCATAGCCGAGGAGTTTTCAGTACCCTACACGGTGGAGCACTGCACAGAGGGGCACCTGATAGCCCCCTTCCTGGCGGAGAAGAAAGTCAGGGCCGCCGTGGGGCCCACCCTCACGGGCAAGCCCAAGATGGAGCTGCGGAACAAGTCCTGGGAGACCCCCGTAGCCCTCTGGAAGGCAGGGGTCCACTTCTGCATCATCACGGACCACCCGGTGATCCCCATAGAGCATCTGCCCGTGTGCCTGTCCCTGGCCGTGAAGGCGGGACTTCCCAGGGAGGTGGCCCTGGGGGCCGCAACTCTGTACGCCGCAGAGCATCTGGGCATTGAAGACCGGGTTGGGTCGGTGGAAAAAGGCAAGGACGCTGACCTGGCGATCTGGGACGGCGATCCCCTGGACGCCCGGACCAGCGTCCGGTTTACCCTCATTGACGGGGAGACGGTCTACAGAGCGTAGCAGTTCAGGCCGGGGGGAGGACCGGTACAGTCAGCCCTCCCTCCGGCATCACCAGGCAGCTGAAGTCCCCTCCCCTCTCCGCCTCTATGCGGCGAAGGGCCTCCTCCACCGACGGGACTTTTACGGCAAAGAGCTTTTTCACCTGCTCCTCGCTCATGGATGTAACCATGTAGACCGTCTTTTCCGCCGCCACTTTGGCGAAGCCGAAGGCCTTGTGGCCGCCCATTTTAAAGTCGGTCTTTATCCTCCTCACGATGTCCTCAGGCGAGGAGGCATCCTCTATCCACTCCTCGAAGATTTTTTCTCCGTAGCCCCCGGGGCAGTCCGCCGCGAGAACTATGGCGCCTCCCTTCTTTGTGGCCTTGTCGGCATGGTCCAGGGCCTTCTGGGCCTGGTACATGTTGATGTCCCTGGGATGGCCGGAGGCGCTTGCTATTGTCACATCCGCAGGGCCCTTCACGGGGACCTCGTAAAGGCCCGCCGAGATCCGGGCCGCCTCCCGCCAGGCCTTGACGAGATCGCCGGCCAACACCTTTACAATCTCCTTCCTTTCATTTACCACCACGTTCAGGATCATGCCCACTTCCACCATCTGCGCCGCCTCGATCATCTCAAGGCTGACGGGGTTGGTGTCCAGGTCGGGAAGGGCGTCCATGAGCTCCACCATTCTGGAGTGGTTCTGCTCCACGGTCTGCTTCCACGCCACTCCCGGCATGATGGATTTTCTCCCCCCCGAGTAGCCCGCAAAGTAGTGGGGCATTACGACGCCGAAGGTCATGACGAAGTCGGCCTCCGTCACAAGGCGGTTTATCCTGAACTCCGTGCCGCTTTTTAAAACCCCGACGGGGACCATGGAGTCCGTATCGTGGGCCGCATGGGAGACTATCCTGAACCTTTCCACTATCTCCTTGCCGTACACCTGAAGGTTCTGTTCGTCCGTATGGGGGTCGTGAGTTCCCGTGGCCACCAGCAGAGTGATCATATCGTCGGTGACCCCCGCTTTGGCCAGCCGGTACAGCACCGGGGGCAGCAGAAGGTCGTAGGGGGTGGGGCGGGTGATGTCGTTCACCACCAGCACTACCCTGCGGGGTTTCTTTTTTGCCAGCAGCTCCGACAGGGGCTCTGTCCCCACGGGGCTGTCCAGGGCCCGGTCCACGTCCCCGGGAGCGCAGGGCCTGAGGTCCGTCTCCGGCGGCACTACCACCTGGAGGATCTTTGAGTCGTCCAGAGTAAACGTTTCAGTACCTTTTCCGTATTTCAGCGCAAATTCCATAGTTCAGCCTCCTCAGCCCCGCCGGATGACGAGGTCACCAGATTCTGTTCTGCCGATCAGGGACAGGGTTTCAGACGAGTT
>JBMNVK010000045.1:0-17958 GCA_050946755.1 Aminivibrio sp. | reverse complement strand
CTGCCGGCCCTGTCCGTCCAGCCAGACTATTTCATCGCTGCCCGATTCCACCACAAAGCCCTCTTCGTAGACGGTGTCCCCTACCTTCACTACGATCTTGCCGTCGGCCGGTTCGTTCCCGGAGAATGTAAAGCCCAGCTTGTCGCTGTTCGAGGTGCCCCTGGTGATCTCGGTTTTGTCCGTTGTCTTGCCAAGGCCCGTGTTCAGGCTCTTTATTATCAGCCGGTTGTCCATGACGGAGGCGGTAACTCCAAGGCTTTCTTCGTAGGCCTTTCCCGTGGCGGGGTCGATGGTGATGTCCTTAGCGTCGTTGATCTTTTTTGCTATGGTCATGAGAGAGTCAGAGGCGTTTACCTCGATCTCCGCCCTTCGCCCTCCCACGTTTATGAATAGTTTTTCGACTCCCTCCAGGCCGGCGTCCCCCATGTTGCTTTCAATCCTGGTGCTGAAAAAGCTGTGGGCGACCGCCTTTTGAAGCACTTCTATTTCGTGGCGGCTGATAGAGGCGTCAGGAGATACCTCGGCGCTGACTACACTGTCAGCATTGATGCCGGAGAGAACTGTGAACTCCGCCATCTTCGCATTGAAGGTGGACCCCAGCTTAAGGGGATCAAGGGTATTTCTCATGGTCTTCATGGAGGCTGAAAATTCATTGAACAGCCCGATTTTAAGCTCCAGGGTATCCTGCTTTGCTACCATTGTGGCCTGGGGCTTTCTGGCGTTTTCAATGAGCTTGTCCGCCATGGCGCCCCAGTCTATGCTTGAGGATATGCCCGGTATTGAAAAAGTTGACTGGTAATCTGACATTTAAATCATCTCCCTGAGAACGAGAGTACGGTTCTTCCCTTTCTTATCGGCAGACGGGGTAAGATACTTAATCTGTCCCGGCAGGCAGCAGCTCATGATAAAATGACTTCTTTAAGGAGCAGAGGTTTTTTAGAACTAAATGTTCCCCGTGTGTTTTTTGACGGGATGTGCAGGAGGGTGCAAATGAAAGTACTGATCGACGGAGAAGAACTAGTCCTTTCCGGGGACTCGCCGTCCAAGGAGGACGTGCTGACGTCCGTCAGGGAGGAGCTGGCCCGGAGGGGAATGCTTATAAGCACAATCGAAGTGGATGGGACGGAGCTGGATGAGGAAGGTTTCCTTGCACTTGCCGGAGGCATGGAGGCCAGATTCTCCGGCCGGGCGGTGCGGGAATTCCTGGCGGAAACCCTTTCAGATGCCGCCGACTACCACCGGAGGCTTGCGGGAGGGCTTGAAGGGGCCGCAGACCATCTGGAGGCCGACAGAACCAGGGAGGGACTTGAACTGGTGGGCCAGGCGGCAGAGGGCATCGGCTGGATTCTGAACGTGGCAGGCAACGGCCGGATACTGCTGGGCCTGCAGGATTGTGAAGTTGCTCAGGGTCTGGACAGCCTTGGCGAGGCCCTTGTGCCGGAGCTGGAAAAGGCCTCCTCCCTTATGGAGGAGGGAAAACACCTGGAGCTTGCCTATGCCATCCGGGTGGGGATCCTTCCCCACATCGAAAGCCTGGGCGGTCTTATCGCTGCCATGGAGGATATGATATCAGGCCCTGTGCAGTGACGTACTACTAATGAACAAAGCTGTATTTATGGACAGGGATGGCACACTTATAGAATATGTGCCCTACCTCCGCTCTCCGGACCAGGTAGAACTGATGCCGGGAGGGGCAGAGGCCTTGCAGCGGCTGAAAAAGTTGAACTTTATGCTGGTGGTGGCCACAAACCAGAGCGGTGTTGCCCGGGGGTATTTTGGCGAATCGTCCGTGGAAAAAGTCCATGACCGGATAAGAGAGCTTCTTTCCCGGGAAGGAGTGCAGATAGACGCCTTCTACTTCTGCCCTCACGGCCCAGCAGGGGAGGGATTCAGAGAATGCAGCTGCCGCAAGCCGGCGCCGGGCATGGGCCTGAGGGCCGCCGCAGATCTTGACCTCGATCTTAAAAAAAGCTGGATGATAGGAGACTCGCTGTGCGACCTTGAATTCGGCCTGAACATGGGCTGCAGATCCATTCTTGTCAGGACAGGCCGGGGAAAAAAGACGGAGCTGGGCATTTTTTCCGGTTTTGCCGTAGGGCAAAAAGAAAAATCTGGTACAATGTTCTCCGTTGCCGATGATCTTCGCGCCGCAGCGGGTCTCGTAGAACAAGCGGAGTCCGGTTTTTCCACTTAAAGAGGAGGTTTTCCCTTCATTGACTCTTCGTAGAGGACTGGTGCTTTTCCTGCTGCTATCCTTTGGGGTTAGCGCAGTAGTGCTTTTTTACAGCGTAGACGGAGAAACCTGGAGGACCATGGTGAGAGCTGACAAGAGGCTTCTCCTCCTTGCACTTTTCTTCGTCCTGATGGCATGGACCTGTGATTCCTCCCGATTTTGCTTTCTGGCAAAGTCAGCCGGCGAGAAGATAAACTTCCGGCTGGGAATGGTGCTGACGTGGCTTCACTATTTCGGCTGCGCCGTAACGCCCATGCAGAGCGGAGGGGGTCCCTTCCAGGTGTACGCCCTTTACCGGCGGGATGTCCCCATAGGCAAGGGCATAGCCATAACCCTTACCCGCACTCTGCTGACCATCCTGATCCTTGGAGTGATGGTCCCGGTGGCTGTGGTAATAGAGCCGGAGCTCCTCCGGGGGCATCTTTTCCTTAAGGGAGTATTTTCCTATGTGCTGGCGTTCATAGTAATCTCATGGATTCTCGTGGTCCTCAGCATCGCCAGGCCTGAAATCATAAAAAGATGGGGCAGGATACTGACCCTGTGGCTGAAAAGACTTGGAGTTGTAAAACCGGAGAAGGTGCTGCTCATATCAAAGAGGATCAACCTCGAAGTGGACAACTACCACCTTAACTTTCAGATGTTCTTCTCCTGCGGGCTCAAGTATTTTCTTCTGGCGATCCTCCTCTCCTTCTTTCACCTCCTCTTCGTATTTTCGGTGCTGCCCTGCCTGATTGCGTCCGTGGGCCTTCCCTTTCACTATGTGCAGGCTATCCTCGCCCAGGCCGTGTTCATGTTCCTTCTGTATTTTGTCCCCACCCCGGGGGCAAGCGGAGTGGCAGAGGGGGGCGGCGCTGCTCTTTTCGGCCTTCTTGTTCCCTGGAACATGGCGGGAGTTATGGCTATAGCATGGCGGTTTTTCACTGAATATCTTGCCATCGGAATGGGACTTGTGGTAGCAGTAAAAATGCTGGGATGGGGCGTAACTGAGGAAATCTACGACAAGGAGCCCGACCCGGACGAAAATATCGTTGCCTATATGCGGCGGGATTCCGGATATGAGCCTGAGGACGACGAGGCTGAATAAAGCTAGGGAGGCCGCCTTCAGGCTCAGGGGCGGCCTTTGGACCCTTCTGTTCATCGTAGTGCTTGTCGTGGCCGAGCCCGTATCCCGGGGGACTGCTGCACTGGGGCTGCTTATTGTAGCCCTGGGTCAGGGGATCAGGTTCTGGGCGGCCGGCTCCATAACCCTCTACAGAGGAGAGAAGGTGAGGGCCGCAAAACTGGTTACGTGGGGCCCCTACGCCCTTGCCAGAAACCCTCTGTACATCGGGAACGGCCTCATTGGCGCAGGATGGGGGCTCATGGCGGGAGGAAAGGCGCTTCTGCTGTTTGCGGCCGGGTTTTTGATAATCTACTGCCTTCTGATCATCCCCTGGGAAGAGGCGTTTCTACAGGGTAAATTCGGGACTGATTACGAAGAATACCGGGCGAATACAGGCCGTTTTTTCCCTCTTCGCCTTCCTTCGGGCAGAATAAAGGGCCCCTTTGAGCCTTCCATACTGTGGGAGAGCGAAAGGCACTCTCTGCTGGTAACTGCAGCGGGAACGGCCCTGCTGCTTGCAAGGGTTTTCTGAGAATAAAAAAAGAGGCTCCCCGGGGAGCCTCTTTTTTTATTCCATTGGAAGAATGCCGCCGAAGAGCCGCTGCCACGTCTCCTCGTACACCTGCTTGGGAGGAAGGGGATGGGTGGCAAGTCCTTCTGAGATGGCTGTCTGGGCCACTGCCTCCGCTACCCTCGGAGTAACTTCGTCGGAGAAGAGGTCCGGCACGATGTGCCTTTTCCTCAGTCTCTTGCGGTCAACGGACCCTGCGATCGCCCGGGATGCCGCCAGCAGTATGTTTTCGTTGAGGCCCTTTGCCCGTACGTCCAGAAGCCCTCGGGCAATTCCCGGATAGGCGTGGAGGTTGGGCATGGAGTTGGGCGTCCAGGGCAGTCCGTCTGCAAAGACGTCCGCCCCTGCTGCCAGAGCCTCCTCCACGGAGATCTCCGGCATGGGCATTGAGAGGGCCATGACTACGCTGCCGGCCTTCATGGAGCGGATGTGGTCGCTGGTGAACCTCCCCTTTGAGGATAGACCCACCAGGACATCTGCTCCCTTTACGGCCTCCTCGAGGGAGCCTCCTCCCCGGGTCTGCCCGAGCTGAGCCGCCAGCTCCTCCTGCACAAAGTTCATGCAATCGTTCCCCGACCCAAGAATCCCGCACTTGTTCAGAACGGTAATCTCTCCCACTCCTGCATACTTCATCAGGCGGGCGGCGGCGATCCCCGCTACGCCGGCCCCGAAGATTACTGCCCGGATATCCTTCATCTCTTTTTCCACCAGGTTCAGGGCGTTGATAAGAGCCGCCATTACCACCACCGCCGAACCGTGCTGGTCATCGCTGAAGACGGGGATGCCGAGCTCTGACTGAAGCTGCTCCACCACGGTAAAGGAGTTCGGGCTTGAAACGTTCTCAATGTTGATTGCTCCAAAGCCCGGGGCTACCAGCCTGGCCATGGCGGCAATTTCATCGCTGTTCCGGGCGTCTATGCAGAGGGGAAAGGCGTTGACGTCGCCCAGAGTTTTAAAGAGCAGGCACTTTCCCTCCATTACCGGCTGGGCCGCTGTAGGGCCGATATCTCCCATTCCCAGCACCGCCGAACCGTCGCTGATTACTGCAAGTCTGTTGCCCTTTCCGCAGTAGTCATAGGCGGCAGCAGCGTTCTTTACGATCTCTCCTGCTGCAAAGGCGCCGCCGTGAATGTAGGCCAGGCCCAGGTCCTCCTCGTTGCGGATGTTGACCGTGGGGTAAATTCGTATCTTTCCCCCAGCCTTGCGGTGGAGGAGCAGTGCAGCTTCCCTGTCGATGATCACTTTTTTGCTTTACCTCCTTTAAAAATCTCCTGCCTACTCCTTGAATAGGGGCAGAAGCTCCTTGAACTCCGCTGTTCCCGATCTCCCCATAAGGTGATAAATTACCGTCTCTACGGGAACGACCAGCGCTCCGGCGGCTGTCATGGCCGCCATGGCCCGCTCTGATTTAAGGGGATCCCTGCTGCCGCAGGCATCGGCGGCTACTGCGATTTTGCGGCCGTCCTCCAGAAGATCAAGCACGGTGGCCAGGACGCAGATGTGGGATTCAATGCCGAAGACGATAGGCACAGCCCGTCCTGTGTTCTGCAGGAGGGAGGCGAAGCCCTCCTCATCGCAGCAGGAAAAGGTATTCTTCTCAAGGTAGGAAGAGCCCTCAGGGAGGGCCTTAAGAAGTTTGCTGTCAGTGGGGCCAAGACCTCTGGGGTACTGCTCTGTGTAGACAAAGGGCACTGAAAGGGTCCCGGCCGCCTTCATGAGCCTGATGGAGTTCTCTCTTATCCCGTCCGCACCTGAAACCGCAGGAAGAAGCCTCTCCTGGATATCCACCATCACCATGCAGGCGGTGTCACGCCGCAGTCTGAAAGGTATCATATCTGCACCTCCAATTCTGTTCTTGAAGTATTGTACCCCATGGAGGGCCTTTTTATTTGCCAACCCCCAGAGAGGGGGGTACAATACTTTTAGCACACCTCCTCCGGGGCGGAGAATCTGAAAGTCAGAGCCCTCAGGCTCTAAACCCGGCCGACATGGACGCAGCGGCCGGCTTCCCTGCTGCCGGAGAGAGGCACATTTATTCGAAAGGATCAGACGGCAGTGAACTACATCTCCGACGGTTTCTTCCAGGGTCTGCAGCTAATCTTTTCCATGGACGACGAAGTATGGACCGCTGTACTCACCACCCTGAAGCTGACAGGCCTCTCCATGAGCGCCACCCTGACGGTGGGAGTTCCCCTGGGCTTTATGCTCGGCTACTTTACCTTTCCCGGAAAAAAGATCGCCAGGATTGCGGTGGATACCCTGCTGTCCATTCCCACAGTTGTAGTGGGCCTGCTTGTTTATGCATTTATATCAAACCGGGGGCCTTTCGGGGGCTACGGTCTTCTGTTCAGTCTTCCGGGCATGGCGGTGGGCCAGGCCATCCTGGCCCTGCCCATAGTGGTGGCTCTTACGGCCTCTGCCGTGGAAAGCATGGACGACCGGCTGCACCTTACCCTTCTCACCCTGGGGGCCGGGGGGAGACGACTGGCCCTGTCCACCCTGTGGGAGAGCAGGCACCAGATTCTCATGGCGGCTGTAACGGCCTACGGCAGAATAACTGCCGAGGTGGGCGTATCCATGATGATCGGAGGCAACATCAAGTGGCGGACCCGGACGGTTACCACCGCCATAACCCTTGAGACGGGCAAGGGCGAGTTCTCTACGGGAATTGCCCTGGGCGTGATGCTTCTGGCCCTGTCCTTCACCCTTAACTGGTTTCTGTCCGCCCTCAGAAGGAGAACCGCATCATGACGGCGCCCCTTTACGAGATAGACTCCCTGGTATGCTCCTATGGCGCCGAGCCGGTGCTGCAGATCGGGGAGCTTTCCATCCCCTCAGAGGGTCCCACGGCCTTCGTAGGCCACAACGGAAGTGGAAAGACCACCCTGCTGAAGGCCCTGGCCTTCCTTCTTAAGCCTGTATCGGGAACAATACAGTTCCGGGGTGAGGAGACTGCAAACAGGGAAGGGGAGCTCAGAAGAAAGGCCCCCCTCCTGCTGCAGGAGCCTTACCTGCTGAAGAGGTCGGTCTTTGAGAACATAGCCTACGGCCTGAGGGCCCGGGGGCTGACCAAAAATCTGCGGGAAAGGGTGGAGGAGGCCCTTGATATGGCAGGGCTTCCTCCTGAGTTCAGCAAAAGGGAGTGGTTCAGGCTCTCCGGAGGAGAGGCAAGAAGGGTCGCCCTGGCCTCCCGGCTTGTCCTGAAGACTCCCGTGATGCTTCTGGATGAGCCTACCGCCAACGTAGACGAGGAGAATGCCCTCCTGATGGCCCGGGTTATCAGGGAGGCCGGTGAAAAATGGGGCACTGTTTTTCTCATCGCCTCTCACGACATCCAGTGGCTGGAAGGGGTGGCTGCCCGGCGCATATCCATGCGCAGGGGAAGAATAGAAAGGGTGACTTGCTGAAAAGGCGCAACTTAAAAATCTCTGTTGTGGCCGAAACCCCTATATGCTATGCTTCCAACTATAAACGGAAGCTCCGGAGGATCCCATGACATTCGAACAGAAAAATGATGAAACTTGGACGGTAGGGGAGATTCTTTCAGCTATGGCGGGAACAGAATACCCGGAATACATACAAAAAATAGTGTCCCTGCTTCAGCAGTGGATGGAAGATTCTATAGCTGCGGAGGCTGCCGAGCATGACGACGACCCTCTTTCCATGCTCTTCGAAAACGGCATCGACGGCGATGGCGATAAACTCTTCTCCCAGCTGGAATGGGTGGATGACTATGCAGATCTCCTGCCCAACTTTAGGAAGCCGGAGGGCCATGAAGACGCCGTTGTACTGAACGTGGGGCCGAGCGACTTCGAAGACAGCATAAGAATGGCCATTGACTATGCCTCCCTCTTCAACAGAAGGCTTTGCCGCCGGGTATGGCTGATAAGCGACACCTTTATAATTGGGGACATATACCGCTACATTGCCCATATACGGGCCCTTAACTCACAGGGGATAGCCTTTCGCTTCCTCCTTGTGACGCCATGGGGATGGACAGAAATCCCCCTGGCGGCAGAAAGTGCCCCGGGAAACAGAATCTCGTGGAACAACCGCCGGGGCGGAACTTCTCCCGGGGATGATGAAAGAAAAAAAGACGACCGTTTGACCAGGTAGCCCGGGAGTGATACAATTTTCGCCGTTGCCGGGAAGCGTATCCGGCAATCTAATAGCTTTCGGGGCGTAGCGCAGTCTGGTAAGCGCGCCTGGTTCGGGACCAGGAGGTCGGAGGTTCGAATCCTCTCGCCCCGACCACGAAAGCCATCAGGAGAGGTTCCGGCCTGCGCCGGGGCCTCTTTTTTGAGCGAATGAGCAATATTGACTAAGGCTGACCATTCTGATACAATAACTCACGGAGATGGAAATGACCAACCGGATAGTAGCTCAAAACAGAAAAGCCAGGCACGACTACTTCATCCTCGAGACCTTCGAGTGCGGCATCGTGCTTACGGGCACGGAGATAAAATCCGTCCGGGAGGGCAGGGTAAACCTAAGGGAAGGTTATGCCCACATCCGGGATAGTGAGCTATGGTTGGTCGGAGTCCACATATCTCCCTATGAAAAGGGAAGCTACTACAACCATGAACCTCTCAGGGACAGAAAGCTGCTGATGAAAAAGCACGAAATCCTGCGGCTGTTTTCCCGGGTCAGAGAAAAAGGGCTAACACTTGTGCCTCTTTCCATGTATATTAAGGAAGGCAGACTGGCCAAGGTGGAACTGGCCCTTGTTAAAGGAAAGCAGCTCCACGACAAGCGGGATTCCATCGCAGAAAGAGATGCGAAGAGGGACATGGAAAGAGCAGTAAGACACAAAAACAGGGAATTATAAATCGCAAATTATGGGGCCGACTGGTCTCGACGGCAAGACGGAGGGTCTGGAAGAGCGGGCCGAGGTCGTCCGAACCTCGTTAAACGCGGACACAAACATAAACGTCAACAATAATAACTACGCACTGGCTGCGTAAAGCAGTCACGTTCCTTCCGGAAGCTGCCGCCGCTGCTGGACGGAACGACAAAAATGGCGGATGCTTTTCGGAGTCTGTCTCCAGCTCCGGAAAAAAGACAAGGGGACTTGGGCGAAAAAATCCTGTTTCCGGGAGTTTTGAGCCGACACTAAATCGGAAACTACGCCCGTAGCGCTTCCACGGCTGGCCCTTGTCGGACGGGGGTTCGATTCCCCCCGGCTCCACCAGACCTTAAACCGCCCCCATCCAGGGAGTAACGAAAACCCGGATGGGGGCTATCTTTTTGCCTTTTGACAGCCTGATGAAATCCGTCTAAGATTACCGTAAATCAACGGCAAACCGTAGGCAAAACCGTAGGCTTGGAGCGCCAGATATACGGTTGACCGTAGGCAAAGAGGAGTCGCTGAAGTTGGTTGATTTTTTTTGTGGTGAAAACAAAACATAAGAAAGTTTATTATGCGTTAGCGGCAAAAAATACAATTAGAATCCATTGCGAAAAAAGTAAAATTCGCAACAATTGTCCACGAATTAGTCCATCTCGGTGCGCCAAATGAAAAAGGAGCTCTTTGCTTAATGCTAAATGATTATCAGCTGCTTATTGACCTCCACCGGCCTGCGGAACGGCAAGGGCCGGGCGGGGACTCTGAATCAAAACGGGCAATGGAGTTGGCCGGTCTCGACCGGTCCCGCCCGCTGAAGATCGCGGATATCGGCTGCGGTACTGGCGCATCTGCCATTCTCCTGGCCAGGGAGCTGGATGCGGACATTACCGCCGTGGACTTCCTCCAGGAGTTTCTGGACGAGCTTCAGACAAGAGCCAAGAACTACGGCGTGGCGGACAGGATCACCACGCTGAACTGTTCCATGGATGCTCTGCCGTTTGCGGAAGACGAATTCGACGTGATCTGGTCCGAAGGGGCTGTCTACAACATGGGCTTCGGAGCCGGAGTATCAGCCTGGAGGCGATTCCTGAAACCCGGAGGCAAGCTGATCGTCTCTGAGATCACCTGGCTCAGTGCCGCACGACCGCCGGAGCTCCAGTCTCATTGGGAGGCTGTATACCTGGAGATTGATGTCGCATCAGCAAAGATCGGGCTCCTTGAGCGGCACGGCTATAGCCCGGAAGGCTACTTTGTCCTGCCGCCCCACTGTTGGCTTGAAAATTATTATTACCCCATGCAGAGCCGTTTTGATGTGTTTTTGGAGAAGCAGGGCCACAGCGACCAGGCCAGGGCTATGGTCGATGCGGAAGGGCGTGAAATAGCCCTTTATGAAAGATTCCGAGACTACTACAGCTATGGAGTTTACGTAGCGAAAAAGGTTTGAGGCAAGAGGCTGTCGGAGGCAGGATTGCTTGCCCGGTATGCCCAGTTCAATAATCCGCCCCCATGCCAAAAATAAGGCTGGAGGCAATCCTTGCAGACAGGATACACAGGAGGGAAATATGACTGCTTTTTGTGATGGATAAATACCCAGTCAATCTTTCAGGAGCGAATTGATGAACTCCTGCGGTAAAAATACAGATCATCAATCCAGGTTATCCCGCGCCCGGGGGTGTCTGCTTGGCCAGCTTGCCGGCGACGCTCTTGGCAGCCTGGTGGAGTTCAAGTCGCCGGAGGAGATCCGCCGTACTTACCCTTATGGCGTGCGTGAACTGGCTGACGGCGGTACTTGGAACACCATTGCAGGTCAGCCGACGGACGACTCGGAAATGGCGCTGCTGCTGGCCTGAATGCTTGCAGAGCGGGGGGACTACGATCCTGTTGCCGCACTTGAGGCCTATCAATTCTGGCTTGACTCCGGCCCTTTCGACCGCGGCGCGGCCATTTCCGCCGCTCTTAGGGGGCGCCCCAACCCCGACAGCCAGGCCAACGGGGCCATGATGCGGATAAGCCCCCTGGGCATTTTCGGGGTCAACTACCCATTGGAGACAGTAGGTGAATGGGGCAGGCAGGATGCCGCTCTGACTCACCCCAACCCGGTGTGTTTGCAGGCAAACGGGCTTTTTGCCATGGCGGTTGCTCGCGCCGTCGCCTCCGGCTGCGAGGCCGGAGAGCTCTATCAGAACATCAAACAGTGGGCCGCCGGCCTGGCAGCCGATCCGGCCCTCATGGACGCCATCCATGGAGCTGCCGAAGCGCCGCCCGCCGACTACCTCGTGCATCAGGGCTGGATCCTGATCGCATTCCGAAATGCCCTGTGGCAGCTTCTCCATGCCCCGGGATTTGAGGCGGGCGTCGTCGATACGGTCATGAGGGGCGGAGACACCGATACCAACGCAGCCATCTGCGGGGCGCTGCTGGGCGCGGTGTACGGTCTGGACGCCGTACCCGTCCGGTGGGTCGATCAGGTCCTGAACTGCCGTCCCAAGGCCGGAAATCCCGGCGTCCACCGCCCGCGGCCGGAGTGCTTCTGGCCGACGGATGCCTTGGAGCTGGCAGCTCAGCTCATTTCAACGGAAGCCCAATAAACAGGATTTTCCAGGCGACGAAAAAACTAGGTAGTTTGCAGCAGGGAATGGCGAGGAGTAATTTTTTGACTAATTTACGGTTATAATAAACCCCTATCCGCACCTCTTTTTGGGGTACTTTTTATGCAATGAACAGATAGGGTACAAAGTCGTTGAAAATCAAGAAGAAAGCTGCGCAGCCATGGACAGTATCGACAAAAAAAGCCTTGAAAAAGCCCGCGGGCTGTTTGAGTCCGGGGAGATTAAAAAAATAGAGTCGGGAACCGTAAGAGGGTTGAGGCAAATTCACCTTCATCTCTTTGACGGCCTCTATGACTTTGCCGGGCAGATTCGAACTAAAAACATCTCAAAAGGCGGCTTTCGCTTTGCTAGCGCCCTCTACCTGGAGGCTGCCCTGGCAAAAATTGAGCGTATGCCCGAGAATTCTTTTGCGGAGATTGCAGCCAAGTATGTAGAGATGAATATTGCCCATCCCTTTATGGAGGGAAACGGCAGGGCCATGAGAATCTGGCTAGACCTGATGCTTATGCAGCGGCTGAAGGTTCGGGTAAACTGGCAAAATGTGGACAGATCGCTTTACCTTCAGGCCATGGACCGAAGCCCCGTTAACGACCTTGAGCTGAGGAGCCTGCTGGAACCTAATCTTACGAAGGATACGGATAATATGGACATCATCTTTAAGGGCCTTGAGCAGTCATACTTTTACGAGGGGTACACTAAGAACTAGGCCGGATAAAAGAACCCGGAACGGCGCAGCAGCCGTTCCGGGTTGTCTGTTGTACCGATAAAGCTACATCCCCATGTAGGCTTTTTTGACCTCCGGGGAGTCAAGAAGCTCCTTTGCGTCGCCGGAGTGGACTACCTGCCCTGTCTGGAGGACATAGCCCCTGTCGGCGATCTCCAGGGCCTCCTGCACCATCTGCTCCACTATAAGAACTGTTATCCCCTGTTCGTTGATCAGCTTCACTGTCTCGAAGACCTTCTCCACCAGGCTGGGCATGAGCCCCAGGGAGAGTTCGTCCAACAGGATGAGCTTAGGCCGCGACATGAGCCCTCTGGCGATGGCGCACATCTGCTGTTCCCCGCCGCTGAGGGTCTCCGCAGTCTGAAAGCTTCTGGTCTTCAGGATGGGGAAGAGGGCGTACATCTCCTCCAGCCTGCTGTCGATATCGGCCCGATTTTCCACGGAAAAGGCCCCCAGTTCGAGGTTCTCTTTTACCGAAAGTCTGGGAAAGAGCCTCCGCCCCTCCGGTATGTAGGAGATGCCCCTCCGGACATTGGCTGATGCCGCGGCGCCGGATATGTCCTCCCCCTCGAAAATAATCTGACCCTTTGCGGGACGCATCAGGCCGCAGATGGTGCGCATGGTGGTGGACTTTCCCGCCCCGTTGGCGCCTATTATGGCCACAATCTCTCCCTTCATTACTTCAAGGGAAATGCCGTGGAGCACCGGCGTACCGTCATAGCCGCAGTGGATATCCCTTACCTCAAGCATTGCGGCCATCGTCTTTTTCCTCCTTTGATCCGGAACCTTTTTGGAATCTTCTGCTGTATTTTTCTCCAAGATAGGCCCTTATGACCTCCGGGTCGTTGGCCACTACCCTGGGTGCCTCCTCGATAAGCTTTTCGCCGCCGTTAAGCACCACTACCTTGTCGGCAATGGGCATGATGGCCTCCATGATGTGCTCCACCATGAGGATGGTTACCCCTTCCTCCCGCAGTCTGAGAATGACATCCACCATCTCCCTCACCTCCGTGGAGGTGAGGCCCGCCACCGATTCATCAAGCATCATCAACTTGGGACCCGTGGCCAGGGCCCGGGCTACTTCCAGCCTCTTCTTGTTGCCTATGGTCAGCCCTCCGGCCCGCTTGTTCATGTTGGGCGTAAGGAAGCATATATCCATGCAACGAATGGCCGTCTCCAGGGCCTCGGCAGGATTGGCGGTTCTCATATAGGCTCCCACCAGGATATTTTCAAGGACGGTCATCTCTTTAAGGGGGCGCACTACCTGGAAGGTTCTGGCCACGCCGAGGCGGGCCACCTTCCATGAGGGATAGTTGGTGATATCCCGCCCCTCCATGAAGATGCTGCCCGAGGTGGGCCTGTACATGCCCGCCGCGCAGTTGAAAAGAGTGGTCTTGCCGGCTCCGTTCGGGCCGATAAGTCCGACGATGGTTCCCTTTTCCACTTTGAAGGAGACGTCCTTGACTGCCGCAAGGGCGCCGAATTTTTTGGTAAGATCTTTTACTTCAAAGAGGGCCATCACGTCTCACCCCTCTCCGGCAAAGTTTCTTCATCCTTGATGAACACTCCGCTTATGAATCCCATTATTCCCTTGGGCTGCCGTATCATGGTGAAGATGATGATGAGCCCGAAGATTATCAGGTCCACTCCTGATCCCAGGTGAGCCAGGTAGGCCCGGGTGTACTCCTGCAGGGGAATAAGCACTGCCGCACCAAGCAGCGGGCCCCAGAAGGTGCCCAGGCCGCCCAGTATGGTTATAAGCACAAACTTCATGGACATGTCCAGGGACATGACCATGGGGGGATCCACCCTGTAGTTGTACTGAGCGAAGAAGGCTCCGCAAAGGGCGGCAAGCCCCGCAGAAAGGGCCATGGCGGAGAGCTTCACAACGGCGCTGTTCACGCCCAGGGATTCTGCCGTCTCCTGCCCTTCCCTTACCGCTCTCAGGTAGTAGCCCATCCTGTGGGATTCAATCCACCGGACTATGCCGAAGATGAAGACGAAGAGGAAAAGGGCCCCCATATAGTAGCCATTCTTGTCTGACGACCAGGAGAAATTGCGCCATCCGTCCTCAAGAATAGGGTAGTCCAGCCCAATGGCCCCTCCTACGGTATTCCAGATCATGAAAAGCCTGCTGAAGATCTCCACTATGGCGAAGGTGGCTATGGCAAAGTAGTGTCCCTTGAGGCGGAAGCAGGGGGCGCTTACCAGGACGGACACAATGGCCGCCGCTACGGCCCCTATGGGGGCGCCGTACCAGGGCAGGGTGTTGTACTGAACCACTGCCATGGCCGCACCGTAGGCGCCTATGCCGAAAAATACGGCGTGGCCGAAGGAAGTCTGGCCGCAGTAGCCGCTTATTATATTCCAGGCCTGGGCCATGGCGGCATAGAGCAGAATCATGGTAAGCACGTGTCCGTGGAAGGAGCTTCCCACCCCTCCGGGAATAAAAGGCAGGGCAATGGCGCATGCAAGAAACAGGTACCAGATCCGGTCGGAAATTTTCTTGGTATTCATCGTCCGCTCACCACCCAAACAGGCCCTTGGGCCGTATCAGGATTACCGCCAGGTAGACTGCGAAGACTGCAACATACTTCACCACGGCGGCAATGTAAAAGCCTGAAAAGGACTCCACAAGGCCGATCAAAATGGCGGCCAGCAGCGCGCCGGGAATGCTGCCAAATCCTCCCAGGGCCACCACTACGAAGGCTATAAGGCTGAAAAGGGAGCCCACCTCCGGGTATACCGCAAGGTATGATGTCATGAGCCCGCCGGTGATGCCAACGCAGGCGCCGCCAATGCCAAAGACCATCAGGTAGATATTTTCTGTCCTGATGCCCATCAGCTCTGCGGCCTCACTGTCCATGGCGGTGGCCTGTATCGCCCAGCCCAGCCTTGTCTTTTTCAGCATCCAGTAAAGGGCGCCCAGGACCAGCAGCGCAAAGAGGGCTGTCACCAGCTGGGGCGTTGAAAGAATGGCGTTTTCCACGGTTACGGTCTTGCCCTCCATTATGGTGCCGGAGAGCAGCCTGAAGTTGGGCGTAAATCGGTTCATGCAGAAGTTTTTCAGCACCATGGAAAGCCCGAAGGTGGCCAGAAGAGGGGCCATGGCTGATTTGCCGAGGCTGTTTTTTATAATCAGCTTGTAGGTCACAGCCCCCAGTATGAAGAGGAAGATGCCCGCTGCAATCCATGAAAACAGCGGATCCACGTTTAAAAAGAAGCCAATCCAGTAACTTACGTACATGCCCACCATGAGAAATTCTCCGTGGGCGAAGTTGATCACGTCCATAACCCCCCATATCATGCTGAGTCCCGCAGCAACGAGGGCATAGATCAGGCCGTTCAGAAGGCCGTCCAAAAGGACCTGAAGAAAACTGCTCATCATCGCTCATCCTCCTGAAAAAAAGGGGGAGGCAAAATGCCGCCCCCTTTAAAGCTCAAGATTACACCGTTGTCGCCGACTAATTTCTCTTGTCCCAGGAAGCCATGGGGAATACAGGGTCAGAGTCCTGGTATTTTTCGGGGTAGATGGTGTGGTATTTCAGGTCCTTCATCTGGGTGATTACGCTGAGGGCCTTGGTGTTCTGTCCGCCGGGCTCGAAGGCCACTTCGCCGCTGAGGGACAGGGGGGAGGCGAAGGTCTCTGTGGCAAGAATATCCCTGACTTTTTCCGTGTCAAGCACTCCTGCCTTCTCTATGGCCTGGCCCAGGACCAGCAGCATAACAGCCTCCTGCAGAGAGTCGCTGTCGAACTCCTGCTTCGCCAGAGGATGGTAGAATCTTTCCTGGACCTTCATGGCCTCGGGCATGAATTTTGCCGCCAGCTCCGGAGAGAAGCTCATCCCGCCCATAAAGTAGTCGCCGTCTCCGGCAAGCTCCTTCTGTACCGCGGGGTTCTGGTAGCCGGTGCAGTAGTTGATAGCGATCTTGGGAAGCCAGTTGACCTGCTTCATGGTGCGCACCCAGAGGGAGTAGTCGCCGCCAAGGGCAGCGCCGAACACTGCGTCGGGGTTGGCGGCCTTGAGGGTCTGCACCTCGCTGTTAAGGTTGGTGGCTCCGTTATTAAAGGGCACGTCGGCCACAACTTCGAGGCCTATGGTCTTGGCAGCCCTCTTGCCCTCGTCGGCAGCGTGCTTTCCGAACTCCGTGTTCTCGTATATGAGGCCCAGAGTCTTTATCCCGGCTCTCTTCTCTTTGTTGAGGAAGGAGATGTAGTCTACAAACTCATCCGACTCGATGGCGTCGGTGGGGGCATGACGGAAGAAATATTTGTAATCCCTCTCTGTGAGGGCTGCAGAGCTGGAAGCGCCGCAGAGGAAGAGTTTCTTGGCTCTCTCCGCCACTGCGCTTGCCGGTTTTGTGGCGGCGCTGTTGTAGCTCCCTATGATGGCAAACACGCCCTCCTGGTTGTAGAGACGCTCTGCCTCTGATTTGGCCACGTCAGGCTTGCCCTGGTGGTCCGCTTTTACAATCTCGATCTTGTATCCGCCCAGAAGCCCTGCCGCAGCGGCCAGGGGGACGTTGATGTCAGTGTGGGCGTTGTTGATGACCTCTGCTGCGGCGAGCACCGAATTAAGACAGTTCTGACCTGATACCGCTGAAGATCCCGTAAGGGGAAACAGGGCGCCGATCTTTATCACCTTGTCGTCCGCTGCTGCGGCGCCTGCGAAAATAAGTCCACCAATAAGAAATACTGCTGCAACAGCTGCGATTTTTCTTAGCATGTCCATGCATTCCTCCTTCAAAGGGCTAAATCTTCACTGAAAGCCGAAACCATCATGCTGCCCGGCAGGTCAAAATGCAACCCTCCTTCTTCACCACCGGCGAAAAATACGGAATATTGCAGAATAACCTCCAACTACAGTCTCTATAAAATAGTATTGCTTTTGCTTTTATTTGTCAATGGCGGCCTGGATTTTAGCCGTCTCCCTCCCCGAAACAGAAATTGTCGTCAAAAACCTCCCGGCACGCTCCAACAATCAGGGGATCGAAAAGTTTTCCCCTATTGCTCTCAATAAAATCAAGGGCCTTTTCTATGCCCAGGGAGGCGCGGTAGGGACGATACGAGGCCATGGCCTCCACCACATCAGCCACTGCCAGTATTTTGGCCTCGGGGAGGATCTCTTCCGCTTTGAGTCCATCGGGATATCCGCTTCCGTCAAGCCGTTCGTGGTGTTGCTTGACCACTTCTGCGATATTCCAGGGGAAATCTGCCCTGCTGAGAATTTCATAGCCCTCTTGGGCGTGAGTTCGGACGAGGTTCATCTCCACCGGCTGCAGAAGGCCCGGTTTGCTGAGGATCTCCGCGGGAACGCAGATCTTGCCTATGTCGTGAATGGCTGCGGCAAGGTAGATCTCCCTGCAACTGGCTTCGTCAAGCCCCATCTTTCTGGCTATTGCCTCGGACAAAAGGGCCGTTCTTTTCCGATGCCCCGCTGTATAGGGGTCCCGGCTCTCCACTGTCTGAGCCAGGACTTCGATGGTCTGGGAAAAAGCCCTGTTCAGTTTTTCCATATTGGAAGTGAGCTGCCGTTCTTTTTCTCTTATCGCAGTGAGATCCCGGAAGAAAAGATAGAGCCCTCTCCTATCCTCCGATCCGTCTGAAACAGGCAGCGCCAGAACCGAAAGATACAGTTCGTCCCCGCATCTGTTTCTGAAGGCCCCCTCTGAGAGGACGGGTTCTCCTTCCATGGCTTTTTGCGCAAGATCGGCTATGCCGGCAGAGTCCTCCAAAGGCATCAGACAAAAATCTCCGGCGATAGGGCTGGTGATAACCTCCTCCCGGCCAAGGCATGCAATCCGACAGAAGGCATCGTTAACATTGCTGATCGAAACCCCGTCCCAGCTGGCAGCAAGGGGCTCGGGGGAAT
>JBMNVK010000044.1:0-17970 GCA_050946755.1 Aminivibrio sp. | reverse complement strand
TATATGAAGATGTTAAACAAACTCTTACTAAACAAGAGTTACTCGTCGATTTCTGTTGGAATAGGAATGTCAACTGCACAAGAATTAGTGATTAAAGCTGGTAGAAAAGATGTGGGCATTAATAGCAAAGTTTGGATTGGGGATGCTGTTACGAAGGCATCGAATCTGTCCTCAATAGGAAATAAGAATGGGATTAGCCCCCTCGTATACTCAAATTGTAGTTATTCCAATTTTATTGATGGCCTTGTCGAGAAAATTGGGGACAAAGCAAAGAGTTGGTTTGAAATCAAATATGATTCTGATTATGGGATATATTATTATGCAAATATTATCAAGCCGGATTTTGATAAGTGGGTCTCAGAGGGAATGAAGGATTGATTTCTGTATTGTTTGTCAATGTTTTTCCAGCAACATTCTGGCAACAATAAATCAGATAGCCTAAAAATTAAAGGGTTCTAAACTTTTGCCCCTCTCAAATTGCTATAGATAAGGTCGGATGGCGTAATTATGATAAAATAGCGCCAAAGAATAATCTCAATCACAGTGAAGGAGGCTGGGACGATGATTAATATTCGACCTGTTTCGGATTTGCGGAACAAGTTTACAGAGATCGAGAATGAGGTCAAGCAGGGACAGCCGGTCTATCTGACTAAAAACGGCTACGGCTCTATGGTGGTGCTCAGTCTGGAGCAGTACGCCGCGCTGACGGACGAGATCGAGATAAAGCTGGATGAGGCGGATAAGGCTGCTGCTGCGGACGGCGCTCGTTATACGGAGGATGAAGTGTTCGGGAAGGTGAGGAAGTGCGTGAATGGACACAAAGCGATATAAGCTGCGTTTCCTCCCACTATTCGAGGACGATCTGAACGAGGCCGTGGACTATATCGCCATCCGGCTTAAAAATCCCACCGCCGCCGAGAATCTGGTGGATACTGTGCAGGCGGCCATCCGAGAACGTTCGGTCTGCGCAGAAGCGTTTGAAAAGCATCATTCGGCCAGAGAACGCCAGTATTCCTACTATCGCATTTACGTCAAGAACTATATCGTTTTCTATGTGGTGATTGACGATGTGATGGAGGTGCGCCGCCTCATCTACAATCGAAGAAATCTCGCGGAGCAAGTATAAAATACAACTGCGAGTGGAAGTAGATAATAACATCCCGGAAATTCGCTATCCAAGCGGATTCCCGGGATGTTTTTTATAATAGTATAATGAGAGGAACATCTGAGGCTTATTCTGTTAGGTATCTATGACTGACAACTTGCAGCCGGTACGACTTTTGACCGCAGTAAAATGAAAATAGGCAAAAAAGGGGTGCGCGCATGATTACAGGCGAGCTTAAAAATAAGGTCGATAAATTGTGGGAGATGTTCTGGACAGGCGGTCTGACCAATCCGCTGGATGTGATTGAGCAGATTACATACCTGATGTTCATCCGCGATCTTGACCAGACGGACAACGCCCGCCAAAAAGAAAGCGTCATGCTGAGCATTCCATACGCAGGCATCTTTGCAGGCAAGGAAAATTTAAAGTGGTCCGCGCTGCGGGACAAGTCTGCGGAGGTTCTGTATCAGACTATGCAGGTGGAAGTATTCCCCTTCATCAAGGAATTGAACGGCGCCGGCGGTACTTACGCCAAATATATGGATGACGCCATCTTCAAAGTGCCTACCCCTCAGCTGCTGGAGAAAATCGTTACATCCCTGGACGATATCTATGCCTATATCGATAAGCTTGCGGACAGAAAGGATACAAGGGGGGACCTGTACGAATACATGCTGTCCAGGATCTCCACGGCGGGTACCAACGGACAGTTCCGTACCCCAAGGCATATAATCCGCATGATGGTGGAGCTCCTCGACCTTAAACCTGATGATACCATCTGCGACCCCGCCTGCGGGACAAGCGGATTTCTGGTATCCGCAGGGGAGTATTTGAAAGACCGCTACCTGAATGAGATATTTTACGATAAGCAGAAAAAGGCCCACTACGACAACGAAATGTTCACCGGCTACGATACGGACAGAACCATGCTCCGGATCGGCGCCATGAACATGATGACCCACGGCATACAGAACCCCCATATAGCCTACAGGGACAGCCTCTCCGACCAAAACCCTGATAAGGGCCGGTACACCAAAATACTGGCGAACCCTCCCTTTAAGGGCAGCCTGGACTACGACACAGTTTCGGCCGACCTCCTGAAAGTAACCAAGACAAAAAAGACGGAACTGCTCTTTGTGGCCCTCTTTTTAAGAATGCTGAAAAACGGGGGACGCTGTGCATCCATCGTCCCCGACGGAGTGCTCTTCGGCGCCTCAAGGGCCCACAAGGCCCTGCGGAAGGAGATAATCGAGAACCACCGTCTGGAAGCTGTAATCTCCATGCCCTCCGGGGTGTTCAAGCCCTATGCGGGAGTGAGCACCGCTGTAATTATCTTTACTAAAACAGGGGCGGGGGGCACTGACAAGGTCTGGTTCTACGATATGCAAAGCGACGGCTATAGTCTGGATGACAGGCGCACCCTCCTTGAAGAGGGCGACATTCCCGATATCATTGCCCGGTTTTATGCCCTGGATAAAGAAGAGAGCAGAGAGCGGACGGAACAGAGCTTTTTGGTGCCTAAGAACGAGATAGTAAAAAACGGCTACGACCTCTCCATCAATAAATACAAAGAATTTGTGTATGAGGAAGTGGAGTACCCCCACCCCCTGGAGATAGTGGAGGAAATCAACGAGCTGGAAAAAGAAATAACCGCAGGCCTTGCAGAGCTGGAGGCAGTGCTCCGTGAGTAAATGGGAGATAGTGATGTTGGGAGAGATAGGGGATTTCTATACTGGTGGAACACCCTCAAGGAAACGCTCTGATTTTTTTGAGGGAATCCATCCTTGGATCACAACTCCGGCATTAGGGGCGACAAATATAGATGCTTCATACGCCAACGCTCTTATAACTGATGAGGCTATCCAAAAAAGTGCTACTAAGCTTATACCGGCTAACTCACTCATGATCGGCGTACGGGTTGGTATCGGTAAAGCATCCATTAATACTTGTCCAATGTGCACCAATCAAGATATCGTCTCTATATCCAATATTGACACTGCAAGGATTTCACTCGAATATCTACATAAATATATCGCTACAAAAAAGGAATTTCTTGATTCACAAAAAAGAGGGGCGACAATACAGGGTATCAAGATAGAGCTACTTAAAAATTTAACAATCCCTCTTCCGCCATTGCAGGTACAACAACAAATCGCTGATACTCTTGACCATGCCAGCGATCTTATAGAAAAACGTAAAAGTCAGATAGAGAAGCTGGACCTGCTGGTAAAATCCCAGTTTATAGAGATGTTTGGTGATCCTGGCATTAATCCAAAGGGGTGGGGGCAGGCTGCTCTTAAAGATATTGGAATTGGAAAACTGGCCTACGGATCCGGTGCTTCATCCTGCGAATATGATGGCATTGTTCGTTATGTGAGAATTACGGACATTGAAAATAACGGAGAATTAAATGCCAATCTTGTTTCTCCAAGTGTTATTGATGAGAGGTATTTACTAAACGAAGGAGATATTTTGTTCGCAAGAAGCGGAGCAACTGTAGGTAAAACATATCGCTACAGAGAAAGCGACGGGAAGTGCTTATTTGCAGGATATCTTATTCGTCTCATTCCAGATTGGAACAAAGTGTTGCCCGATTATGTTTTCTACTTCACAAAGACGGGTTACTACGAAAGTTTTATTTCAGCGAATGCGAAAATAGTAGCACAGCCAAATATCAATGCAAAACAATATGGAGAGCTGGCAATCTGCGTGCCACCCTTATCTCTGCAGTCTGAATTTGCAGGTTTTGTACAGCAAGTGGAAGCTCAAAAATCTCTATTTCAACAATCCCTGGCTAAACTTGAGCTCAACTACAAGTCCCTGATGCAAAAATGCTTTCGGGGGGAGATTTTCTAAAACTTCTGAGGTGAGGTGATCGCCCTGCGCACCAACTTCGACTTTCTTCAAAAAGAGCCCCGGTTCAAGCCCTTTGCCGAGGCTGCCATATCGGCGGAGCAGGCGCTGTCCATCTCACCCGCCCTCTCTGCCTCTGCCTGCCGCACAACCCTGGAGATTGCCGTCAAGTGGATGTACGGCGCCGACGAATTTCTGACCGAGCCTTACGACGACAGGCTTGCAACCCTCATCAGCGGTGAGAGGTTTAAGGATCTGCTGCCCCGGGGAATGATAGCCAGGCTGGACTACTTACGCAGGGTCGGCAACAGCGCCGTCCACAATCCCAAAAGCATAAACCGGGATCAGGCGGTTCTGGCCCTGAAAAATCTTCATAGCTTTATGGGCTTTCTGTCTTACTGTTACGGCACTGATTACCGGGAGGAAGTTTTTGACGAGTCCCTGCCCGGAAGTGGGGCCGGGCTGTTTTCTGCGTCAGTTCAGCCGCCGGCTGAAACCCCTCCCATCGAAATATTCTTCCAGATGAACCAGCCCCGCCGGGAGGAGTTTGCCGCCCGGCGGGAGGAGCAGCTCAGGCAGGGCTACACGGTCAAACCCATGGACATGACGGAGGCCCATACCCGCAAGGCCTATATCGACACTATGCTTCAGGATTCAGGCTGGCAGCAGGGGGTCAACTGGCTGGACGAGTACCCCATTGATGAGATGCCCAATAAGGGCGGCAGGGGTTTTGCCGACTATGTTCTTTTTGCCGATAACGGCCTCCCCCTGGCAGTTGTTGAGGCCAAGCGTACCAGCGTCAATGCGGAGAAGGGGCGGCAGCAGGCCGTGCTCTACGCCAATTTTCTGGAGAAAAAGTTCAAACAGCGGCCCGCTATCTTTACGACCAACGGTTACGAGACCTTTTTCTGGGACGACAGCAACTATCCGGAGAGGCAGGTTTCGGCCATCTTCTCCAAGCGGGATCTGGAAAAGTATTTCAATATCATGAGGGAGCGCACTACGCTGAAGGGGGTGCAAATCAAAGACAGCATCACCGACCGCTACTACCAGAAGGAGGCTGTACAGGCTGTCTGCGACGCCTTCGGCCGCAATCGCCGCAAGGCCCTGCTGGTCATGGCTACAGGCAGCGGAAAGACCAGGACAGTCATCTCTCTGGCCGACGTGCTTTTGCGGCACGGCTGGGTTAAGAATTTGCTCTTTCTGGCGGACCGCAGCGCCCTGGTTACGCAGGCAAAGCGGGCCTTTCACAGCCTGATGCCCCATCTCTCCCTGTGCAACCTCACCGAAGGCAGAGAGGAGGCCGCCTCCCGGGCTGTATTCTCCACCTATCAGACCATGATAAACTGCATCGACACTGCCCGGGACGATAGGGGCGACCGTCTTTTTACTCCGGGGCATTTTGACCTTATTATCGTGGACGAGGCCCATCGCAGCATCTACAACAAATACAAGGAGATTTTCACCTATTTCGATGGGCTGCTGGTAGGGCTGACCGCTACTCCCAAGGATGATATCGACAAAAATACCTACGCCATCTTCGATCTTGAGAGCGGCGTTCCCACCTACGGCTACGAGCTTGCCCAGGCCGTGCAGGACGGCTATCTTGTTGACTTTGTATCCGTTGAAACCGTCCTGAAGTTTATGGCTGAAGGCATCTCCTACGATGAGCTGCCGCCGGAGGAGCAGGAGGAGTACGAAAATACCTTTGCCGACGAGGAGGGCAACCTGCCTCCTGCTATCGACTCAAGCGCAATTAACAAGTGGATTTTCAACAGCGACACCATCAGAAAGGCTGTCCATACTCTTATGACCCACGGTCTGAAGGTGGACTACGGCAGCAAGATAGGCAAGACCATAATTTTTGCCAAGAATCACAACCACGCCGAGAAAATTCTGGAGGTGTGGAATAAGGAGTACCCGGAGCACCCCCCTCACTATGCCAGAGTTATAGATAACTACACTAATTACGCTCAGAGTCTTATCGACGACTTTGCTGAAAAGAACAGTATGCCTCAGGTTGCTGTCTCTGTGGATATGCTTGATACGGGTATCGATGTGCCGGAGATTCTGAATCTGGTATTCTTCAAAAAGGTATTGAGCCGGGCCAAGTTCTGGCAGATGATCGGCCGGGGGACCCGTCTGTGCAAGGGGCTTATTGACGGTGAGGACAAGAAGGAGTTCTATATCTTAGACCTCTGCGGCAACTTCGAGTTTTTTCGTCTGCAGGCGAAGGGCCGCGAGGTAAAGACAACCCCCTCCCTCCAGGAGCGAATTTTTAATACAAAAATACAGATGGCCTTTCAGCTGCAGGAGCTGCCCTTTCAGACAGAGACGCTGCAGGGGCACCGCAAAACCCTTGTGCAGGATTTAATAAGAGAGATAAAAAGGCTTCCCCGGGATAATTTCGCAGTAAGGCAGCACCTCCGTACTATCGACAAGTTTCAGACTGAGGAGGATTTTGCTGCCCTGACATACGAGGACACACTGAAGCTTGCCGAGCATATAGCGCCGCTGGTATCGCCCTCAGACGATGACGTATCAGCCCTGCGCTTCGACCAGCTCATCTATCAGATTCAGCTTGCAGCCCTGGCAGATAAAAACTTCACCCGGGCAAAGAACGATGTGATCAGCAAAGCATCTGCGCTGGCAAAGTATGGAACCATCCCGGCCATAATGGGGCAAAAAGATCTGCTTGAGCAGATAGTCTGGAACGATTATCTGGATAGGGCGGGTATTATGGACTATGAAGATCTGCGCATCAGGCTGCGGGAGCTTTTGGTATTTTTGCCCGAGACGGAGGGGCGCCGCTACGATACGGACTTCGCAGATGATGTTATAAGCATAAACATGAGGGTATCCCAGCTGCAATGCGATGATCTGATTCAGTACAAAAAGAAGGTGAACCACTACATTCTTCAACATCAAGATATTCCGGCGATTGCCAGGCTAAAGGGCAACAAGCCCCTCACCCCGGAGGATATTAAGTCCCTCGAAAAGATTTTATGGAAGGATCTGGGCACAAAGGAGCAGTACGACGCCGAATACGGGGCGACTCCCCTGGGGGAGCTGGTGCGCTCCATAGTAGGGCTGGACCACAGGGCGGCAAACGACGCCTTCTCTCAATTTATCAGCGATAACAGGCTGGACAGCGGGCAGATGCATTTTGTCCGGCAGGTTGTAAACTACATCGTAAAAAACGGCATGATGAAGGATCTCTCCGTGCTGCAGAAAAGCCCCTTTACAGATCAGGGCGGCATCAGTGAACTATTTGATGATGAGGTGGTGTTCAGGGATTTGAGGATTGTGATTGACGGGATTAACAGAAACGCCCTGGTGGCGTAAGTTTATCATCGAGGGCTCCGGCTGTAGAAGAAATCTTAGTTTGGTGATATCCTTTCTCTGTGGTTTAGTTCGGGAGTTTATGGCGCTGCTTCATTGTAAACCTGAAGCATTTTTTATCTGCCTGACGAAGAGGTGGAGAGGTTGCTCAAAATCGTACAATCAGGCCGCTTTTGGAGCCTGGACCGGGAGGCAGCACTTTTGCGCCTCCCTGGTACGCCCCCTGTGAAATAGCATAATGCCCATTCTGATAGCAGTATCAGGCTTTAAGGATAGGGGAAAGACCACCCTGGCCCATGCCCTTATTGCAGAGATTATTGCGGGCGGCCTGTCTGCCGCCTTCATAAAGCATACAAACAGGCCTGTCCTCCCCGTAGGAGCGACAGATACATCAAGAATTTCTGCCCTTGGCGTCCCTTCCCTCTACTGGGGCAGGGACGGGTATGCAATTGAAGCCCCCGTGGGTGAGTTTTCGAGAAAATTTGTGGCAGGACTTTTTCCGGGGAAAGATGTGGTAATTGTGGAAGGGGCAAAGCATATCCCCATGCCCCGCATCTGGGTTGGGCCCCCCGACAGCCTCCCCCCTGAGGTAAGGGGGGTATTTGCTTTTTATGACCGTTCCGCCCATTCCGGGGATGGGGGCGGCAGGATCTTTTCACCGGGGCAGGAGAAGGCTCTTGCCGAAAAAATTATGGGGCTTTACGATAGAGTGGCTGAAGATCAGCCCTCATCCCTCTATGTGAGGGGCGAGAAAATCCCCCTCAAGGGCTTCGTCTCCGGCATGATTGCCGGGTGCCTTGCAGGGTTGATTTTGCCGCTGAAGAGGGTTGACTCCCTAAGGGGAGGGGCGGAGATTTTTCTCAGACGCCGCAAGTGAGGGCCGTTTTTGCAATCCAGGCTTGTATTTTGACATTTAGCTCCCTATAATTGTTTTTGTTCGGGCTTTGTCCATTTTTTCAGGTTGCGGACGGGCTCTCATCACGACGAGGAGGTAGTGATTATGGTCTTTTTGCTGTTGCTGCTGGTGGGGATTACAGGGATAGCGGCTCTTGCCTATGCTTATTTGACCTACAACCGCATTGAAATGTTCGAAGTGGATAACGAAAGGGTAGTCGAGCTTTCGGAGATTATCCACAAGGGGGCTATGGCCTTTCTGTACCGGGAGTACAAATGGCTTCTGCCCTTCCTGCTTATTGTCGGAGTATCCCTGTGGATTTGGATCGGCGGAGCTGCAGGCTTCTCCTTCATCGTAGGCGGACTGTGCAGTGCGGCGGCAGGATATGCCGGCATGGTGGTGGCCACAAGATCCAACGGCAGAACGGCCTTTGCAGCTACCAAGGGCATAAATGAAGCTCTTACCATGGCCTTCAGGGGCGGCGCAGTTATGGGGATGTCCGTGGTGGGCATCGGCGTTCTTGGAATTTTGCTCTGCTACGCCTTTTTTGAGGATCCCAATCTTATTACAAGCTTTGGAATGGGAGCAAGCTCCATCGCCCTCTTTGCCAGGGTCGGGGGAGGCATCTACACAAAGGCCGCTGACGTCGGAGCCGACCTGGTAGGCAAGGTTGAGGCCGGAATTCCTGAGGACGATCCCCGCAACCCTGCCGTTATCGCCGACAACGTGGGGGATAACGTAGGCGATATTGCCGGCATGGGCGCAGACCTCTTCGAGTCTTACGTCAACTCCATCATTGCAGCCATGGCCATAGGGCTGACCGTCTACGGCATCATGGGCGTTGTGTATCCCCTGGTCCTTGCGGGGCTCGGTGTAGTGGCGGCCCTTGTAGGCACCTTCTTTGTAAAGGTCGGCGAGAGCGGCGATGCCGCTGCCGCCCTTCGCAAGGGAACTTTTGTAACGGGCGGGGTCATGATCGCAGGGGCTTTCCTCCTTACCATCGCCATGTTCAGGGAGTTTGGCCTCTTCTGGTCCGTCCTCTCCGGCGTAGCAGTGGGAGTCCTCATAGGTTTTGTGACGGAGCTTTATACCTCCGGTGACTTTGCGGCAGTAAAGCACGTGGCGGAGTCCTCCAGGACGGGCGCGGCCACCGTTATTCTGTCGGGAATTGCGGTGGGAATGAAGTCCACCGTCATGCCTGTAATTCTTATCTGCGCCGCTACCCTTATAAGCTACTATTTCAGCGGTCTCTACGGAATTGCCTGTGCGGCAGTGGGGATGCTGTCCATCACGGGTATGGCCCTCAGCGTGGATGCCTACGGGCCCATCGCTGACAACGCCGGGGGAATTGCCGAGATGAGCCAGCTGCCCAGCGAAGTAAGGGAGATCACCGACAAGCTGGATGCCATAGGCAACACCACGGCGGCCATGGGCAAGGGGCTGGCCATTGGCTCCGCGGCCCTTACCGCTCTTGCCCTGTTTTCCGCCTATGCTCACTCAGTGAACCTGAAGGTGATAGATCTTAATAACCCCAAGGTCATGGTGGGTCTCTTCCTGGGAGGTATGCTTCCCTTCCTGTTCAGCTCCATGTCCATCCAGGCGGTGAGCAGAGCTGCTGAGGCCATGATTGACGAGGTCCGCCGCCAGTTTAAGGAAATTCCCGGCATTATGGAGGGAACGGGCAGGCCGGAGTATGAAAAGTGTGTGGATATCTCCACGGCAGCCGCTCTTAAGGAGATGATTATCCCCGGTCTTCTGGCGGTGCTTTCCCCCGTGGTTGTTGGGATTTCTCTGGGAGCCGAGGCCCTGGGCGGCCTTCTCGGAGGCTCCATAGTAACGGGAGTTATGCTGGCCCTCTTCATGGCCAACGCCGGAGGAGCCTGGGATAATGCCAAGAAGCATATCGAAGAGGGCAACTTCGGCGGAAAAGGTACTGAAGAACATGCCGCATCAGTGGTAGGCGATACAGTAGGGGACCCCTTCAAGGATACGGCAGGACCGAGCCTGAATATCCTGATTAAGCTTATGTCGGTGGTAGCCCTGGTCCTTGCGCCTCTGTTCATTTAGTACCGGTTAATTCTTTTTCAGGGGTACAATATAGGGGGGAGGGGAGACCTTCCCCCCGATCTTTTTGTGAAAGGGGAGGGGTGAGGATTGAGCGACGATGTCCATCAGGTGAAGGAGAGGCTTGATATTGTCGAGGTGATTGGCGACCATGTCCGTCTGAGGAAGGCCGGGGCAAATTTTGTCGGCCTGTGTCCCTTTCACGATGAAAAAACTCCCTCTTTCAATGTGTCACCCTCCCGGCAGACCTATCACTGTTTTGGCTGCGGCCGGGGCGGCGATGTTTTTTCTTTCATAATGGAAAAAGAGAGCCTTGGATTCAGAGAGGCCCTTGAGGTGCTGGCCCAGAAGGCAGGGGTGACCCTTTCCGCCTCCGGCCGGGGAGGGGGGAAGAGGCGCGCTCTGACCGATGTGATGGAGATGGCCTGCTCTCACTACCGCTCTCTTCTCAGAGCCCCTGAAGGAGCCGCCGCCCGGGCGTACCTCGAGCGGCGAAAAATGCCCCCCGATACCTGGGATATCTTTGAGGCAGGGTGGGCGCCTCCCTCCTGGGACTCCCTCTGGAAAAATCTGTCAGGCCGGGGCGTGCCCCCCAAGGAGGCCCTGGATGCCGGACTGATCCTGGAGGGGAAAAACGGCTTTTATGACCGGTTCCGGGGTAGGCTTATCTTCCCGGTAAGGGATATAGCCGGCCGGCTTCTGGCCTTCGGAGGCCGCCTTGTGGCCGGCGAGGGGGCAAAATACATCAACAGCCCTGAGGGGACCCTGTACAGCAAGAGGAAAAATCTCTATCTTCTCAATAAGGCGAAGGAGGCCGCCCGCTCCTCGGGAAGGATAATTCTCGTGGAAGGGTATACGGATGCCATAAGGCTCCACATGGCCGGATACGAAGAAACAGTCGCATCCCTGGGAACGTCCCTCTCCGAAGAGCAGGGGGCTCTTATCCGCCGGCTGGCGGATCGGTGCTGCATCTGCTACGACTCTGATGCGGCAGGGCAGGAGGCGGCAATCCGGGGCATGTACATTCTTCAAAGGGCAGGCCTTGATGTGCGGGTGGTGGAGCTGCCCAGGGATAAGGACCCCGACGACCTTCTTACCGTGGAGGGGGGAGGAAGGATTTTTGAAAAGGCGCTGTCCGGCGCCAGGCCCCTTATAATTCATCACGTCCATCTCAGGAGTGAGATGCTCCGGTCGCCGGCAGAGCGGCGGCGGGCCGCCGATGAGATAATAGCGGGCATGGGAAGCCTTTCTCCTGTGGACGCTGCTCCCTATCTGCCCCCCGTTGCTGCCGCCATGGGCATATTTCCTCACGAGCTTGCCGGCCTGCTGGAGGAACAGAGGCAGAAGGCTTCCGCCGGTCCTGTCTCCAGGGAGGAAAGGGCCGCCCCGGAGCCAAAGAAAAACGCCCCAATCGACGATGTGGAGGCCGCGGTCTGCTCCATCCTCTGGAGGGACGAACATATCAGAGTGACTGCCGATGCCGTTAAGGTTCTCTCCCTTCTGGCTGATGATCGGATGCAGACGGTAGCTGCCGCCCTGATGTCTGCCTCCTCCCTGGAGGAGCTGGAGGAGCAGTGGCACTCCCTGGGAGAGACGGTGCCCTTTGAGGCCTTGGCCAGGGGAGGAGACTGGTCCGAGCCCCTGGGCGAATCCGGCGAGGCCTGGGCCGCGCTGCTTGAAATTCTGGGCAGAAGGCGGGACAGGCGGGAGTATGAGGCCATCAGGGTAAAACTCTCCCGGGGAGAGGCGTCAGGAGAGGATCTTCTCAGGTTCAGGGAGGTGGCAAGGTCCCTGAAGACAGACAAGAGAGAGGACTCATGAGGGCAATCCGGAGCAGAGGTACGGCTTTGTGAAAGAATTGGAAAATGGGGGCGGGGTTTGATATACTTCTGAATGGTTAAACGTTCGGAGGAAAACAATGAGACTTGACAAGTATCTGAAGCTGACTAGGCTGGTCAAAAGACGAACCGTCGCCCAGGAGATGATATCCATCGGCGCAGTCAGAATTAACGAAAGACAGTGCAAGCCCGCCTCGGAAGTAAGGGCGGGCGACATAGTCGACATCGCCTATCCCTCCAGGATTCTGACAGTGAAAGTCCTGTGTGATGATGAGGCCGTGTTGAGAAGGCGCAACAGCCCCATCGCCTATGAAGTGAGGGAGGAGAGACGGGTCGATCCTGCTGAGAAACCCTGGTAGCGTTAAAAGTTAAAAGGAGCTGATGCGGGTGAGCAGTATTATAGGTGTACATGGTAGAGAGATCATCGATTCCCGGGGAAATCCCACAGTAGAGGTGGAGGTTTGGCTTGATAGCGGCGCCACCGGCAGGGCTGCGGTGCCCTCCGGAGCATCTACCGGGACGTACGAGGCCGTGGAGCTTCGGGACGGCGGGTCCAGGTACGGCGGAAAAGGCGTTCTTAAGGCCGTGAACGGCGTTAACGAAAAAATTGCCCCGGCCATAATAGGCTTCGATGCCTCCGAGCAGGCAGCTCTGGACAGAACCCTAATCGAGCTGGACGGCACCCCCAACAAGGGTGAGCTCGGCGCAAACGCTATCCTGGGAGTCTCCCTTGCCGCAGCCAGAGCGGCTGCAGAGGATCACGGGATGCCCCTTTGGGCCTGGCTTGGCGGCCTTGGCCCCTTCTCCCTGCCCACTCCCATGATGAATGTCATAAACGGCGGCGCCCATGCCGACAACAATGTGGACATACAGGAATTTATGATAGTGCCCCACGGAGCGGACACCTTTGCCGAGGCTCTCCGCATGGGCTCTGAGATATATCATGCGCTTAAGCAGACGGTCAGCACCAAGGGCTACAGCACCGCCATAGGTGATGAGGGGGGATTCGCCCCTGATCTCAAGGACAACAGAGAGGCCCTGGATCTCATCCTTGAGGCGGTCCGGGAGGCGGGGTATGAGCCGGGCAGGGAAGTGGCCCTCGCCCTGGACCCTGCGGCTTCGGAGTTCTTCACCGATGGTCAGTACCACTTCGCCGGAGAGAGCAAGATATTCTCTGCTGAGGAGATGGTGGAGTACTGGGAGGAGCTCTGCAGAGATTACCCCATCATATCCATCGAGGACGGCATGGCGGAGGACGACTGGGCGGGCTGGGCGCTTATGACTGAAAAGCTTGGCAATAAGATCCAGATAGTAGGGGACGACCTCTTTGTTACAAACTCGGAAAAACTCTCCAGAGGCATCAAGGAAGGAGTGGCCAACGCCATTCTTATCAAGCTTAACCAGATAGGCACCCTCACTGAGACCCTTGAAGTAATGGCCCTGGCCGGCAGACACGGCTACGGCTCGGTCATATCCCACCGGTCCGGCGAGACCGCCGACACCTTTATCAGCGACCTGGCCGTTGCTACTGCGGCAGGGCAGATAAAGACCGGCGCCCCTGCCAGATCTGACAGAGTGGCCAAATACAACCAGCTTTTGCGCATCTCGGAAGACCTGGAGACCGCCCCCTATGCAAAACTTTCCCAGTTCAGGGGCGATCCCCTGGCCAGACTAAATCCCTAAGGAGGAATTGGCGTGAAAAAGATCATCTCCACCACAGCGGCGCCTGCAGCAGTCGGACCCTACAGCCAGGCTGTAAAGGCGGGCAACTTTATTTTCACATCCGGACAGCTTCCTATGACGGCCGATACAGGCGATTTTGTGGAGGGCGGCGTTGAGGCCCAGGCCGAACAGGTTCTGAAGAACGTTAAGGCAGTGCTGGAGGCAGAGGGCTACACGCTGAACGACGTAATCAAGGCAACGGTTTTTGCCACGAATATGGGTGACTTTGCCGTTGTAAATGGTGTCTATGCCAAGTATTTTGACAAAGAACCCCCGGCCCGCTCCTTCGTTGAGGTGAGCGCCCTGCCAAAGGGCGCCCTGGTAGAAATAGAAGTAGTGGCCTGGAAAGAGTAAAGCTTCGGGGCGGAGAACCTTCCGCCCCTCTACAACTCTTTAAGGAAGTGCAGAAATGAGGATTGCGGAACCCACCGTAGAACGGCTTGTGCAGTACCATCGCCTTCTGGAGCAATTAAGGGCAGAGGGCCGCAAAGTAGTGTCGTCCCAGGAGATGGGCGAAACCCTTTCCTTCAAGGCCAGCCAGGTGCGAAAGGATCTTTCCTATTTTGGCGAGATAGGAAAGCGGGGAGTGGGATATCATGTGGACGGCCTTTACAGGCATATTGATCTGATTCTGGCCCCTCCTGAAAAATGGTCCGTCGGTCTTGTGGGAGTGGGGAGGCTGGGAGAGGCCCTTCTGGGCTATCAGGCCTTCAGAAGGGAGAACTTTCACTTCAGCGCCCTCTTTGATAATGATCCTGAAAAAATCGGGACGAAATTTCGTGGAATTCCATGCTATCCTGTCTCTGAAATTGAAGAGATCGTGCGGGATAAAAAAATAGCGGTTCTCATGGTAAGCGTGCCGGCTTCTGCTGCGCCGGAGGTTGTGGAGGATGCCCTCAGGGCGGGGACCATAAGGGGGATACTGAACTTTGCCCCCATATCCCTTACAGTTCCGGAGGATGTCCTTCTGATCCCGGTGGATATTTCCATCGAGCTGGAAAAACTATTTTTTTATATCAAGCACAAGGACGGCTAGGATTTGATAGAATATCATGGCCCGTGAAAAGGGCTGTGGAGACAACATACTTTGAGGAGGCGTTTTTTTTATGGAACAGCAGTGCGGACAGGCAGGAGGAGCCGGAGGACAGGGCAGCTTAATGGGGATGCTTTTCCCCCTTGCAATATTCGTAGCTATTTTTTATTTCTTCATCATCAGGCCCCAGAAAAAGCGTCAGAGATCCCAGGATGAGCTTCTCGCATCTCTGAGCAGAGGTGACCAGGTAGTAACCATCGGCGGCTTCTTTGCAACAATCAGGGAAGTAAAGGACGACAGCGTTGTAGTTGAGGTTGCCGAGGGAGTCAGAGTAAGGATTCTCAAGACGGCGGTGGCCACAAAACGCAGCCATGGCGCCCAGCAGAAAGAAGCCGTTGCTTCCGACGACGGCGACAATAAGGGAGAAGAGTAGAGCAATACTCTTTTTCACCGGCGATGACGCCCTTGCGGAGAAGGCCGCCCATGAGGCGGTCGCTCCGCTTTTTATGGAATAAGGCAGGGGCGCCAATATCAGAGACAGATTATCGCAGGAGGGAAAAATCATGCTCAAAAGAGACCGCTGGCGACTGGCACTAGTCGTCATCGTGGTATTGGCGGCTCTCGCTACTGTATTTCCGCTTTCAGGAAAGATCAATCTGGGTCTTGACCTGAAAGGGGGCGCCCATATCGTTCTTCAGGCCAGGGGTACTGCTGAAAACGCAGTTACCGAGGACAGCATAGACAGGCTTCTGGCTGTGCTGAGAAACAGGGTTGACCAGTATGGAGTTGCGGAGCCCGTTATCCAGAAAGAAGGCCGGGACAGAGTCATAGTCGATCTGCCCGGAATCCAGGATCCCGATGCGGCCCTGGAGCTCATAGGAAAGACCGCCGAGCTGGAGTTCCGGTCGGTAATGGAAGCCACGTCCGCCATGCCTCCCGGCCCGGAGAGGCCAAACTACGACAGCGATGAGGAGTTCCAGCGGGCCCAGGTGCGCTGGAAAGAGGCGGGAGACCAGATCGAAGCAGCCAGAGCCGCCCTGGAAAAAAGGGGAAGCGCCACGGAAGGCTCCCTTGTATCCAGGGACGACGAGGGGCGGTACTATCTTCTTGGGCCGCTGCTCGTCGGAGGGAAGGAACTGGTGGATGCTAAGCCCCAGTACGACAATCTTGGCCGCGCCGTAGTGGCCCTTACCTTCAGCAGCGAGGGAGGAAAGCTTTTCGACAGGGCCACGGCCGAAAATGTGGGCCGGCAGATAGCCATAGTGCTTGACGGAGTCGTAATCTCCGCCCCTGTGGTGCAGGAGAGGATAACGGGGGGCAATGCCCAGATATCAGGCCGGTTCAGCCCCGATGAGGCAAGCCGTCTGTCCATCATGCTGAGGGCAGGAGCGCTGCCCGTGGCGGTGGAGGTCATAGAGAACAGGTCGGTAGGCCCGAGCCTCGGCGAGGACTCCATAAACTCCGGCATCAGGGCAGGCCTGATCGGAGCGTCCCTGGTGTTTCTATTTATGCTGATATACTATCGCGTCCTTGGCATTGCCGCGGACGTTGCCCTTGCCGTTACCCTTCTTCTCGTCCTGGCGGGCCTCATATCCCTGAAGGCAACCCTTACTCTGCCCGGGATCGCAGGAATCGTGCTGACCATAGGCATGGCAGTTGACGGCAACGTGCTTATCTACGAGCGGATGAGGGAAGAGGCAAAGGCGGGCAAGACGCCCATGGCCTCCGTGGACGCAGGGTTCAAAAAAGCCCTGGCCACCATTCTGGACGCCAACATCACCACTCTTATTGCCGCGGCCGTCCTCTTCTACTTTGGAAGCGGCCCTGTAAGGGGCTTCGCCGTTACCCTCAGCATCGGAATAGTGGCAAGCGTCTTCTGCAATATAATCGTGACAAGGACTATTCTCCACCTCTTTGTAAGGGGCGGGAGAGGATCGGGCTTCCTGGCCCCTAGATCCTGAGCTGGGAGGGAGAAAAAATGCGCGAAATATCTTTTAACTTTATGAAGCACAGCAAAAAAGCCCTCCTGTTAAGCCTCGTGTGCGTGGTAATCAGCATTGGGCTGGTCTGGTTCAGAGGGTTGAACCTGGGCATCGACTTTACCGGAGGAAACGTGGTTCAGGTTGAATTTGCCCGGGAAGTGCCCATTGATGAAATACGGCCCATTCTGGCAGATATAGGCCACGGCAGCTCTGTCATCCAGTCCTACAGCGACCGGGGCGTCATAATAAGAATCAGCGCCAACGACGAGCAGGCAAGAAGAGAGACGGTGGAGGCCCTTAAGGGCAAATACTCCGACATGCAGGTCATACGCCTAGAGAAGGTGGGCCCCGTAGTGGGGGCAGAGCTCAGAAAAGAGGCCATGATAGCCCTCGTACTGGCTCTGGGAGGGATACTGATCTACATCACCGTACGGTTCCAGTTTCGCTTTGCGGTGGTAAGCGTGCTGGCCCTGATGCACGACGCAACCATAACCCTGGGGCTTTTCAGCCTGTTTGATCTGGAGATATCCTCCTCCTTCATTGCGGCCATACTTACTATTGTGGGATACTCCCTGAACAACACCATAGTTATTCTGGACAGGGTTAGGGAGAACTGGAAGGATTTGAGAAGGATGGGGATAGTGGAGCTCCTCAATGCCTCCATCAATCAGACTCTTTCCAGGACTATAAATACCGCCCTGACCACGCTCCTTCCCATGGTGGCCCTGTATCTTTGGGGAGGAGAGGTGCTGAAGGGCTTTTCCTTCGCCCTTCTCGCCGGCATTACCGTAGGTACCTTCAGCTCGATCTTCATCTCCTCCGGCCTTCTGGCCGAGTGGTGGGCAAGATCGCCGCAAAAGGCATAGCCTTAAGCTCAAAATCAAAGGAGCCCGGGAGGGCTCCTTTTTTGTTTGCAGCGGACGGATATCTGCAAAGGCAGTGATTTTCTAATAATAGGGCTGGGCGGCAGGAGCTAAACCCTAAATCCGCAGGTTCATCCTCACAAATGAGATCAAACATCCCCGGTCCGGTAGTTTAAGGCGGTTTTCCAAAACTCGGGCCGTCGGCCCCGCGGTTTGGAAGGATCCTCTATCTTGTAGGAGTTTTTATCACTTTTAGAGTACGTTGCATCTGTC
>JBMNVK010000043.1:0-18217 GCA_050946755.1 Aminivibrio sp. | reverse complement strand
TCTTCCCTGAACTTGGACGTAAGAACTATTCTGGATTTGGAGTCGATTTTATGTTCGTATGTTCCCACCAGCATAGCACTTTCTCCCACTTTGCGACATTTTCTCCCACTTAATCCCACCCTACCATCAAATTCAAAAAACAAACAGGTCTCTAGGCCCTTGTGAATGAGATAAAGATGGGCCTAAAGACCTGTTTGAAAAATCTTTTAAAGGAGCATTTCATAAGCCGGGTTCTGTCTGGGATGACCATTTATCTGAAAGCCGCCTCGCGGCGACCTTTTCGCGACCGTACCCGGGGGTCGGCGGGCAGCGTCATCCCCCTCTATTCGGTCTTGCTCCGGACGGGGTTTGCCTAGCATGGAAATCACTTTCCACCCGGTGGGCTCTTACCCCACCTTTTCACCCTTGCCCTTGCGGGCGGTCTGTTTCTGTGGCACTTTCCTTTGGTTCACACCAACTGGGTATTGCCCAGCGTCCTGCCCTGGGGAGCCCGGACTTTCCTCCCTTAAATAAAGAGCGGTCATCTGAAATACTCCGGCTGCATTATACCATCTTGAACCCTTCAGACTGTATATCCTCCGCCGTTTAGGATACAATACACTGTAATACCTATTAAATTGCAGGAGAGAGTTCGCCCATGAATGAGAGAAGCAGCTACGATTCACCCCAGTACGACGTTTTCAAGACAAATGTAAAAAAACTTACAGGCCTGGATCTTAATTCCTATAAAAACCAGATCCACAGAAGGGTTCACATGCTCATGCAGAGATGGGGCATTAAAGAGTATGATGAATATTTTAAAACAATAAAGGATGACGACGGGAAGCTAAGGGAATTTCTGGACTATCTGACTATTAACGTCTCAGAGTTCTTTCGCAACCCTACGAAGTGGACGGAGCTTCAGCAGAAGATCATCCCCGACCTGATAAAGGACAGGGGCCGCAAACAGCTTAAAATATGGAGCGCCGGAAGCGCTACCGGAGAGGAGCCCTACTCTCTGGCCATCCTATCTATGGAGACGGGATTGTCTCCCCACTCGCCGGTGCTGGCGAGCGATATCGACCAGGGAGCCATTGCCATTGCAAAAAAAGGATCCTATCTCAAAAGACAACTTATGAACATTCCGGGCAATCTTATTCCCAAATACTTTTCCACTCCCGACGGCGGAGAGACTTACAGGGTAAATGAAGAAGTAAAAAAAAGGGTAAAATTTCAGCGCATGAATCTCATAGAGGACAGATTTGCTGAGGATTTCGACCTGATCCTGTGCAGAAATGTCGTTATCTATTTCTCAGCCGAGACAAAAACCGCCCTTTATCACAAGTTTCTCAAGGCTCTGAGGCCCGGAGGATATCTGCTTGTGGGCTCCACAGAACAGATCTTCGAGTACAGAAAGATCGGCTTTGAATCTGCCGGCGCTTTCCTGTACCGGAGGCCCCTTAACCCATAGCCGCCCCGATCATTCATGCAAAAAAAGAGGACCCCGGAGGGTCCTCTTTTTAATGGGATCGTACTATGTCCTTGATCTTCATCAGCCTGCTGAGGGTAGACCTTTCCTGTTCGTCGAGCTTCATGGTGATGTACCGGATGGTCTCTTCAAAACTTGGGATCAGCACATGCTCGAGGGCATTTACCCTTCGGCGGGTTTTCTCTATCTCCTCCGCCATCAGGCCGATAGCCTTTTCCTTTTCGGCCAGGGCAATAAGCCTCGGTATCAGTTCGGCAAACCGCTCAAGGGCAACGTCAAGGCTTCCCGTAGAGGTAGCGAAGCCGTAGTTTATGGCCGAACCGCACTGATCTACCGTATAGGAGGGCACCATGACGCTCATGACGTTTTCCGTGGTCACAAGAAGGTCGCACCTGGCGCCTGATATCATCAAAGCCTGCTCAAGCATCGCCGGCAAAGTCTGAGCTCTTGCCAGGAGGAAGCTTTTGTAGCACTTGCCCAGCTCAGCTTCAAGCTCCTCTCTGAGCTCCTTCCCTTCTCTTGCCCGCTCCAGAAAGGCCTTGATCAAGGCATCCTGCTTGTCCTTAAGGAGCTTGTGCCCTCTTTTGGCCACCACGAGGCTCCTTTTGAGCTTCGACAGCTCCATGCGGTTGGGGTTGACATTTAAAATGGCCATATCAGGCCACCTTTATACTTTCCCGGGGACTGCTTCTGATCTTTCCCCGTCCTTCAGCCTTGGAGAGAGATATTTTTCAATGTAGGCATCCCGGATTCTCTTAAGTTCCCTGACGGGAATGAGAGTCAGCAGGTCCCAGCCCAGCTCCAGGGTCTCCTCAAAGGTCCTGTTCTGATACTCTCCCTGCCGTACGTACCGGTCCTCAAACATATCTGCAAAGGAAGCAAAGGCCTTGTCCTCCTCTGTGAGGGCGCCTTCACCCAGGATAAGGGCAAGCTCTTTTGCGTCCTTGCCTCTGGCATAAGCCGCAAAAAGCTGGTTCATAAGGTCCGCATGGTCCTCCCTCGTCTTGCCCTCTCCGATTCCCTTGTCCTTAAGCCGGGAGAGGGAGGGCATAACGTCTACAGGAGGGTAGATTCCCTTTCTGTGAAGGGCCCTGCAGAGAATTATCTGCCCCTCAGTTATATAGCCCGTTAGGTCCGGTATGGGGTGAGTTTTATCATCTTCAGGCATGGTCAGAATGGGTATCTGGGTTATGGAGCCCTTCTTTCCCTTCAGCCTGCCCGCTCTTTCATACATGGTAGCCAGGTCTGTATACAGATATCCCGGGTAACCCCTTCTGCCGGGCACCTCTTTCCTGGCCGCAGAGATCTCCCTCAGGGCTTCGCAGTAGTTGGTGAGGTCCGTAAGTATTACCACCACGTGCATATCCTGCTCAAAGGCAAGGTATTCAGCAGCAGTGAGGGCGATCCTGGGAGTTGTGATGCGTTCTATGGCCGGGTCGTCGGCAAGGTTGACGAACATCACCGTTCTCTGAATGGCGCCTGTCTTTCTGAAGTCTTCCATAAAGAAAGACGCTTCTTCGAAGGTGATTCCCATGGCGGCGAATACGACGGCAAAGTCCTCATGTCCCGTAAGGACAGCAGCCTGTCTTGCAATTTGGGCCGCCATTCTGTTATGGGGCAGGCCGCTCCCGGAGAAGATGGGGAGTTTCTGTCCCCGGACCATGGGGTTCATTCCGTCAATGGTGGAGATGCCCGTCTGGATAAATTCAGAAGGGAAGTCCCTTGAGTAGGGATTCATGGGCATTCCATTTATATCAAGTCTCTTTTCGGGAAGGATGGGGGCTCCATCGTCAATGGGCTCCCCTCTTCCGTTGAAGATACGGCCCAGCATATCCCTTGCTACGGGAAGCGTAAGCACCTTCCCAAGAAAGGTCATCTTAGTGTCTTTGATGTCTATGCCGTCGGTCCCCTCAAAGACCTGCACAAGGGCCTGATCGGAAGTTATTTCAAGAACTCTCCCCCGCCTTGTCTCCCCTGAAGACAGCTCAATTTCCACAAGCTCATCAAATCGTACGTCCCGGGTCTTTTCAACCATTAAAAGAGGTCCGGAGAGTTCGGTAATTGTTCCGTACTGCTTAGGCAGCATCGCTTTCACCTCCCACAGGGATGACGCCGTTTATCTCCGCCCTCAGAGTATCGTCCAGTTCATCGATTTTTGAAATTTCTTTCTCCTCGAGGTATCTCATTCTGGCGATGGACTCCCGTACCGGAAGATTGAACACGTCATTCATAGAGGCGCCTTTTGTCAGGGCCTCCATGCCTGCCCGGTGGAACTGAATGATCGTCTTCAGCATCTTGAACTGTTTTTCCATAGAAGCATAGGTATCAACTTCATGGAAGGCGTTCTGGTGGAGGAAGTCCTCTCTAAGGGATTTTGCAGTCTCAAGGATCATTCTTTCATCCTTGGAGAGGGCATCAATGCCCACAAGCCGCACAATCTCCCTCAGCTTGTCTTCATCCTCAAGGAGAGTCATTGCCTCAATTCGAAGATCGCTCCACTCGTCGTCAAACTTGTCATCCCAGAATTCGTCGAGCTTTTCAGTGTAAAGAGAGTAGCTCAGCAGCCAGTTGATAGCCGGGAAGTGTCTCTGATAGGCCAGATTGGCATCCAGTCCCCAGAAGACCTTTGTTACTCTGAGCGTATTCTGGCTGACAGGCTCGGAAAGGTCTCCGCCAGGAGGTGAGACGGCGCCTATGGCCGTAACTGATCCCTCTCTGCCTTCCTCGCCAAGGACGATAGCTCTTCCTGCCCGCTCGTAGAAAGATGCGAGCCTTGTCCCGAGATAGGCTGGATACCCTTCCTCACCGGGCATCTCCTCCAACCGGCCGGAGATCTCTCTCAGAGCCTCTGCCCAACGGCTGGTGGAGTCAGCCATAAGAGCTACCGAGTAGCCCATATCTCTGTAGTATTCTGCCATGGTAATGGCCGTATAGATGCTGGCCTCTCTTGCTGCAACAGGCATATTGGAGGTGTTGGCTATTAGCACCGTCCTCTTCATCAGAGGCTGTCCGGACCGGGGGTCCTCAAGCTCAGGGAATTCAAGAAGCACGTCAGTCATCTCATTTCCCCGTTCGCCGCAGCCCACATAGACTACTATCTCCGCCTCTGCCCACTTTGCCAGCTGGTGCTGGATCACTGTTTTGCCCGAGCCGAAAGGACCGGGAACACAGGCTGCCCCTCCCATAGCTATGGGGAAGAAGGCATCCACTACCCTCTGGCCGGTCGTCATAGGAGTTACGGGAGGCAGTCTCCTGGCTACTGGCCGGGGCTTTCTTACAGGCCACCGCTGAAGCATGGTAATTTCTTTTTTCTCCCCGTCCTGCTCAAGAACGGCTACGGTCTGCTCTACTGTAAATTCGCCCTTTTTTATGTCGGATACCTTTCCGCTCATCCCAGGAGGAACCATGATTTTGTGCTCAACAAGCACCGTCTCCTGAACTACCCCCAGGACGTCTCCTGCCGAAACGGTATCACCCTTTTTTGCTCTGGGCTCGAACTTCCATTTTTTCTTTCTGTCTATAGCCGGAACGTCAATCCCTCTTGAAATATAGTGGCTTTTTGCCACCTCTTCAATCAGGTTGAGGGGCCTCTGAACCCCGTCGTAAAACTGCTCCATAAGCCCGGGGCCCAATTCTACGCTGAGGGCCTCTCCCGTATCCACCACAGGCTCTCCGGGCATGAGCCCGGAAGTTTCCTCGTAGGCCTGAATGGAAGCCATCTCTCCCTTAAGTTCTATAATTTCACCAACGAGACCTATTTCACCGATCCGAACCACGTCAAACATGCTGGCGCCGTATAATCCCTTGGCTACTACCAGCGGTCCGGATATTTTTTCTATGGTCCCCCGTAAAGTTTTTTCAGTGGCCACAGTCTATCCCCTCCAGACGAACCTTATTCTGCGTCATTTAACTGAAAAGATGTCCATTCCCACCGCCCGCTCTACGCTGCTGCGTATGGACTCGATACCGATACCCATGCTGCCTCTGAGGCCGGGTATCGGAATAAAGCTGGTGTTGTACTCCCTGTTCAGGCCGGCTATAAACTCTGAAGAAGCTGCATAACAGCTCTCCTGAACAAAAACGACGGCGTATTTTCCGCGGGCCAGTTCCAGGAGTGCGCTTTCTACAGCCGCTGAATCATCATTTTTTATTACCAGAGGACGGATTCCTACCGCCTGAAAAGGAAGAACTGTCTCGTACTCGCCTACAGCGGCCATTGGTTTGCCTGCGCTTTTAACCGACATTCCGGAACAGCTCCTTTGCAAGCGCCCTATCCGTATCATTGGAAACGGAAACTAACGCTATTCTTATATTTTTAGTTTCCAGCTCCTTCTTCCAAAGGAAGGACATAATATTTCCCGGACTGAAAGCGTCATACTTGGAGCTTTCAAGTACCTTCGCCACATATTCATCCAGGATCTTCTCCAGCCCTACTACTGAGGAACCCAGATCTCCTCCGTCCTGTACGCCTGCAAGAATTGAAGAGACATCAGAAAAGGCAATAATCTTGCTCCAGCTTTCTGCCGGTTCCCCGTACAGGGAGGTAAGTTTTTCTATGGAGATAAGCCCTCCCCCGTGAAGATAGGAGGGCACTGACGCCGTTTCGGCATTCAGTCTTTTGAGCCTCAGCAGGCTTCGAAGATTTTCCGCATCGATTCTGGCCCTAACCCAAAGAATTGGCGACTCTACCTCTGAGGCCTCAGCTCTCTCCCTCATGGCCGCAAATAGTCCCTCGTCCATAAGTTTCTCAATCTCAAGGACGTCCTTTGACTGTTCCCATACAGAGAAGCATCTCGGGATCAGCCTGTGAAGATCGTAGGGAAGAAGGCGATAGTCCTCGGTCTCCATAGCAGTTATGAGGTCGTCATTGGACAGGTTCCCCAGTTTAGTGAGAAGGTCGAACCGCCTCTCTCCTCCCTCCCTGACGAGCAGTGTGCCTTTAATCAGTACCTTTGCGTTGTGAAAATCGTAGGGAAGGCGGCATATCTCAACAAGGGCCGGATCAGGGACAAACTTGCTGACCTCTTCAAAGACATGGAGAAGTTCCGCTTCTATGGCCTTATCGAATTCATCAATGCTCTTCAGCTCCATCAGCCATCCGGAGTATACCGTCTCACCCAGGATCTTGACAGCAGAGTCAAGATCCTCACACTCCAGTATCCGCTGGAGAAGAGCCTCTTCAAGAAGGCGTCCGGACATAGCCCGGAGCCGCGCGACCGCATATCCATACTGCCCTGCCGAAGCCAATGAGCTCACCTCCGGCTAGGCTGAAAACAGCCGCTTGGCAACTTCTGCCTCAAGGTCGTCCCTAAGCCAGCGGACAAGCATCTCCCAAGTGCAGTTGGTATAAATATCGCCGCTTTTCAGCACAAAGCCTCCTGATCCAGACGCCTCATTTTTGCCAAGGACCAGTTTTTTCCCGTGTTTTTCATTGAATTTGGCAAGCCATTCGCCATTAATATGTTTTTCGCCGGCTACTGTCAGGATCGTTTCCTCCCCGGTTTCAGCGGCTTTCAGCAGTAGGTTCTCCGTCAGAGAGAGATACTTATCCTTTGAAAGGGACGCCAGGTGTCTGATCGCCTCTGCAAAGGAGTCAGATATAGCCTGCTGCTTGACCCCAAGTTCGATCTTGTTGACGTCCAGGTCCGCCACTATCTCCCGTCTTCTGAAGATTTCCGGCTTTTCATCGTTAAATCTTTTCTTGTAGACAGTCTCAGTGGCTTTTATCTCGCCGTCGGCTTCTTTTTTGATCTTATCAGCCTCAGCGCGAGCTTTTGCCATGATGGCATCCGCTTCTGCCTGCGCTTCGTTTTCTATTTTTTTCTTTATTTCCGCCAAGGACATTTATAATCACCCCTGACAGGCTTAAAGCTTGATTCCGTTCAGAAGAATGATGCTCATCAGAAGAGAAAGAACGGCATAAGTTTCAACCATCGCAGGGAGAATAACAGCTTTACCTGTTTCCTCGGGACGCTTTGCAATCATCTGAATGCTGGCTGCTGAGGTTTTGCCCTGGGCAATTGCCGAGTAGTAGCCTCCTACAGCTATGGGCAGACATGCAAAGAAGATGGCAAGCCCCTGCCAGACATTAACAGTGATTTCTTCTCCGCCTCCGAGAAGCCCTACTTTAAGAATCGCAAAAAAAGCGATCAGAAGCCCGTAGATTCCCTGAGTACCAGGAAGGGCCTGCAGAAGAAGGACAAGGCCAAATTTGCCCGGGTCCTCGGTCATTACTCCGGCGCCGGATTCGCCTGCAATGCCTACTCCGATTGCAGAACCCGCTCCTGCCCATCCTGCGGCCATTGCCGCCCCAAAAATTGCCAATGCTATTCCAAGAAGATCCATAATATAGACTCGCTCCTTTCAAATTGAAAAGACTATTCCACGGGCTCTCTTTTGATTGAGACGTAGCTCGTGTTGTAAGAAAGAGGAGAGAACACCCGGCCTCCCCCTGAATAAAACTTGCTGAAAAACTCCACGTACTGAAGCCGGAGAGAGTGGACAAAAGCCCCAAGGACATTTACTGCCACGCTGAAGACATGTCCTCCTATAATGAGCAAAAGAGCAAGTATCCAGCCCACAAAGGGAATATCCCCGGCCAGTCCGGCCAGCATGTTTATGATTACTCCCACGGCTGAAGTAGCCAGTCCCAGCGCCAGAAGTCTGCTGTAGCTGAGGACATCTCCAAGGTAGGAAGTGGCATCGTACAGACTCAGCACTCCGGAAATGGCTTTAGAGATAAAGCCGGTCTTCTCCCGCCCCTGGGTTGCAAGAAGCACTATAGCTCCAAATATGGCCACAGTCTTCCCGAAAGCCTCCCAGGCAACGGACATGTAGCCTGCAAGTCCCATGCCCCACACGAGCAGTCCGATGAGGAAGACCAGCCATCCCCCAACATCCGCATAGGCGCCCATATAATCCTTCCTGCGCAGGGCATCGTAGAAGGCCACTCCCAGGCCGAAAAGAAGCTGAAAGACGCCAAGGGCAAGGGAAAGAGCCAGGAATACCATGGGGTCATCCATGGGATTGAGTATCACGGGAAGATTTTTCAGGGGACGAAGAAAAGAGAAGATGGCGAAGGCGTCCACCATGTCGCCGAACCAGCTTCCCGTTAAAGTTCCCACTATCATGGTGGCAACACCTGAAAGGACGAATAGTTTGAAAAACTCGCTAAAGCCCCTGGGCATTTTTTTGTATTTCTTTAGGAACCAGGTAAAAAGGCCAATCATAATAAGCCCGTACCCTGCATCCCCAAGGCACATACCGAAGAACACGAAAAAGAAGGGCGCCATCAGCGGGGTAGGGTCCATCTCATGATAACCGGGGACTCCGTAAAGTCTGGTCAGGTTTTCAAAGGGAAGACACCAGACCGGATTATTCATAAGGGTGGGTACATCGTCTCCAGGTTCGGGGTCAGACAGGATGAGCTCGATGGAAGAATCAAAATCCGCAAGGCTCTTTCTTACTGAATTCAGGTCAGCATCGGGAATCCACCCCCGGAGCATAACTACCTGTTCAGTGGCCCCTCCCCGGGAAAGAGCTTCATACCGGTCCCTCAGAACTGCATAATAGTCGTTCAGTGCCCTGGCGACAGGAACCGTCTTCTCTGCTGCTTCTCCTATCTTTATGAGAATCTGCTCTTCTTCGCCCAGAAGCAGGGCTTTTCTTTTTTCAAGCCTGGATAACTCCTCCTGTATGCCCTTCAAAAGCGTGGAGGGAATATCAATCTTGTTAAAAAGATAGGCCCCGTTCAGTTCTCCGACTTTCTGCAGCAGCGAAACATCGAAAAAAAGAGCTGCGATTCTGAACTTGTCTCTTTCTCCCCCGGGAACAATGTACATCTCTCCCATATCGCCGAGCAGAGCCTCTGCTTCCTGGCTCCATTCGTCAATCTGAGAGATGGGCAGGGAGCCAAGAACTCCTTTTACCCTCTCCGTACCCACAGACAGAAGTTCCAAGGGGTAGGGGAAACCCTCCAGGGATTCGAGAAGTGAAAGGGTGGAGTCAATATGTGAAATCTCAGACCGGATCTCCATTGTCCTTCGCTCCAGGGTTCTCACTTCTTCAGCACTTGCAGCGATATCCGTACTGCTGTCAAGCTCAGAAGCTTTTGAGAGGGAAATCTCGTCCTTCTCGCCCATTGCCCGGGCGAGGCCGGACACGGGATCTTTGAAATGAGGCTCAAGAAAACGCAGAAGGAATCTTGTCTCACCAAGAAGGAAGTCCACCCTCGGAAGGTCAGGATGAGTTAAAGTCGGTCCATCTGTCTCTTCATCCGAATTGAAGGGAATTATCTCGTACGATCCGGTGTTTTGGAGAATGGATAGGACATCGTCCACATCTGATTTGTGAATGTAAAATTCGGCTTTTGAAATTTTAGCCACGGCCATATCGAGAAATCACCTCTTCCGCAATCCATTTTGCAGTGTCCGGGACTTTTTTGGCAAATTTTTGAGCAAGAGTATTTCCTTTTTTTATCCCGGCATCAACGTTTTTTTGTGCTATGCCTTCGGCTTCTTTTTCAACGGAAGCCACCATTTCCCTGAAATTGCGAAAGTCTTTCTGTCTGGCCTCCTTAATCCGCCTTTCAGCGTCGCTTCTTGCATCGTTTACAAGTCGGGCGGCCTCGTTTTTAGCTTCCTTGATCGTCTCCTTGGAACGGGCCTCCACAATTTTAATCTCCTCAGCCAGGTTCACTGTCATGCGCTCCACCTCCTTTCAGAAAAGAGTGTGCTGCGGCGCAAGCCTATGCATAAAAGCATAGAGTATTTTATTACTACATAAAATTTGTGTCAAACTTAACAATTCCTTCATACAAGCGCTAAATTGCCGGATATGATATAAATGGATGGTTTCAGGAGGGGAGTGTTTGGCGAAAATGGAGCGGACAACGGGATTCGAACCCGCGACCCTTAGCTTGGGAAGCTAATGCTCTACCAGCTGAGCTATGTCCGCCCTCATGCCTGACGAAAGGTATTATAGCCGTGCCCTTCTCTTTTGGCAATACTTAATGACGCTGCCTTTCAAATAGAACCGCCGTCTCCACATGGACAGTCTGGGGAAACATATCAAAACATTTTATTTCCACCGGACTATAGCCCCTCTCAAGAAGAATTCCGCTGTCCCTTGCCAGCGTTGCCGGATTGCAGGATACATAGACGATCCTGGGAGCTGAAAGAGCTCCGATTCGGTTTAAAACTTCCCTGCTGCATCCGGACCGGGGAGGATCCACTACAATGCAGTCATATCTTCGGTTCTCCCAAGGGGTGCCATCTTCAGCCGGGCCGGCAAAAATTTCAAGCCTGCAGGAGAGGCCGTTAAGACGGGCATTTTCTTTCATAAGAGATGCTGCTGCATCCCATTCCTCCACTGCACTGACAGAAGCGCCGTCTTTTGCCAGAAAACATGACAGGGTACCCACTCCGCTGTACAGCTCAAGCACCCGCTCCGCTCCTTCTGAAAGGGCCATCCTTGCGGCCTCTTTGTATAGAATGCCGGCCACATCCGTGTTTATCTGGAAAAAAGCGGTAGTGTCATACAGGAATCGCAGCGGCGGAATAGGCTCCGATATAAGCCCATCTGCCAGCAGGACCTCCGTGTTTCCTCCAAGGATAACGTTCCCTTTTGATAAATTGTAATTGACCGTTACAGTTTTAAGTCCCGGCATAACATGGATCAGCCGGGGGAGCAGGTCGGTCTCCAGCTGTTTCCGCTCATCTCCGGTCAGTTTCCTAGCTGCCACTAAAGACACCAGAGTCTCCCCTGACCGGGCAGAGCAGCGCATAATAACATGCCGAAGAAGTCCTCTCCCTGTTCTCTCGTCGTAGGGAGACATACCCATATGGGATAGTTCCCGGTGCAGAACTCCGGGAAGAGGCTCCATCTCCTTGAGGAGTACGGGGCAGGAGTGTACCGGAACAACCTCATGGCTTCTCCTGGCATAATAACCCATCGAAAGAACGCCCTTTTTTTTCCTCACAGGAAGGGAGGTCTTGTTTCTGTAATTCCACTCCCCAGGAGAGGGTATGCAGGGCTTAATAACAGGGAAGGGATTTCGGTAGATCCTTTCAAAGGCATCCTGCACAATGGATCTTTTTAGATTAAGCTGCGTTTCATAGTCGGAGTGCTGAAGCTGGCATCCGCCGCAATGCCCGAACAGGGGGCAAGCTGGAGTACGTCTTCCCGGAGCCTCTTCGACTATTTCTTCAAGGGCTGCAACAGCGTACTCTTTTTTTCTTACTGAAATCCGCCCCCGAACAACTTCACCGGGAAGCGTTCCGGGAATAAAGATCACCAGACCGTCCGGCGCCCGGGCAATGCAGCTTCCGTCACTGCTGATTTTTTCAGTTTTTAATTCAATAACCTCTCCCTGCTTCATATAGAGGCCTCCCAGGAATAAAAAAATGCAGAGGCCCGGCCGGCCTCTGCATTTGGCTTATAAACTCACAGGCTCATACTGATTTTACAGGTGAACGCTGTTTTTGAAAAGCTCGTAACCTTCGTCGAAGGCTTTTGCATTCATCTCCTTGGTGTTTTCAGGCACCTTGTTCAGAATGGCGGTTTTTATTGATTCGGGGCGGGCAATCTTCTCAAGCTCCAACACCCTTGCAACAGCGCCCAGAGCCACCATGTTAGTGACGAGATCCCTGCCGATTTTTTCCCTTGCGGTGCGGACGATGGGCAGGTGGTATACATTGGCGTCTACCTCAGGAAGGCTGGTGACGAAAAAGTCGTCATAAATTATCCGGCCTCCGGGAATGGTCTCGGGAGCATATTCCTCTGCAGCCTGCTGGGTGAGGATTACCTGCAGATTGGGCTTGATTGCCCTGGGGTAGTCGATGGGTTCAGTGGATATGACCACTTCTGATTTCGACTTGCCTCCCCTTGCCTCCGGACCGTAGGACTGAGACTGCACAACGTGAAGGCCGTCTTCGTGGAGAGAAGCTGCCTCGCCTGCAATTACTGCAGCAAGGATGATGCCCTGACCTCCAGAACCGGCGAACCGGATTTCATATCTGCCTGCCATGTCACTTCCCCCTTACGTTCTCGATCAAGGCGAGATACTGCTCCGTGTACTCGGGAATGCTCCTGCTGACGAACTCGCCGGTGACTATCTTGCCGGCAAGCTCCTCTTCGGACATATCCTTTGCCCTGGCCAGGGGGACGGAGTTCTTTCTGAAGAAGTTGATATTGTCTATTGGAGTTCTCCTGTTGTTTTTTCTGCCGAAAGTCGTGTGGCAGTGCGTGAGGATTTCCACTACCGAAAATCCCTTGTTCTTAATGCCGTTAATGATGAATTTTTCCGCCTGGATGGGGTTTGCCACTGTGGAGCGGGCAACGTATGAGGCGCCGGCTCCCTCAGCCAGCTTGCATATGTCAAAGGACGGGTCAATAGCCCCAAAAGGCGTAGTGGTTGCCATGCTGCCCGCAGGAGTAGTTGGTGAGGCCTGTCCTCCTGTCATGCCGTAGATATTGTTATTCATCACTATGGCCGTGATGTCGATATTCCTTCTGCATGCGTGGATAAAATGGTTGCCTCCGATGGCGGTGCAGTCGCCGTCACCCATTACGTCAATAACAGTAAGCTCAGGCTTGGCCAGCTTAATTCCTGTAGCAAAGGCCAGTGATCTGCCGTGGGTAGTGTGCATGGTGCAGGCGTCAATGTATCCTGCCATCCTGCTGGAGCATCCTATGCCTGATGCAATGACCGTCTGGCTCTTGTCCAGCTTGAGGGCTACCAGGGCCCTGAGCATGGAGTGCATGATTATCCCGTGTCCACATCCGGGACACCAGATGTGGGGGAAAAACCTGGTTCTAAGCCAGTTAAAGACTTCCTGACTGGGCATACTCAGGCCACCTCCTCAATAACTGTGAGAATTTCTTCAGGCATGAAAAGTTCACCGTTTACCAGGTTGAGAGGAACAACCTTGGCCCTTCCGCGAACGGCTCTTTCCACTTCAAGCACCATCTGCCCGCAGTTGAGCTCGGGAACAATTATCGTCTTCACCTTCCTGGCGAGCTTTTCTAGTTCCTTGTCGGGGAAAGGCCAGAGGGTAATAGGTCTGAAGAAACCTGCCTTGAATCCCCGTACTCTGGCATCGTGTACGGCCCTGAGGCTTGAGCGGGCTACGCTTCCATAGGCCAGAACTAGGACATCGGCATCATCTTCATGCACCGTCTCGTACTCCACAATATCGTCTCTGAAGCGATCGATTTTGCTCATCAGACGCTTCATCTTTCTTTCAATTTCATCGTTGTTATTCGTGGGGAAACCCCAGTCGTTATGGGTAAGACCGGTAATATTCCACCGGTAGCCGTCGCCGAAGGATGCCATACAGGGCAGGTCGTCCTTCGGGTCAGGACGGTAGGGCACAAATTTATCAGGTACTTCCGTAGGCCGTTTGCGGTTTATCAGATCTGAGGGGCCGAGCTTTTTAGTGACCACTTTTTCCCGCATGTGACCGATTATCTCATCGCTCATTATGAGGACGGGCTGACGATACCTCTCCGCCGAGTTGAAGGCTTTGATGGCAATATCGTAGCACTCCTGCACTGATGCAGGAGCATAGCAGATAGTGCCGTGGTCTCCGTGAGTGCCCCACCGGGCCTGCATAACGTCCTGCTGGGATGTCTTAGTGGGCAGACCAGTGGAAGGGCCTCCCCTCATCACATCCACCACTACGATGGGTATTTCAGCCATGTAGGCCAGGCCAAGATTTTCCTGCTTCAGGGAAAAGCCAGGGCCCGATGTGGCGGTCAGAGACTTCATGCCTGCAATTGATCCGCCTATGGTGGCCGCTATGCCGCCGATTTCGTCCTCCATCTGAATAAATCTGCCATTAAGCTTAGGAAGCTCTTCTGCCATGATCTCTGCGATTTCCGAGGAGGGGGTTATGGGATACCCTCCAAAAAACCGGCACCCGGCAGCGATAGAACCGTAAGCTATGGCTTCGTTTCCTTGCCAGAAGGCTACTCCAGACATCCTAACCTTCCTCCCTTTCTTTCACGGTGATGGCAAGATCAGGACAGATATTTTCGCACTGTTTGCATCCGATACAGTCATCCTGTCTTGCAGGGATGCTTTTTCCTCTTACTTCGTCCAGCTCGAGGACTTTTTTGGGGCAAATGTGAATACACAGGGAACAGCCTTTACACCACGAATTGTTCACGAGAACTTCGTATTTTTTTGGCAAAAAAGTCACCTCCTACGGGATTTTGCAATCGGCGCCAAGGCTATCTTCCATTGCTAAGGCTCCGGGGAAAAGAATAGCTTTAAGTGGGGCATAGTTCAACCCCACTCCTATTTTTCTCTTTTTTATCTGAACGAGAGCATTGGATAAATATGATAATAATTAAGGCGGACATCATTTAATGCGCTATTTTCCTGTGTCCGGCTCCTTCAAATATCTGGGCTCCAGATCGGCAGGATCTATGGCTTTCTCTCTATAAAGATAGGCCAACGCTGAGTTTGACGCTCCGCTCGTATATGTTCTGTTTAAAAGGTGTTCTTCAAGAGGAAAAAAACCACTTGGACTCCTGGGGAAATCTGTAATAAAACAGGGCTCTTTGACAGCTAGGGGCAGCATGGCCTCGGTAAGCTCTGTGCCTGTATAAACGCCCTCCGGAACCACTTTTGACGGAGGAACAGACGACCCTTCCCATCTGTACAGGGCGGAATAAATTTTCTCTCCTCCGGCTCTGAGCACAGGACACACATGCATCCCGGGTATTTTGCCTGCGGCAAATGCTCTCGCCTCGAGAGAAGAAAGAGGAATAACTTTTTTTCCCAGGCTCCAGGCAAGAAATTGCACAAAGGCCATGCCAACTTTAATGCCTGTAAATGAACCAGGCCCTACAGTGACTGCAAAAAAATCTATCTCTTTGACAGTAAGGCCGTAGAGTTCAAGAAAGGATTTTACAAGACAGGGGAGAAGAGTCGCCTGGGACCTTCCCAGCTCTCCGTTAAATTCTCCCCTTCTCTCCTCTCCCTGTGTCAGCCCCAGGGCAGTCCAGCCCATACTTGTGCAGTCCAGGGAAAAAACAATGGGACTCATAGCGCAAACTCCTCTTCAATGATTTTTTTTAAAGGGCAGAACACTTTTCTGCCTTCAGGATTTTTTGCATAAAACTCAAACATGCGTCGTTCCGGATGATTTAACATATCCGGAGCGGCTATATGGACGGCCAAAAGAGCTCTGTCTGAAAAAAAATGAGTCCTCTCAGCCCACTCTATAAACAAAACAGATTTGCCCGTCTCCTCTCCCTGCAGATCAAGGTCATCTATATCCTCCTCTTCAAGTCGGTACAGATCAGAATGAATGATCTCTCTTTCCCCTGCTTTATATCGATTTACCAAGGTAAAGGACGGGCTCCGAACTCTTGAAAATCCTAAGGCTTCACAGAAACCCCTCACAAAAGCAGTTTTCCCTACGCCCAGTCCTCCTAAAAGAAGGATTGTTATCCCGCCTGAAAGCTTTTTTGCCAAAAGAGCACCCAGCCTCCAGGTCTCCTCCTCCGATCTGGTGTGGATAACGCAGATCGGGGCAGACTCAGATACAGGCTTATTCATCCGGCTTTTTTTTCCTTTTGCGTCTGGCAAGCAGTGTAAAGAAAAGCATAGTACCTGCCGCTATAAAAATAAAGGAGAGGATTATAGGTCCTATAGGCAGATCTCCCCCCATATGTTTCGCACCAAACATCCAGAACATGGCCAGAATAAACCCGCCAACAGTATAACCAAAGCCCCTTCGGCGAATTCTTTCTGTCTTTTCAATCTCTTTTTCCCAGTCAACCCGTCTTCTTCTTGATCCTGTCAATTTATTATCTCCCGTATAACTCTAGGAATCTCATCTGCAATTTCACGAGCAAGAAGGCCATCAGGTCCCCTCCTGCCGCCAAGGACTGCTCCGGCTTTTCCGTGAATCCAGCTTCCCAACAAACCGCTTTCAAACACAGGAAGACCAGCGGCTGCAAAAGCAGCAATTATGCCGCAGAGCACATCTCCTGAGCCTGCTACAGCAAGGGTTCGGTTAGGGAATGCAACAGCTAAGGTTCTCTGTCCGTCATCGATTACGCTTCTGGCCCCTTTCAGCAGCACAGGGCCCCACTGAACTCCAATTTTCCGGGCAGAGGAGATGGGATCATTTCTTATATCTTCTGCGCCGACATTTAAAAGCAGGGCTGCCTCACCTTCGTGAGGGGTCAAAATAGTGCGCTCTCGGTCGACCCTCCCCCTCCCTCTTGCAAGCCAGAAAAGGGCGTCCCCATCGATAATAAGTTTCTTCCTCCATACTTCAGTCACGAGAGAACAGATTTCTCCCGCTCTTTCACTTCTGCCCAGCCCTGGACCAAGCACCAGGCAGTCTATTTTTTTCTCCCATTTTGTTAAAGTCTTAGCGATTGCCCTGTCGTCACTCTCAAATAGCCCGCCAAGAGTAATAGCTTCAGGCAAAAAGGAAGAACAGGCCAGGCAGACAGATTCGTCGGAGAAAAGGACACCGTAGCCTCCTCCTGTCTTAAGAAAACCTCTTATGGAGAGGAGGGGCGCTCCCCTGAACACAGGGCTTCCGCCTATGATCATCATGCCGCCCCGGTCTCCCTTGTGCATTATGTGTGAAAAGACAGGAAGTAACTTTTTGGCCTGAGTTTCAGTGAAAATCGGAATCTGAGAAACATCAGGGGCGGTTTTTATCTCAGGGTAGGCCGGATGGGCTTTGTTGCCCTCTATGACAACTACGGCAACTGCATAATCTCCGTCGTGCGTTATGGAGAGGTGAGGAACGCCCTGTTTGTGGGGAGGAATTATAGAGGACACTTTGTCGTTTATTTTTAGAAGAGGGGCAGAATCAGTACGCTCCACCCAAACTCCGCCAAAAGCAGCGGAATACATGGTGACTGAAGAAGCTTTGCAAAAAGCCTCCCTGGCTGCAAAGCTCCCCGCAAGATGCACAGCAGGAGCAGCTTTTGAAAAGGCATATTTGATTTCGGAGGGGTGAAAGACCCGCTCGACGAAATGGTCCGACTGAATGGCTCTTTTCATCCTGGCTACGCTGCAAAGGTCAATCCCTAAGCCAACGATCACGGCAAATCTCCTTCTTTTATATTAAATCAAGTTTATACCATAAAGAGGCAGGGACTGTGAATTACAGTCGAGGAATCTGTTTTTGTCTTTTGTTCAGAATAGAAAATGTATAAGCGACCGTCACAAACGGGAAAACCGTCCGTTTGGTCGTCTGCTTATGCGGCATGTTCCTGGCCGCATTTCATTTCCGGTTTATCACCAAACATTCCCAACAGCTTATCCATATGCCCCAACAGCATCAGCCCGGGACTGGTGTTTAACCATCCCGGGCTGATATGTCGTTAATATTAAGGATTTCCGGCAGCGACCTGCTCTCCCACGAATAGCCTCCGCAGTACCATCGGCGCTGGAGGGCTTAACTGCCGGGTTCGGAATGGAACCGGGTGTGACACCTCCGCCATAACCACCGAAAATCCAAATCTAAGATCCCCATACATCATCAACAATATAAACAAGAACAAAAGATAACTGAGGAAAAGGCCTCGGCGTAGTAGTACCGGTCAGCTAAACCCATCACTGGGCGTACACCTCCGGCCTATTGATCCCGTAATCTCCGGGACGCCTTACTTCCTTAAAGAAATGGGGTATCTTATCTTGAAGATGGCTTCCCGCTTAGATGCCTTCAGCGGTTATCCAAACCGAACATAGCTACCCGGCGTATGCAACTG
>JBMNVK010000042.1:0-18570 GCA_050946755.1 Aminivibrio sp. | reverse complement strand
CCATGGCTGTTAGGCTCCTTTCCAGATTACCCTAGTGGGGGATGACGCCGTGTTTGCGGCGGGGGCGAAGGTCGCGCTTGGTCTCGTTGCCGATGAGGGCAAGCCAGATCTCCTCACGGGTGGTCTCAGGGAGGATGACCCGGTCCACAAGGCCCCGCTCAGCGGCTACGTAGGGGTTGGCAAAGGCGTCGCGGTATTCTTCGATTTTCTGGCTGCGCATGGCGGCACTGTCGTCGGCTGCCTCAATTTCTCTGCGGAAGACTATGTTGGCCGCACCCTCGGCGCCCATGACGGCAATTTCTGCCTGGGGCCAGGCAAGGACTACGTCCGCTCCCTGGGCCTTGCTGCACATGCCGAGATACGCGCCGCCGTAGGCTTTGCGGACTACTACGGTGATGAGGGGGACGGTGGCCTCGCTGTAGGCGTAGAGCATTTTGGCGCCGTGACGGATGATGCCGCCGTATTCCTGCTCAAGGCCGGGAAGGTAGCCGGGGACGTCGACAAAGGTGACGATGGGGATGTTGAAGGCGTCGCAGTGGCGGATGAAGCGGCTGGCTTTGTCGGAGGCGTTGATGTCAAGGCAGCCAGCCAGATGGTTGGCCTGGTTGGCGATGATGCCGAGGACTTTGCCCCCAATGCGGCCGTAGCCGGTGAGGATGTTGCGGGCCCAGAGGGGCTGGACTTCAAAGAAGTCGCCGTCGTCCACTACGCTCTTAAGTACGTCCCGCATGTCGTAGGAGCGGTTGGGGTTGGTGGGGACTATCTGGCGAAGGTTGGGGTCCCGGCGGTAGGGGTCGTCGGAGACTGCCTTTTCAGGGGCGTTCTCAAGGTTGTTGAGGGGGAGGTAGCTCATGAGTTTTCTTACCTGGGCAAAGCATTCGTCCTCGGTTTTTGCACTGAAGTGGGCGTTGCCGCTTCTGGCGTTGTGGGCCATGGAGCCGCCAAGCTCTTCACTGGTGACTTCTTCACCTGTTACTGCCTTGATGACGGCAGGACCGGTGATGTGCATGATGCCGGTGCCCTCCACCATGAAGATGAAGTCGGTTAGGGCGGGGCTGTAGACCGCGCCGCCGGCGGTGGGGCCGGCTATGATGGAGAGCTGGGGGATGACGCCGCTGCAGACGGTGTTGCGGTAGAAGATTTCACCGTAGCCGTTGAGGGAGTCGACGGCCTCCTGGATGCGGGCGCCGCCGCTGTCGTTGATGCCTATGACAGGGCAGCCGGTGGAGAGGGCAAGGTCCATGACTTTGCAGATTTTAGCAGCGTGCATTTCACCAAGGGAGCCGCCCAGGATGGTGAAGTCCTGGCTGTAGACGTAGACCTTGCGGCCCTCGATTAAACCCCAGCCGGTGACTACGCCGTCAGTGTAAAACTTGGTCTCGTCAAGGCCAAGGTTGGTGCAGCGGTGACGGACAAATTCATCAAGCTCGACAAAGGTGCCGGCGTCAAGAAGCTTGTCTATACGCTCCCGGGCCGTGCCCTTGCCACGGTCACGCTGACGGGCAATGGAACGTTCACCACCACCAGAATGAGACTCATCATGACGCTTCTGAAGCTCTTCACATAGCTCGTCTATCGTTCGGTGTGTCATGCTGTTTGTTTTCCTCCTTTAAATCTTCCGCCTTCAGGCCGACGGAAAAAGCTTTTCAAGAATGTCCGCAGCTACAAGATAGGGGTTTGTCTTTCTTTCAGTCAGTTCTTTCATCAGCTCCTCACTCATGTGATCTCTCCAGATCCTTTCTGTCCTCCTGGAAAGATTTTTCAGGAGGATATCCTCCACCTCAGAGGATATCCTCCTCTGCTCGACTTTTGCGCCCTCCGGACTGTTCTTTATAAAATCATGGTGCTTCAGAATGCTTCCGGCAAACTCATCCACTCCAGTGCCATCTTCAGCTATGGTGAGGTGTACGGGCGGCGTCCAATCTCTATTTTTTACCAGGTCCAGCATCAGCCGGACTTCTGCGGCAACCCGGTCCACTCCCGGTTTATCCGCTTTGTTGATGGCGAAGACATCCGCTATCTCCATGATGCCGGCCTTCATTATCTGTATGTCGTCCCCCATCCCTGGCACCAGCACAACGCAGACAGTATCTGCGAGCTTTATTATGTCCACTTCTGACTGTCCTACGCCGACCGTTTCTATAACTATGACGTCCTTGCCGCAGGCGTCAAGAAGAAGAACCGCCTCTCTGGTGCCTCTGCTGAGCCCTCCCAGAGAACCTCTGGTACCCATGCTTCTGATATATACTCCATCGTCCCCCGTATGGCGCTGCATTCTTATGCGGTCCGCAAGAATTGCACCTCCTGAAAAGGGGCTCGACGGATCGATGGCAATGATCCCCACCGATTTGCCTTTTTTCCGGAAGGATTCGATAACCTTGTCGGTCAGGGTGCTCTTGCCGGCGCCCGGGCTGCCTGTGATGCCTATCACTACCGCTCTTCCGGTCATGGGGTAAATTCGTCGCATTACCCTGTCCGAAATCGGGTCGCCGTTCTCGATAAGGCTTATAATGCGGGCGATGGCTCTTGTCTCGCCCCCAAGGGCCCTGTCAATAAGTTTATCCACGGCCCGTTACTGTTCTTTTGCTCTTTTTTCCGCCACGGCCTTTTCAAGCCAGTCAACGCAGTCGGGAGTTGGCGTGCCCGGTCCGAAAACTGCTCCGGCCCCTGCATCGAGAAGTCCTGGTATGTCTGCGTCCGGGATGACTCCGCCGCCGAAAACTATCACGTCAGAGGCATCTTTTTCTTTAAGGAGGTCTATGATTTTATTGAAATAGAAGGTGTGGGCTCCGGATAGAATGCTGATCCCAACCGCGTCCGCATCTTCCTGCAGCACGGTCTCCACAATCTGCTCCGGAGTCTGTCTCAGTCCCGTGTAAATCACCTCCATACCGGCATCCCTGAGGGCTCTGGCCACAACCTTTGCTCCCCTGTCATGTCCGTCAAGGCCCGGTTTTGCCACAACTACCCTTATCTTCCTCTCATCCACGAAAATCCCTCCAGTATTTTAAGGCTTTGAAAATATGGCCGTCTTACAGAACTATATTTTCTGTATATTCGCCGAATACGTTCCTGAGCACGCCGCATATCTCGCCCTCGGTGGCGTAGTTGCGGACGGCGTTCATGATGTGGGGCATCAGATTCTGGGAGTCATCGGCTGCCGCTTTTTCGATATCGTCCAGGGTGTTTTTGACGGCTATATTGTCTCTGGACTCCCTGAGTTCTTTCAATTTTGCGATCTGGCGCTCCCCTACCGAAGAATCCACCGTGAGGAGGTTCATCTCTCCCCGGTCCTCTTCGACCTGGAACTTATTGACCCCCACTACGATTGCATCCTTTGACTCCACGGAACGCTGGTATTCGTAAGCGGCATCCTGAATATGCTTCTGTACATATCCCTTTTCAATGGCGACCAGCATGCCTCCCATATCGTCAATCTGGCCGATATACTCAAAGGCTTTTTTCTCAATCTCATCGGTCAGACTTTCAACTACATAGGAGCCCCCGAGAGGATCCACTGTGTTGGCCACTCCTGACTCATGAGCGATGATCTGCTGTGTTTTGAGGGCTATTCCCACGCTCTTCTCCGATGGAAGGGCCAGGGCCTCGTCCATGCTGTTTGTATGGAGGGACTGAGTGCCGCCCAGGACTGCGGCCAGAGCCTGCATGGTTACCCTGACAATGTTGTTCTCCGGCTGCTGGGCAGTTAGGGTGCTTCCGCCTGTCTGGGTATGGAAGCGAAGCATCTGGGCCCTCTCGTTTGTCACTCCGAACCGGTCCTTCATTATCCTGGCCCACATGCGCCGGGCCGCTCTGAACTTTGCCACCTCTTCGAGGAAATCGTTGTGAGCGTTAAAGAAGAAGGAGAGGCGGGAGCCGAACACGTTGGGGTCCAGTCCTTTTTCTTTGGCTGCCTCTACATAAGCTATGCCGTCAGCTAGCGTGAAGGCCACCTCCTGGGCGGCGGTGCTGCCTGCCTCCCTGATGTGATAGCCCGATATGGATATGGTGTTCCACTTGGGCACATGCTGGCTGCAGAACTCGAAAATATCAGTGATAAGCCTCATGGAAGGTTTGGGGGGGAAGATATAGGTGCCTCTTGCAATATACTCCTTGAGGATGTCGTTTTGGATTGTTCCTGACAGGGCGTCCGTGGGCACTCCCTGTTTTTCTCCTACGCAGATGTACATGGCCAGGAGGACGCTTGCCGGGGCGTTTATGGTCATGGAGGTGGATACCTTATCCAGGGGAATCTGGTCAAAGAGAATTTCCATATCTCTGAGGCTGTCTATGGCAACCCCTACCTTGCCGCACTCGCCCTGGGCCATGGGATCATCAGAGTCATAGCCTATCTGGGTGGGAAGGTCAAAGGCAACGGAAAGACCCGTTGTCCCCTGAGACAGAAGATAGCGGTATCTTTCGTTGGACTCTTCGGCTGTGGCAAAGCCGGCATACTGGCGCATGGTCCAGAGCCTGCCTCTGTACATGGTAGGCTGCACACCTCTTGTATAAGGATAGGCTCCCGGAAAGCCTACATTTTCAGCGTAACCATCGGCAGGGAAGCTATCGGGCCCGTAGACCCTTTCAAGAGGCAGCCCCCCTCCAGTGGTGAAGTTTTCCTTTCTTTCCTTGTTTCTCTGAAGGACTTTTTCCACGCTCTCCTCATATTTTGCTTTGGCATTCTTATATTCCGTACTCATAAGTACATCCCCTCCTCAAAAAATGTGCAGATGGCATTTTTATTGCAAAAGATCCGGCCACAGAGGCATCCAGTCCTTAAGAGAGACGGACCCCATGTCCAGATATACCGATATTATAGAGCGGCTCGGAAAGCCTGATGATGTCTCATCGGAGGGCAGCGGTATCCTTATCTCTCCCTCCGGCGGGAAAAAGGGTACAGAAAGCTCCTCTCTCCTGTTATATAGAGTTGCCCCTCCCGTAAGCGCCGCAGCTCTTATCAGGCCTGCCTGCGGCATGGAGTCTGCATAAACAGAAAGACGGATACCATTTTGCAGACAGAAGCCGGCAAGACTGGCAAGATCTCCCGGGGAAAATATTATGGAGGCGGCTACCACAAGATCTCTAAAATTTTTCCCTCTCATTTTCCATAGACTTCCCAGAATATCGAGAGCCTCTTTTCCCGAGACTGCCTCATGACGGCCTTCGCTTTTTGAATCTCCGGGCGACAGGATAAACTCCGGTGGAGCCGTCGACGTCTCCGCCGGCAGCGGCTTAAAGGAGGCGGCCAGCATCCGGTTATTCCAGACCGTAGTCGCCACGGCTGCATTTTTCAGCATGTAAGTTTGAAAAGGACCTGACAAGGTTGCCTTCAGAACAAAACTTTCCCTGTCAGCTTCTCTTATTATAGTCGGAGAATCCAGTGAAATAAAGGCAGTAGAATCCCCTTCCGGGTACGGAGAAATTTCCCACAGGGAAAAGCCGCTCACATCCATGCAGTACGCCCGGTCTTCGAGAAAAAACACGCTCCATGCCCCGGATGCCTCCTCCAGCACCGCCTCATGCCGGATCAACCCGGGATTTTCAAAGGAGAGGGTGGCTTTGCTGACAGATCCCGAATCATGAACTATGTACAGATCCCCCAGGGAGGACCAGGCAAGGTCTCTCGGCGCATCCGCCTCAAAACCGAAGAGGGGCTTCATTTCGTTAAGGGATACAATGTAGATAAAATCGTTGTTTCTGTCCGCTACTGCGGCCCACTCACCATACACCGCTACGGCTGAAGGCTCGGGGGGCGCGTTGGTGCCTAAAAAATCAACTTCTCCCGCCGGTGAAAGGTCCTCAAGGGAAAAAAGGGTTCCTTTTCGGGCGGATGCACTTACGGCAATAAAATATCCGTCCCTGGCCATTGCTCCGTCAGTAGGAGTGAAGGGAAGGCTGCCCAGTTCTGTAAGTCCGTCGTAGGCGCCGTCAAAGCGAAAGACCTTTCCGCTTTCTGCAAGAGCATAACCTTCTTTGCCTCCGCTGAACATGTAAGATGAAGGCCGGGGCACCTCTATTTCTGTGAAATTCCGCTCACCTGGGCCTCTGATAAGCAGCCTGTCTCCCAACTGATCGGCCATGGCCATGCCGCCGCCCCGGGACGACCTCACCTTGCCCATGCCCTTTACGCCCCGGCTCTGAAGAAGGGAGATATCAAGAGTGGAATTGATATCTCTGATCGAGGACGAGGTGCGGGTAAAAAGAGGCTTCCCTGAGATGACGTCATCAATAAAAGCTCTTTCTTCTCTGTATCGGGAAAGTATTTTAGGTGCAGCCTTGTCACCGGGCCTTACCTCAAGGAAATAGGAGATGGCCCTGGCGGCTTCATCTGTTCTGCCGGTCCTGTGAAGCACCAGACCTTTCATAAGATAGTAGTCAACTAGAAAAGTATTCTGCTTGATAGCTCTGTCCAGGTTTAAAAGAGCTCCATCGTAGTCTCTTGAACAATAGAGTTCGTAAGCTCTGCCGAAGTATCTCTCTCCCTCTTCCCTGTTTGCGACGGGCATGGATGCCGGTTCAGAGGATAGCGGGAAAAGAGCAAGCAGGAGACAGGTAAACAATAGGATCATAAGAGGATGTCCATTAAAAAGACGAGTCATCTCCTGGCCGCCTCTCCTCTCAAAATGCCCGGATACCGGGGTCTCACAGATGCTTTGAAATTATGTCCACTCCCGCAAAGGAGTACAGTCCCAGCACAACGGCTCCGGCAAGCAGAAAACCCAGGAGCATCCTGAGGTATATAACCCATATCCTTCCCCCGGGCAAAGTGCCGCTGTTTATCCTCACAACTACTCTGGCGACAAAAAGGGCTGCCAGAAACATCCCCAGCGCTATAAGGGCCTGAACATTGACAATAGGCATTCCCCTCTAATCTCTCCCGTCCCTGATGATAACGTAAAATAGAATAACTCAGAAAAAACACTAACGCTAGCCGAAAATTATTTTTATGGGGTCTTTGTTTGAGATAAAAAAGATAATAATGTCCTCTTACAAAAAAGAAGCCCGGTGTGGATGTTCCGGGCTTCAGGTATGCCTTTTAAGGTATAGTACAATTTGAGCTGCGGCTCTTCAGGATACTTCTTCTGTCTCCCCGCTGTAGGAGGACTCTTCAGTGAGATGAATCTGCTTCAGGACCGATATGGCCACCTCAAGAGCCCTTTTGCCGTCCGAGATGCCAACCAGCGGCTGCTTTCCCTCTCTTACACAGGATACAAAATGCTGCAGCTCCAGCTTCAGGGGTTCGCTCTTGGGGAAGACCGGGTGTTCAATTATCTCCATGAGGCTGCTGTTGCTCTGTCGTACACATCTATTTATGGAGACGTCCTGAGTCTCATAGTTTACCGTTACGTATCTTTCCGGCTCCATGATCTCAAGCTGCCTGAGACGCCTTTCTGAAACCCTGCTGACGAGGATGTGGGCCATGGCTCCATTTTTGAAGGATATCTGGGCTGACGCTATGTCCTCATGATCTGAACGGATGCATTTTCCCGTGGCCGATATGGCCGTTATTTCCGACCTTACCAGGGAGAGGATGATGTCGATATCGTGAATCATCAGGTCGAGGACAACTCCCACATCGCTTATTCTGGGAGAAAAGGGGCCCAGCCTTCTTGACTGGAGAAACAGGGGCTCGTGGACTATCTTTGATATGTACTGAACTGCGCTGTTGAACCGCTCTACGTGGCCTACCTGGAGAACCAGATCGGAATCAGCCGCCATCTTAAGCAGACTTTCCGCCTCGCTGACGGTGGTGGTAACAGGCTTTTCGATGAGGACATGAATGCCGTTGCTCAGGGCTTTGCTTGCGATCTCGTAGTGGAGGCTTGTTGGGACCACTACGCTGACGGCGTCAGGCTTTGCCCTGCGAATAAAATCATCAGCATCCGTATACCATGGGACGCCGAGATTTTCGCCTATTGCCGCCGCCCTGCTCTCATTGAGGTCCACTACCCCTACAAGCTGGGTGCCCAGTAGCTCGGTATAAACTCTTGCGTGATGCTGTCCGAGATGTCCTACGCCGATAACTCCAAGCCGTTTCAGCTCCATGAACGGATCATCTCCTTTAATGGCGTAAAAAGCTTCTCCCTACATCTATTGTCCCATGAAGAGGTAAAAAAGTGGTATTTGAAATTATTTTATGCAGCCGAGGAGAAACATGCGGTTCTCTCTGTCTCCTCTTCTGTATGAATAGCATACATCATAATCCCGGAAAGTGCATAAGGGAATGGTGCATATCATCTCATCCTGCACTCCTGCTTCCAGCAGCTGGGTCCTGATCTGGGCGCCCAGGTCAAAGAAGATGGCATCCTTGCTTTCCTGTATATTTTCAGGGCTGAAAGAACTCTTTCCTTTCTCCGTCCATGTCTCCCCTTTTTTTCTGAAGTAATGGCTTACTGAGATTCCCGGACCGATCCATGCCCACGTCTTTGAGGGAATGGCTCCCCGGGACCGGAAAAGGTCACTGCAGGTCTGTCCCGCGATATTTTTCACTACTCCTTTATAGCCTGAATGAAGAAGGGCCATCCATGGAGCCGGGAAGTTCGAGCCAAGCACCACGGGGAAACAGTCGGCAAACCTCAGGGAGCCCTCTATTCCCGACTCCTCAAGGAGAACTCCGTCCGCGGAGGGACGCTGAGGCAAGGATGTATTTTTAGAAGCAGTGACTATCTCCGTTCCGTGGACTTGTCGGGGGGCTGTCAGGGAGCTTGTGACAGGAAAATCCCCTGAAATGAACTCTCTGCTGAGGGCAGGATCCCCTCCGGCTCTGTCCATGACCGGACTTCTGAGAAACAGCCGTACAAAGTGGCCTTTATCGCCTCCCGGAGGTACAAGGGCCAGGCTTGGGATCTCGCCTTCACTGGAGAATCGATAGGACGGTGCGGAGAGCTTCAAAAACCGAGCTCCTCTCTTCGGGAAAAGAGCAGGGGACGCATATATCCGACAAAATAGAGGCTCCCGCAGCAGATTGTGCCCTTTGCCATTCTCTCCGCTTCCAGAAGGGCTTCCCAGGGGTCACCTATCATCAGGACTCTGTCTTCTTCCCATCCTGCCCGGAGGGCGGCCTCGGCCAGATCTGACGGAGGGGAGGATCTTGGATTGTCGGGCATGGCAGTGCAGATCAGCTTCCCGGCTCCCTCTTCAAGAAGGCAGAGGACTTCTGAAAAATCCTTGTCCTTCATGGAGGCAAAAACAGCCGTAGGCCTCTCCCTGCCATAGATGACCCTGATACTCTCCACCAGCCTTCTCATTCCGTCCGGATTGTGGGCTCCATCCAGAATCAGGGGAGGAGCCGGCCTGAGTATCTCGAATCTTCCCGGCCACCGGGCCTTTGCAGCACCGCTGATCAGAGCTCTGTCCGTAATTAGAGGGAATTTTTTTGCGAGAGTCCTCATGCCTAAAACTGCAAGGGAACAGTTTTCAACCTGGAAAGAGCCGTGAAGGGGGGTTCTGAGGGCAAGGCAGGCGCTCTCCCTGCACATAGTAAATGAAACTCCCTCCCTGGTTACGGATACGTTGCTGGTCTTCACTTCTTCCTGCAGAACAGCCGGAATTGCGCCAATAGAATCTGCTTGCTTTTTGAATAGAGGGACGAGTTTTTCCGGATTCCCGGAGAAGATGGCGGGGACGTCTCTTCTCATGACGGCAAACTTTTCACCGGCGATTTCTTCCAGTGTATTGCCTAGGAAATCATTGTGGTCCATGGATATGGATGCAATGAGGGTGAGGACGACGTTGCCCAGCAGGTTTGTGCCGTCAAGTCTGCCCCCCAGTCCTGCCTCGGTTACTGCAATATCCACCCTGTTTTCTGAGCAAAGCAGAAAGGCAGCGGCGGTGATCAGCTCAAAATAGGTAGGAGGGTCGGCGGCAAGGGCGGGATCACCCTCAAGGACACTGCTTATTTTCATGAAGGCCTCTGACCATTCTTCCAGGGACAGAGGGCGGCCGTCCACAAGAAGCCGCTCATCTGGAGATTCCAGATGAGGGCTGGTATAAAGGGCAGTCTTGTAACCCGCTTCCATCAGTATGGAGGTCGAGTAGGCCGCCGTGGAGCCCTTGCCGTTGGTCCCTACAATATGAACTGATGGAAAATCATTCTCAGGATTTCCAAGTCCGTCAAGCAGCCGTTTCATTCTCTCCAGCCCCGGACGTATTCCGGGGCTGGAGAGGGATGAAATAAAGTCTTCAAGCTCCGCGAAGGATTTAAAGTTTCCCGCCATGGATTCAGGCCCGTCTGAGGCTCGCTATATTTTCTTTTATCCTGGACAGGCGTACTTCACTCTCCTCAAGCCTCGTCTTTTCCTTTTCCACTACTTCCTCAGGGGCTTTCTTCACAAAGTTTTCGTTGGACAGTTTTTTGCGGCAGGCTTCAATGTCTTTGATGACTCCGGCCATCTCGTGGTCCAGCCTCTCAATTTCTGAGGGGATATCCAGGATATCCCCCACCAGAAGACTGACCTCTCCCATTTCCGCCTGGGATGAAAGTACTCCGGCGGGCTTTTCTTCGCCAGGGGAGATAAGAGTGATCTCGTTTACCCTTGCAAGCCCTTCCATGAATTTGCCGTTTTCTCTTACTACTTCTGCGAGCAGCGAGGATTTTTCAGCATGGACAAAGCCCCTGTTTGCCCTGGTCTGGGGGGCAAGGCCCGCCTCAGCCCGAAGGTTCCTCAGGATGCGGACTGTCTCCTGGAACTGATTCATCTTCTCAATGGAACCGGGGTAATCAGGCCTGGTTTCCCCCTCCGGCCATCTGTTCAGCTCGATAAACTCTCCTCCGAAGCCGAAGATGTTCCACAGTTCGTCCGTCACAAAGGGTATGAAGGGGTGAAGAAGAAGAAGCACATCCCTGAATACATGAGAGATAACCGCCTTTGCAGCCTGCTTCCTTTCCTCTCCCTCGTCGCCCCTCAGGGCAGGTTTGGACAGCTCAAGATGCCAGTCGCAAAGGTCCCCCCACACGAAGTCGTACAGAAGTCTTGCGGCCTCACCGATGTTGAAGGTGTCCAGCATTTCCGTCACGGCCAGGCAGACGTTCTTGCTCCTCTGCAGGATCCACTGGTCGTGAAGGACCAGGGGCAGGGATGTGAGATCATCCTCAAGCTGCACGCCATCCTCCAGGTTCATAAGGGCAAACCGGGACGCATTCCATATCTTGTTCATGAAAAACCGGAAGGTCTCTATTCTGCTTGCACTCAGAAGAATATCCCTGCCCTGCACCGTAAGGGCCGCAAGGGTCATTCTGAGGGCATCAGCTCCGTATTTTTCTATCATGTCCAGAGGGTCTATAACGTTTCCGCTTGATTTGCTCATCTTCCGGCCGCTTTCGTCGCGGATCAGGGCATGGATGTAGACGTCGCTGAAGGGAATGTCGTCCATGAACTCCAGCCCCATCATGATCATTCTGGCAACCCAGAAGAAGATGATATCAAAGCCGGTGACCATGACGGAGGTGGGATAGTAGTAGGCAAGATCCTCTGTTTCATCCGGCCAGCCCAGGGTGGAAAAAGGCCACAGGGCGCTGCTGAACCAGGTATCCAGGACATCCTCATCCTGAACTATGCCGGCCGAGCCGCACTTTTCGCACTCTGTCGGGTCCGTTTCGGAGACGGTGATGTGGCCGCACTCGCCGCAGGTCCAGGCGGGGATCCTGTGTCCCCACCACAGCTGGCGGGAAATGCACCAGTCCCGGATGTTCTCCATCCACTGAAAATAGACCTTCTCCCACTGGGAGGGGGTCCATCTGATTTTGCCCTCTTTGACCGCCTTTACCCCTGCTTCTGCAAGGGGAGCTGCCTTTACAAACCACTGTTCCGAGAGATAGGGCTCCACTGTGGTGGCGCAGCGGTAGCAGTGCCCCACCGAATGCACCATCTCTTCAACTTTTTCCAGGAGCCCCGCCTTCAGCAGATCCTGTTCCGCCTTTTTTCTTGCATCTCCCAGGGACATCCCCTCATAGCCGGGAGCCAGCTCGTTCATAAGGCCGTTTTCGTCTATCACCTGAACCTGCTCAAGGTCATGCCTCAGGCCAACCAAAAAGTCGTTCGGGTCGTGAGCGGGGGTGATTTTCACACAGCCCGTGCCGAACTCAGGGTCCACCATGACGTCCTCAATTACGGGAATCTCCCGGCCGCCCAGAGGAACTCTTACCTTTCTTCCTGCGAGGCCGGATCCCGCAGATTTTGGGTGAACTGCCACGGCTACGTCGCCCCAGATTGTCTCCGGCCTTGTGGTAGCCACAGTCAGGCTTCCGTCACCGTCAGTGAAGGGATATTTCACGTAGTAAAGTTTTCCGGACCTCTCCTCGTGCTCCACCTCTATGTCCGAGAGAGCCGTGTGACAGCGGGAGCACCAGTTGATAATATACTTGCCCCTGTAGATGAGCCCCTTTTCATAAAGGCGGACAAAGACTGTTCTCACTGCCCGGGAAAGCCCTTCGTCGAGGGTAAACCTCTCCCTGTCCCAGTCGCAGGAATTGCCCAGCTTTTTCATCTGATTGGTAATTCTGCTGCCGTACTCTTCCTTCCATTCCCAGACCTTGTTCACAAACTCTTCCCGCCCCAGATCGTGCCTGGTCTTGCCTTCTTCAGCGATCATCCGCTCCACTACGTTTTGGGTCGCTATTCCGGCGTGGTCTGTGCCCGGCAGCCAGAGGACGTTAAACCCTTTCATTCTCTTGTATCTGCACAGGATATCCTGAAAAGTATGGTTAAAGGCGTGTCCCATATGGAGAGATCCCGTGACGTTCGGAGGAGGGATCACGATGGTAAAAGCCCTGGACTTGTCTCCGTCCGGACTGGATTTGAACAGACCTCTTTCCATCCACGAGGCGTACCATTTGTCCTCGATGGGTTTGGGATCGTATGATTTTGCCATCTCTTCCTGAAAATCCTGCATTGTGACGCTCCCTCCGATGCAAAAATGCTAAATACCAACGGTTATAATCCGGAAGAGAGATGAGTTTCCAGAAATTTTCCCAGTTCTGCAATCCCATCTCCCTTTTCCGACGAAGTCACTATAGGCACATCAACGGACTTTAGTCCGGATTTAATATATTTGTGCAGGGTACCCTTTCTGGCCCCCCTGGAAATTTTATCTCCCTTGGTAAAAACCACAAGTACCGACAGCCCCAGGCTGTACAGCCACTCCTGCAGGCTCGCGTCACTGGACATCAGACCGTGTCTGAAGTCTGCCAGATGAAGAATCAGGGAAAGGGTGGTCCTGCCCGTTATATAGTCCTCAATGAGGGCAGACCACTGCCTTCTTTCCTTCTTGCTCCTTGACGCGTATCCGTAGCCCGGAAGGTCCACCAGCCGGAAAGGGCCTGAGGGGGAATCGACCCGGTAAAAGTTGATGCTCCGGGTCTTGCCCGGCTTGGCCGCCACATGAGCCAGAGGCTTCCCGAGAAGGCGGTTCACCAGGCTTGACTTCCCCACATTGGACCTGCCGGCTATAGCTATCTCAGGGATGCTCTCCTCCGGAAACTGTCCCGGATTGAATGCTGTGGCCTCAAGGCTTACTCTCCATTTTTCCATGGCATGCCCCTTCTCATTTATCCAGGGACAGGTCGAAGACCTCCGACACGCTGACAGCGTACGAAAATTCCAGTCCATCCCTGGACCACTCGGGAATCTCCTCCACATCGGGTTTGTTGGCCTCCGGGAGGATGATATCCCTGATTCCCTGACGCTTTGCGGCCAGAATTTTATCCCTTATGCCCCCTACAGGCAGCACCTTGCCCTGGAGGGAGATCTCCCCGGTCATGGCAAAGCCGGGCAGTACGGGAATGTTTTTGACTGCCGACAGCATGGCCAGGGCCATGGTAATGCCGGCAGAGGGGCCGTCCTTCGGAATAGCTCCCTCGGGCACATGAAGGTGAAGATCTATGGTCTTCCAGTCCACGTCTCCCATGCCAAGAGCTGCCGCATTGGCCCTGAGGTAGCCTAAAGCAGTCTGAGCCGACTCCTGCATTACCGAACCAAGATTTCCCGTGAGGGTGACCTCTCCTTTTCCCTTCATAGTCACCGCCTCAATGACAAGCACGTCTCCTCCCGTTTCGGTCCAGGCCAGCCCCACTGCTGTCCCTGTCTCTTTTTTTCTGGGAAGGCGGAGGTCGTACTGCCGGGGGGGCCCAAGGTACTCCTTAAGGTCTTTGGTGCCGACTGTTACCGTCTTTGAGCTTACATCCTCTTCTTCCTCGACCAGCTTTCGCACGATTTTGCGGCATATTGTGGAGAGCTCCCTCTCCAGGCCTCGTACGCCTGCCTCCCTGGTGTACTCGGAAATTATCCTCTCAAGGGCCCGGGGGGTTACCTTAACCTGCTTCGGCTGCAATCCGTGCTCGTGCAGAATCCTGGGAAAGAGATGCCGCCTTGCGATTCTGGCCTTTTCCTGCCACACATAGCCGGGTATCTTTATTACTTCCATTCTGTCCAGGAGGGGCTTGGGAATGCTGTGGGTTACGTTTGCGGTGGTGATAAACACAACCTCGCTCAGATCCACTGCCACCTCCATGAAGTGGTCGGTAAAGGAGCTATTCTGTTCCGGATCAAGCACCTCAAGCAGCGCCGCAGAAGGATCTCCGCGGAAGTCCTGTCCCATCTTGTCAATCTCATCCATAAGAAGCACAGGATTTTTTACGCCTGCCTGCCTCAGTTTCTGCACTATCCTTCCCGGCATGGCTCCCACGTAAGTCCGCCGGTGCCCTCTTATCTCAGCTTCGTCCCTCATCCCGCCCAGGGACATGCTTACAAACTTTCTCTCAAGGGCCCTGGCCACAGATTTCCCGAGGGATGTCTTTCCGACTCCCGGGGGGCCTACGAAGCAGAGCACCTGCCCCTTCATCTTGTCGGAGGCCAGCTTTCTTACGGCCAAAAACTCCAGAATCCGCTCCTTGACCTTCTCCAGACCGTAATGATCTTCTTCAAGAACTTTCTCTGCCCTTGATATGTCCAGATTATCAGGAGTGCAGGCGCTCCACGGCAGGGATATCAGCCAGTCGATGTAGGTCCTGACCACTGTGGCCTCAGCCGACATCACAGGCATTTTTGAAAGCCGCTCAAGCTCGTGCATAGCCTTGGCCCTTGGAGCCTCCGGCATTTCTGCTTCTTCAATCTTGCCCCTGAGCTCTTCTATTTCGGAGGGGGCATCGCTTTGCCCCAGCTCATCCTGGATGATCTTCAGCTGCTCCCTAAGGTAGAACTCCTTGTGTCCCCGCTCCACCTCCTGCCTCACCTTATCCTGGATATCGTGCTCCAGCTGAAGGATATCGATCTCCTCAAGAAGGATCTTCAGGATGTACTTCAGGCTTTTTTCAGGATCTATCATCTCAAGAAGGCGCTGTTTTCTCTCCACTTTTATGGACAGATGAGAGCTTACGAGATCGGAGATCTGTCTGGGGTCATCCACGTTCATAACAGTTACCAGCACCTCTGCAGGTATTCTGGGGTGAAGGGTAACGTACTTTTCAAACTGCTCCAGAACTGATCTCCTCAGGGCCTCAAGGTGGGCGGACTGGCTATCCTCCCAGGGAAGGGAGGTGATTTCCGCCTCAAGGGACTCTTTTCCCCGCCTCAGGGAGTCAAGCTTTACTTTTTCTACTCCCTCGATGAGGACTTTCGTGGTCCCGTCGGGAATTCTTACCATCTGAAGAATAGTGCAGAGGACCCCTACAGTATGGATGTCCTCAATCCCCGGATCATCCACCTCCATCTCCTTCTGGGCTACCACCGTAATGCTTCTGTCCTCAAGCATGGCCATCTCTATGGCTTTCAGCGATCGGGGCCTCCCTACAAAGAGGGGGACGATTATTCCCGGAAAAAGCACAATATCCCTGATGGGCAGAACGTAGCTGTGGCGACCGCCTTCCATGACTCAGGCAACCTCCTTGGAGCTGCTGTTCTCCATAATGGGGGGGTTTTGTCCGTTCACTGCTTCCTTTGTTATTACTATCCGGCTGACCTCGCCAGCCATGGAGGGGATGTCGTACATCAGCTCCATCATCAGATTTTCAAGAATGGAGCGAAGCCCTCTTGCCCCGGTGTTCTTCTCCCTTGCCTGTTCCGCGATGCTCTTTATGGCGTCATCGGTGAACTGAAGGTCCACTCCTTCCATGGCAAAGGTCTTGCGATACTGGCGGAGCAGGGCGTTTTTGGGCTCGCAGAGAATTCTCGAAAGGGCATCCGCATCGAGCTCCTCCAGGGGCACAATAACTGGAAGCCGGCCCACCAGCTCCGGAATGAAACCGTAAGCCATGAGGTCCTCCGGCTGGATCTGCCGCATGATGTCGTATTTCCTGGCATCCCTTTTGCTGAGTACTTCTCCGCCAAAGCCGATCAGCTTTTCGTTTACCCGCCTGCCGATAATATCCTCTATCCCGTCAAAGGCGCCCCCGCAGATAAACAGTATATTGGTAGTGTCAAGCTGGATAAAATCCTGATAAGGGTGTTTTCTGCCCCCTTTGGGGGGCACGTTGGACAGGGTCCCTTCCAGAATTTTCAGCAGGGCCTGCTGGACTCCTTCACCCGAAACGTCCCGGGTTATGGAGGCGGACTCTGATTTTCTGGTCAGCTTGTCGATCTCATCGATATAAATTATCCCCCGCTGAGCGGCCTTCACGTCATAGTCCGCAGCCTGAAGGAGCTTTACCAGTATATTCTCCACATCTTCCCCCACATACCCAGCCTCTGTGAGGGTCGTAGCGTCAGCAATAGCAAAGGGCACATCCAGCCTTCTGGCGAGGGTCTGGGCAATGAGGGTTTTGCCGCTGCCGGTAGGGCCCAGCAGCAGGACATTGCTCTTCTGCAGCTCCACGTCTTCGTCTGTTTCTGCAAAGCTGCCAAGACGCTTGAAATGGTTATAGACAGCTACTGAAACGTACTTTTTTGCCCACTCCTGGCCGATTACATACTGGTCGAGAAACTCTTTAATCTCCCTGGGCCTGGGAGCCTCTTCGAGAAGAAGGGGGTTTTCATCCTCCTTGCCTATATTCTCAGCTTCCTCGTTCAATATAAGATTGCACAGATGTATGCACTCATCGCATATGGATACGTTCGGCCCGGCAATAAGCTTCTGGACTTCGTCCTGCCCCTTGCCGCAGAAAGAGCATCTGGAGTTTCCGCCCTTTCCCCTTCCGTTTTTATTGTCCTCATATTTAAACACGAACCTATCCCTCCCTGGAGTCCTCCAAAGACACAGCAACAAGGGAGCGCCGTACGGGCTCCCTTTAAGTCTTGCCGGAGAGATTTTGCCTTTGCAGGCTCTTATCTCGAATGGATGACTTTATCTATTATCCCGTATTTTTGGGCTTCATCCGGCGACATATGAAAATCTCTCTCAGTGTCCGCCGCTATCTTCTTTTTCGTCTGTCCCGTATGCTCTACAAGTATATCATTCAGCCGGTCCCGCAGCTTAAGTATTTCCCGTGCGTGGATCTCCACTTCTGTTGCCTGTCCGTGGGCTCCTCCCAGGGGTTGATGTATCATTACCCTCGCATTGGGAAGGGCCAGTCTTTTTCCCGGCGTTCCTCCTGCCAGCAGGATGGCAGCCATGCTGCTGGCCTGCCCGATGCAAATGGTGGATACGGGGCACTTGATGTACTGCATGGTGTCGTAAATTGCCAGTCCCGCGGTCACGTATCCCCCAGGGCTGTTAATATAAATGTGAATATCCTTTTCAGGATCCTCGCTCTCCAAAAACAGAAGCTGGGCGACCACCAGATTTCCAGTGCGATCGTCAATTCCCTGGCCTAAAAAGATTATCCTGTCCTTGAGGAGGCGGCTGTAAATATCGTAAGTTCGCTCTCCCCTGCCCGTCTGTTCAACAACATATGGTATAAGCATTTCAGGAGGGCCTCCTTTTTATTGATGTCAGTCTTCAGTCTCAGGTTCAACGTCTTCCTGTGTGCTGGTCTCGTTAACCTGTATTTCCTTCATTATGGCTTCAACTGTCTTTTTATATTTTATCCTGTTTGCCATCTCCATCAGGTGGTTTGAATCCTTGAACAGGCTGTTGACCAGATGATCTGCATCCAGTCCGTAGGTAGCGGCCATGGATGCCATCTCTTCTTCGAAGTCTTCTTTTTCCACCGTAACCTTCATGTCGTCGGCTATCTTGTCCAGGACCAGGGATCTCCGTACAATCGCGCCCGCTCTGCTTGCAATTTCCTCATCATACTTCTCCCTGGAGGAGCCGATGTTCTCAAGATACTCGTCCATGGTGAAATCCTTGCCTCTGAGTATTCTCTCCTCGTCATCTTTTTTCATGGCCTCCACCTGGCGATTTACCAGAGTTTCGGGCACTTTAAGCTCTGCTTTCTCGGAGATCAGCTCTACAGCGTCGTGTTCGGCCCTTGCCTGATTCGCCGCCTCTTCATTTTTAAGAAGCCGGTCTTTAAGTTCTTTGCGGAAGGCCTCCTCCGAATCACACTCCTGCCCCAGAATCTTGTTGTAAAATTCTGGGCCCAGCTCGGGAGGAACCCTCTCTTTAATCGAGGTCACTGTCATCTCATACTTCAGGGTTTTGCCCACCAGATTTTCATCGGGGTAGTCTTCGTCTACTGTAACTTCGGCTTCCGTC
>JBMNVK010000041.1:0-18811 GCA_050946755.1 Aminivibrio sp. | reverse complement strand
TGAAATATCGACCGCCGCTCAAGCTCAGGCAACCCCGAGTACCGGGCAAGGGGCCCCAGTTCGTCCACCACTACAGGATCCACTATAAAGGCCCTGTTGCAGCCCCCTTCAGCGGCAAGCCGCACCGCCAGGGGTGCGCCCAGGTTGCTTGCGTGAGCCCCCCACTTGCAGAACCTGACGTCAGAGAGCATTTTATCGTTTACTTCGTAGGTCCCGCTTTCAATGGGTCTTAGCAGCCCGCCCCTGCCCACCACTCCGGCAAGCTCCGTTAAATCGGCCCCGCGGGCCTTCAGGCACTTGCGGATTTCCTCCAGCCGGAAGCCTTCCTGCTCGGAAATGGAGGAAAACTTGCCCAGCACGTCCGCATCGTACCTCTGAGTATCGCTCCACACCTCGCGGCCGTCATCGAAAAGAGCAATCTTGGTGCTTGTGGAGCCTGGATTGAGCGCCAGGACCTTCATGGCCGGGCTGCCCTAACCCTGAAAGTCGGCCAGAGCCACCGCCGCTGCGATGGAAAGAAGTTTTGCCCTGGCAGAGTCTGCCCGGCTGGTAAGCACTATGGGAGCTGCGGCGCCGAGGATCAGGCCCGCAGTCTCGTTCTTGGCGCAGTAGACTATGGCCTTGGCCAGCATGTTGCCAGAGTCAATATCAGGGGTGATGAATACATCTGCCTTGCCTGCCACGGGAGAGACTATGCCCTTGGTCTTGGCGGATTCCTCGCTGAGGGCGTTATCCAGGGCGAAGGGGCCGTCCACTACGCAGTTCTTTATCTGGCCCCGCCTGTTCATCTGGGTAAGGGCGGCGGCATCAAGGGTGGCGGGCATATCGGGGTTGACTACCTCAACTGCGGCCAGCACGGCTACCTTGGGCTCTGCCACGCCGAAGGCCCTGGCCAGATCCACTGTGTTCTGGGTGATGTCCGCCTTGGCGGCCAGATCGGGATACATGTTGAAGGCGGCGTCGGCCAGGAAGAAGATCCGGTCGTACCCCTCCACGCTGTGGAAGTAGCAGTGGGAGATGGTATTTCTGCCTCTGCGCAGGCCCACTTCTTTGTTGAGCATGGCCCTCAGGAAGTTGTTGGTGTGAATCTGGCCCTTCATGTAGATATCCGCTTTTCCGGAGGAGACCTGGGTCACGGCGGCAATTCCCATGGCGGGCTCGTCCCTCTCGTCGATCACTTCATAGTTGGCGAGGCTGACTCCCGCCTGGTCTGCGGCAGCCTTGATCCTGTCGCCGTTGCCCACCAGGATGCTTTCTGCAAATCCTGCCTTGCGGGCCTCCTCAATGGCGGAGAGCAGGCCGGCATCCTCGGCCATGGCTACGGAGAGTTTCTTGGGGCCTTTCTCGGCGCCTATCTTTTTTGCAAACTCGAGAAGCTGGGATAGAGAGCGGATCTGTTCCATGAAAAAAATTCCTCCTTGAATAAGTTATGATTTTAATTTTCAGCCCCTGGCCGCTACGGCGCCAAGGGCTATTGAAAGCAGCTTTGTCTCCATGCTGTCGAAACGGCTGGTAAGCACTATGGGCGCCGCGGCGCCAAGGACAAGGCCGGCCCCTTTGCCCTTAGTCATGTAAAGAAGCGTCTTGCCCACCAAATTTCCCGCCTCAATATTGGGGACGAGGAGCATATGGGCATTTCCCGCCACGGGAGAGCTTATCCCCTTTATCTTAGCTGCCTCCGGGCTGATGGCATTATCAAAGGCGAGGGGCCCGTCCACAATGCAGCCCTTTATCTGCCCCCTGTCATTCATCTTGGCCAGGGCGGCAGCGTCTATGGAGGCCTCCATGTCGGGATTTACAGTCTCCACTGCAGCCAGCGCGGCTATCCTGGGCTGAGGGACGCCGATTTTGTGATAGCAGCCTGCGGCATTTTCTATGATCTTTGCCTTCGCTTTAAGATCAGGAAAGGTGTTCATGCCTCCGTCAGAGACTCCGATTACCCGGCCGAGGGCGGGAACCTCAAAGAGGAAGAGGTGGGACAGAAGGGAGCCGGTGCGGAGGCCCCACTCTTTATTCAGCACCGCCTTCAGAAGGGTGGAGGTCTTTACCAGGCCCTTCATAAGAAGATCTGCCTGACCTGAAGATACCATTTTCACGGAGAGGGCCATTGCCTTTTCTTCGTCTTTTTCGTCCACAATGAAAACCTTGGAAAGGTCGCAGCCTGCCTTCTCTGCCAAAGTCCTGATCCTGGGTTCATCACCTATGAGGACGACCCTGACTATCTCCTCCCGGGCGGCATGTGCTACCGCCTCAAGGGCATCGTCTCCGTAAGGACAGGCCAGGGCCATGGTGACAGGGCGACCTTTTTGGCTCTCCTCGACAAGAAAATCCAGATTTTGCATGGTCATGCCTCATCCCCTCCCGAAACATGCTGTCCGTACCGCCTGCTCTCCTCCTGGCCGCTCAAAACCCGGAATGCTCCGGCTGCCAGGGCCTGCATCTCGTCCTCGCCCGGGTAGACCAGTACGGGAGCGATCCACTGAACTTTTTTTTGCACGGCGGCGACAAAGTCGCTGTCAAAGGCCACGCCGCCCGTAAAGAGAATTGCGTCCACCCTGCCGGACAAGGCCGCCGCCTGGGCGCCTATCTCTTTTGCAATGCCGTAGGCCATGGCCTCCAGTGACTCCCGGGCCCGGCGGTCGCCTTCCGCCGCCATGGTCTTTACCTCTCTGACATCGGAGGTGCCGGCGTAGGCCATCAGTCCTCCCCCGCCCACCAGCCTTTTCAGCACGTCCCTCTCAGTGAGGCTGTCGGAGCAGCACATGCGGACCAGATCCCCCGCCGGCAGTCCCCCCGCCCTTTCAGGCGAGAAGGGGCCGAATTCATTGGCATTGTTCAGGTCGATCATACGGCCCTTCTCATGGGCACAGACAGTTATGCCTCCGCCCAGGTGAGCCACTATAAAATTAAGGGAGTCCCAGGGTTTTTCAAGGTCCCTGGCTGCCCGCCGCACCGTGGCTTTTACGTTAAGGGCATGTCCCAGGGATCTCTTTGGCAGTTCGGGAAGCCCCGTGATTTTTGCGGCAGCGTTCATTTCATCCACCGCAACAGGGTCCACAATAAAGGCGGGAATGGACCGGGGCCGGCAGATTGCATCTGCCAGTATGCCTCCCAGATTGGAGGCATGCTCCCAGGGCTTGCCCATCCGGAGCCTTTTGAGAAGGTCGTCATCAACTGTGTAAGTCCCCCCGGGAATGGGCTCTACCAGCCCCCCTCTTCCCGCCACAGCGGAAAGATCGTCCAGAGAGGCTTCGTTGGAGGCGGCGGCCTGCTCGATGGTAGAGAGGCGGAGGGCAAACTGATCCGCCACCGACGGAAAGACGGCCAGAGCCTCCGGGTCGTGGCGGACCGTCTCTCTCCATTCTTCCTTTTCATCAGCAAACCAGGCAATTTTTGTACTGGTGGAGCCGGGATTGATAGCAAGAATCTGAAAGGACATGACGCTCTCCTCTCTTTTCAATCTGAAAGTTTGACTGTAGTTTTCTGACTTCCCCTGCCGGAACAAGACTCATTATACCGTATATCCTCCCCCGGAGAACACCGGGGAAGGGTATCCCAAAGGCTGTTCTCAGAACAGCATAAAAGGAGCGTATAAAACGACACAGACCTTCACCGCAGAATTGAGGGCGCTCTTTGCAGCTCCAGCCGCCCGTTTCAGGGGTAGGGCTGATAACTAAGATCGCTCATGATAAACCCCTCCTCAATAACGGCGATGCACAGGTCTACTGCCTCCGGGTCAAACCGGATTCCCCGGAATCTTTTTATTTCGCTCAGGGCCTCTTTAATGCCCAGGCCGGCCCTGTAGGGTCTGTGGGAGATCATGGCTTCGACTACATCGGCTACGGCCAGAAAGCGGGCCTCCTTGATTATGGAGCTGCCCTCAAGCAAGCCGGGGTAGCCTGATCCATCCAGCCGCTCATGGTGCTGGAGAATTATTTCAGCAATAGGCCAGGGGAGCTCCACAGAAGAAAGGATCTCCCACCCGAGGCGCACATGATCCTTAATTATTTCGAACTCAACTTCCGTTAGTCTTCCCGGCTTCGACAGAATGGACGAGGGGATGGCGATTTTTCCCAGATCGTGGACAAGCCCCGAGTAGTAGACTCTCTCCATGAAGGCCTCGTCGTACCCACCCTTCTCAGCCATGGCTTTGGCCAGGTTGGCCACGTTTATCTGATGTCCCGCCGTGAAAGGGTCCTTCATGGACAGAGCCCGGGCAAGTATTTCCACAATATCCCTGGAGGCGCCTTCAAGCAGCCTGTTGGTCTCCTTTATCATCTGCATGCGGATATCCCGCTGCAGCACGCTTCCGGAGAGAGCGCAGAACATGGTGATGAGAGCGCTGTCAGCGTAGGAAAGAGGCTCAGGGCCCGTCTGAAGCAGAAGGAACGCATTTCCCTCCGTTCCTGAGTAGACGGGCTGGGCATGGACATGATCACCCTGAAGTCCGGCGGCTTTCAGGATAAGAGTCTCATGCTGCCCCACAGGCATGCCGGATGAGCCCATCTCCATCGGCCCCTTCTCCCAAAGGCGTCCGGCAAAATCCCTCAGGACAGAGGTAGGCAGAGCCGCAAATTCGAGGGGCGAAGTCCCTTCTCTGATCTTGCCGTCTGCCAGGATAATCTCCCCCGTCGGCACATCATCACAATCCGCCTCCACCAGCGCTCCCCGTTTTACTCCCAAAAATGCGGCCATTTCACTCATGGCCCCGGGAACCCCCCGGGCTCCTTTTTCAAGAAGCCGGGCCGAGATGGAGGAGATTACGCTCTCTCTTTCGAGGCTCATTATCAGCTCCGTCTCTTCTTCTTTTTTTCTGCTTGCGTCCCGATAGATGGCAACCCCCAAGACATGGTCATCCAGGGCCGGATAGGCGGAGCCCTGAATTTCAGCGTAAAAAAGAGAGCCATCCTTCCTGACCCTGAGTCCTTCTGCAAAGATAGTCTCCCCGGAAAATCTTTTTGCAGAAATCTCTTTGGCCTCCGCATTTATGCCGGGGTAGTCCGCAACTACGGAGTCCAGCTCCTTGCCGGCCACCTCTTCAGCAGGGTAGCCGAAAAGCTCGGTAAATCCTCGATTCACAGTTATTATTTCATTGGAATGATTGTAGAGCGCATAGGCCTCAGGGGCATTCTGAAAAAGCCCCTCCCACTGGACAACTCTCAGCCTCAGTTCTTTTTCTGCCGACCTGGCCAACCTTTCATTGATAAGTAGCGAAGCCAAGTAAATAAGGACTGCAGAGCCGAGCAGGCCGTTGATCAGTATAAAAGGGCGGTGCCTGTAAAAAAAGGTCTCCGGCTCTCCCACTATTTTTGCCCCGCCGGGTATAGTAAAGCGGCCAAGACCGAAACGCTTCATCTCGTCATAATTGAACAGGGGGATCGGATGACGGTCAGTTTCGGGAGGCATATCGCCGGGCAGCTCTCCCTCAAGGATGCGGACTGCAAGCCCCCCGGCCCTGGCGCCATGCTCCCTGGGGATCAGGACGCTCCCCCCGAGGCACCCCCCCTCAATCATCATGGACCACAGTCCGAAGACAGGAAAAGGACAGGCCTTTTTTATAAGCCGGGCAGTTCTTTCCGGGGCATAAAACTCGCCCCGGGCATCCTGAAAGTAGACCAGAAGAAGGATGGCCGTATCAGGAGGAAGCTTCGAGACCTCGTCCTGAAGATCAGCCCCTGACAGGCCGAAAAGATCCGTCACGGCAATACGGTCCAGATAGGGAATCAGGTCCTTTCTGGCCTGACTGATGACGCTCATCCCTGAGGGGGAAAGGTCGCTGACCAGAGCCAGATTTTTCGTGTTGGGAAAATGGCGGATGATCAGTTCAACGGTACCGGGTATGTCCACCTGCTCCAGCACCCCCGCAAAGGGAGGCGCTCCGTCGAAATTCATAAGGCCCGGATTATTGAGGCCGCAGAAGACCACCGGCACTCCGGGGAAAAGCTCCCTTCCCCTGCGCATAAGGAAGGCGGTGGCATCATCATCGGAGCAGATAATTACATCAAAAGTCTTTTGGAAGTATTTTTCCCTGAAATGGTCAAAAAATGCGGACATCGTCCGGACAGAGAAGGTCCTTTTCGTATCCATGAACTCAACGGAAAGATCTGCGGCCATGCCTTTTTTTCCGAAGGCCTCCCTGATTCCCTCAAGGATGCCGTCTGTCCAGGCAAACCCCTGATGGTAGGAGTTCAGTACAAGGACAGATAAAGCCTTTTCCTCCGCCACTGCACTCCGGGCGCCAACCATGAGGAGGACTGCTGCTAAAAGCGCAATTACAGGATGAGAAAAACCCCTATTCTTCATCGCCCTCCCCTTTCTTTGGTGAGAATTGAAAAATGACCGGGTGCATATTTTATATAATACCCTTATACTGCAAAGGTTCCAAGAAAGTATTATTGAGGTGATCGCAAATGTCCATTTGCTACATAAACGGGACTTTCATTCCCATGGAAGAGGCTTCATTGCCCGTTTCAGACTTTATTATTCTCCGGGGAGTGGGCGTCTTCGAATCCATCTGCACTTTTCACCGGAGGCCCCTGATGCTCACTCCTCACCTGGAGCGGCTTGCAAGCTCCGCAGAGGGGGCCTGCATGGCAATGCCCATGCCGCTGGAGGACATCAGAAGAGCAATTCTTGAGGGCATATCCAAAATGACCGGGGACTGCATGGTACGCCCTTTTATAACGGGAGGGGACACCTTCCATCAGGGGTGCTTCCCGGCCACAAGGCTCTTCATCCTCTTTGAAAAGGTACAAAAGCCTGCTCCGGAAATATACGACAACGGGGTTTATCTCGTGCCCGTGGACAGAGCAAGGCACTCCCCCGATGTAAAGAGCGTGGACTACATGTCCTCCTACAAAGAGTATAGCAGGCACGACGACGCTTATGAGATCCTATACTGCCCTGACGGAGAGATAACCGAGGCTGCCCACAGCACCTTCTTTCTGTACAAAGAAGAGACGCTGATAACAGCGCCTCTCTCCCGGGTGCTGAAGGGAACCACCAGGGATATAGTTCTGCAGCTTGCCCGGGAGAAGGGGATCAGAACAGAGGAGAGAACACCTCTGGTCTCCGAGCTGTCCGGGGCAAGCGAAGCCTTTATCACCGGGTCTGTAAAGGAGCTAGTCCCTGTAGTGAAGATCGGGCCCCAGACAATAGGCGACGGGAATCCCGGCCCAGTTACAAAGATGCTTCACCAAACCTTTTTGGAGGAGATTATCCGCTGGCTGGAGTAAGCAGGTGTAAAAAAGTCGTTACTGCCAGCAGATCCGCGCATCCTCCAGGGCTCAGGTTTTTTTGGGTAAAGAGGCTGTCCATCCTTTTGACAGCCTCTTCTCCTTTGGGATCCGCCATGCCTCCCAGCTCCAGTGCTTTGGCCGCTTCCTCCCGGGCCAGCCTCCACCCCTCCCTGCCGCCCCTTGAGAGGATATTCGTATCCTCCACCAACGTCATAAGAGAGAGCAGTCCATCCACCATGGCATCATTAAGGGATCCTCCCCTCTTTAAAGAGGAGCGGAGGGCAGGAAGACCTGCTTCGGTTACTGAAGGGAAGCCCTTCTCCGCCTCTCCCCTGATTCCGGTTACTCCTTCTTCCAGAAATAGCCGCTCTCCCGAGGTAAGCTCCACTCCGGTCTTTTTCTTATGGAGATCGGCAAGATCCCGGCTGACAACGCCTTTTACAATAGCTGCTCCTCTGGAGGCACACAGAGCGGCCGTAATAGGAATCCCCTCGGCAGCCAGCATCCCCGCGGAAGCACAGAGAACTCCCAATGAGAAGATGAGCCCCTTATGAGTATTAACGCCCCCTGTAGCTTCGAACATCAGCTTCTCGGCCCTCTTCCCCTCTTCCCTGAGGACTGGAAAAAGATTTTCCGCCCTTTTCCCTCCCCAGCGGACACCCAGCCTGGCAAATTGCTTCCAGGCCGGTGACAGACCGGCGGCGCCGGCAAGGAAGGTGAAATAATCCATATCCTTGTGAGCGCCCCCTGAAAAGGGATCCACCAGCCCCGGCTTGGGAGATGCGGCCGCTTCATACAGAACGGCTTTCCGGGCGGCTTCGGCGATGCTCAAAACCGGCCTTTCACCAGGAGTGCCTTCGGGAAGGGCGAGTATCCGGGCAACAGCCCCTTCAACTTCACTGATTTTATGGGATTTTTTCGCTGTGCATTCCGCGGCAGTCCGCCTGCAGACCAGACATCTCCTTGCCGGCAGATCAAGGTCTGCTCTGCGCACCTCACTGAGATCCCTGACCATCACATCGCCGTCGGCCAGCTCTCCTCTGGGGTGTTCTTCCTCAAATTTAATGACGGCCCTCTTTGCAGCATAGGGACATCCGCCTACCGAACACAGACCTTCAGGACCGTCTGCACTGGCCCTGAACTCCGGCGACTTCACAGGAAAACCGTTTATCCCCATATGGAAGATCAAGTCCCGGAAAAGCCCCTCCGCCTCCCCGTCCATGCCGCTCCTCAATCTGATGGGCGCGGGCGCTCTCAGGGTAAAGGACAGCACCATCCATCCCTTTTCAAGGGAGGCCGCCAGAGCCCTCCTGCGGTGCCAGCGCTCTTCCCTGGCCTCAAGGACGGAGCCGCTCATGGCGCGCCGCCCTCCAGCAGTGAGACGGCGCTCCGTTCCGCCCCGAGCTTCAGCGAAATTTCAAGACACGTTTTTTTCAGGGCGGCTATAAGTTCGCTGACCATTTCCTCGGTAAAACGGGCCGTAGGCCCCGAAAGAGTCATGCAGGCCACGGGCTGGGGGGACGGGTCAAAAATCGGCGCTGCCACGGACGACACCCCCTGCTCGCGCTCGGAGACGCTGAGGCCGAAGCCTTTGAGGCGAAGTTCCCTGTTTTTCTCCAGGACCACCGCCTTGTCCAGGATAGTGTTAGGGGTCAGAGACACCGCTTTATCCAGATGGCGGATCACTTCCTGTTCGGGCATAAAGGCCAGAAAGCACCGCCCCGAGGCTCCGGCCCAGAGAGGGAAGCGATCCCCCAGCTTTGCAGAGCGCTTAAGGTAGTAGGAGCTCTCAACCTGCTCGTAACATATCCGGGAATCCCCTTCCCTGATATACAGATTTACGGTTTCATTAAACACCTCTTTTAACTTCTCCATATAGGGAAGGGCCATCGTTCTGAGCCCGCCGGTTTTTTTCGCGATAGAACCCAGAAGATAGCAGTTAAACCCAAGCGCGAAAAGTTTTGTCTCCTGGTCCCGTTCCAAAAAGCCAGTCTCCTCAAGGGCCTTCGTCAGTCGGGACGTAGTTGACAGGGGGATATTCAACTCCCGGGATATCTCCGTCAAACTTCTCCTGCTCTTCGACCAGGAAAAACACGAAAGTACCGCAAGCCCTTTTTTAAGAGCGGAAGCCCCGTCTTCCTTTAATATCTTCCTCATAGCAAGCTCCTTCAACTTCAGATAAAAATATTTTGCATTGACAGGACGGATTCATAGTGTAAAATTATTCTACCACACCATGAAACAAGCTTCCATATTATGGAAGGATTTATTATAAATAAACGGAGGCATACCATGAAAAAGACCACCGCACTGCGCCAGATGCTCAACGAACGAAAAGCCCTTCCCGTACCGGGAGCCCACGATGCCATTTCGGCCAAACTCATTGAAAAAACCGGCTTCAAAGCTCTTCAGGTCAGCGGCTTCGGCCTTGCGGCCACCCTGCTCGGCCTTCCCGACATGGCATTCATATCATTAACCGAAGTCCTTGAATTTACAAGGAACATAGTGGACGCCGTAAATATCCCCGTCATGGCCGACGCGGACACAGGATACGGCAACGCCGTAAACGCCATGAGGGTTACTGAAAAATTCATCATGGCCGGCGCCGCCGGTATGAACATAGAAGACCAGGTATTCCCCAAGAGATGCGGCCATATCGAGGGCAAAACAGTAGTTTCCATGGAAGAGATGGTGCTTAAAGTAAAAGCCTGCGCTAAAGTCCGGGATGAGCTCGATCCGGATTTTGTTATAAACGCCCGGACCGACGCCATCGCCATATCGGGAGTGGACGAGGCCATCCGCAGAGGCAACGCCTACCTTGAGGCGGGAGCGGACATGATCTTTGTGGAGGCCCCCCGCACGGTGGAAGAGATAGAAAAAGCCGTCAAGGGAATTAACGGTCTGGTCAGCATAAACCTCTTCGACAACATCGAGGGAGGCAAAACCCCCCTTCTCACCGTGGAAGAGCTTGCGGCCATGGGCGTGGCAAGGATAAGCATTCCCGTGGGAACAACCTTCGCCGCCGCCAGAGGGGTACTGAACTATCTTGAGGCCATAAAGGGCGGCAAGCTAGCACCGGAGAGAAAGGACCTGGTATTTTCCTTCGACGAGTTCAAAGATCTTGTGGGCGTGCCCGGCTTCAGAAGCCAGGAAAAGGAATTTTTGCCGGAATTCGTCGAATAGCAGGCCGGAGGACAAAGCATATGAGTCTCACCATGGGGTTTCTGGGTTTTGGCGAGGTAGGCTACTATATGTCGAAGGGGCTGAAACAGAGCGGCCTCGGCAGAATAGCCGCCTTTGACAAGGGGCATGCCGACGGCGGACCTTTTGCGGCGACCATCGCCTCCAGGGCAGAGGAGGCCGGAGTTGATCTCCTGCCCTCCCTGGCCGAACTGCTGAAGCAGTCAGACATTGTAATTTCAGCCCTCCCGGCAAAATTCACCCTTGATGCCGCGAAGGAAGCCCTGAAGTGTGAAATCTCCGCCCGGCTCTTTGTAGACGTGTCCACCGCCAAACCGGCTGTGAAGAAGGAGATAGAGGAGCTCTTCGCCGCAAGAGGCATAAACTTTGCCGACGGCGCCATGCTCGGCCCCCTTCCCAACTACGGACACACGGTACCCATACTTGCGTCCGGCAGGGGCGCCGCCGAGTGGGCCGAACTTATGACCCCCTGGGGGATGAAGATTGAACTCACCGAGGGACCCGCCGGAACGGCCTCCTCCATCAAGCTCGTCCGGAGCGTGTTCATGAAGGGCCTTGAGGCTCTGCTGGTGGAGGCATTCCTCTTCGCAAGGAAGAGCGGCGCCGAGGAGCTGGTGCTTAATTCAATATCGGAGACCCTTAAGGGGCCTTTCCAGAACACCGCCCAGAGGATGATCGCCGCTGACCTGGTGCACGCCGAGCGCAGGTCCCATGAAGTGGAAGAATCAATCGAACTTATGAAAGATCTGGGGGTGGAGCCCATTATGGCAGAGGCCGTTGTAAAGCGCCTCAAAAAATCCGCCTCCCTCGGAACCCGGGAAGAGCTCGGCGGAGTGCCCCCAAAGAGCCTTCCCGAGGTTTACGAGATCTGGAATAAAAAGAAATATTTCTGATATGCTTAAAGCAGTCCGGCCGGATAAAGGAGAATAAAACATGACCGTTGGATTTCGCGTATTTCTTCAAAGAACCCTTCCGCCAAAAGAGCTTGTGGAGAGCTTCAGGGCGATTCCCGCCGCGAACATCGCCGACTGCATGGGCCGCCACAACGCCATGACCCCGGAAATACGCCTGATGACCAAACCCGGAGAGTTCTGCATGGTTGGTGTCGCTCTCACAGTAAAAAGCTGCTACGGCGACAACCTCATGCTCCACCAGGCCCTGGATATGGCCGGAGAGGGCGACATAATAGTGGCCTCCAACGAGGGGGGCAGAAACAGATCCCTGCTCGGGGAGATAATGTACCGTCAGGGAGAGAGAAAGAAGATCGCAGGGCTCGTCCTCGACGGCCCTATCCGCGACGCCCGTGAAATCTACGGCGGGTCGGTTCCCCTCTACGCTTCCGGCTCCACCCCCGGCGGCCCCTACAAGGAGGGGCCGGGAGAGATCAACGTCCCCATCTCCTGCGGAGGAGCCCAGGTCAACCCCGGCGACATCATAGTGGGCGACTTCGACGGAGTAATAGTAATCCCAAGGCAGGACGCACGGGAAGTCCTTGAAGCGGTGAAGATCTTTCAGCAGAACGACCAGAGAAAGCTTCAGGCCGCCATCGACGGAACCGCAGACCGAAGCTGGGTAATGAAGCAGCTGGAGGGGAAAGGCTGCCGGTTTGTGGATGGCACTTTCAAAGATTAATTTGAGGCGGATTTATGACAGATTCGCCCAAGTTAACTGAAATACAAATAAAGATACAATAAGGAGGCAGGTAATAATGAAACGCAGTTTGTTGGCAGTACTTGTTGTGGTATGTATGGCTATCGCTTCTCCCGTCCTCGCGGACGACGTATTTGTACGCATCGGGACAAGCAGCGTGGGCGGCGGTTTCTACCTCATTGGCAACACCATTGCCCAGCTTGGGACAGAGATGGAAAAAAGCATGAACTTCACAGCCGTCACCGGCGGCTCCATCAAAAACTGCATCAACCTCGGCGCCAAGGAAGTGGAGCTGGGCATGGTGCAGTCCTCTACCGTAAACGACGCCTGGAACGGCACGGGATCCTTCAAGGAGCCGATTAAAACCCTCCGCTACGTAACCGCCATCTACCCCATGCCCGCCCACATCCTCGTAAACCTTGATGCCGGCATCAAGAGCATCGGCGATTTCAAGGGCAAGAGGGTGGACTACGGCTCAGTCGGGCAGGGCATCGAGGTAAACATCCGGGAGATGATGTCCGTATACGGCCTTAAGGACGAAGACGTAAGGATTGAAAGATACGGCCGCTCCGAAGTGGCCGACGCCCTCAAAGTCGGCGACTCTCAGGCCCACATCTGGACCACCAACGCTCCCAACGCCCAGGTCACGGATATGATCCGGTCTGAAAAAGTGGGACTCATCGGCATCGAGCCCGAAAAAATTAATGAGATCGTTGAAAAGTTCCCCCACTACGCTCCCGTTACCATTCCGGGCGGCGTCTACGCAGGCTACGATGAAGACCTCCACGCCGTGGGCGCAGTGGGCTCCCTGCTCACCTATGAAGATATGCCCGAGGAGGTAATCTACAAGATCACCAAGATGCTTCACGAGAACACATCGTTCCTCAGGGAGAGGCTGAACTACTTCGAGAGCTTCAATCTTGAGTTCGCTCTCGCCGGAATGGCCGTCCCCCTTCATCCCGGCGCCAAGAAATACTACGTGGAAATGGGTCTGATCAAGGAATAAAACAGATTCTTTGTTTTGAGGGAGGGGGCAACCAGCTCCCTCCCGTTTTTTGATTAACACTCAAGGAGGCAACGATGAATACAAGCGTTTCCGTTAATGAGGATAAGAAGATAGCGTCAGGAAAAAGACGAGCGTTCAGCGGCAACCTTAAAATTTTCATCACTGTTGTTACTGTTGCGCTGGCCTGCTTTCAGCTATACACAGCCTTTTTCGGCGTGCTGCCCGCCATGCAGCAGCGGAGCCTGCACCTCTCTTTTGTGCTTCCGCTTATCTTCCTCCTCTATCCCATGTGGAAGACGTCTCCGCGGGCCAGGCCAAGCCTGTTTGACTGGACTTTTGCGGCCGTTGCGGCAATCTGCACCGTCTATGTCTATGTGATGTATGAGGACATTGCAAACAGGGCGGGAATGTACACTGAGTACGAGCTTTACCTGGGCGTGGCCATGATAGTCCTGGTTTTTGAGGCTGCCAGAAGAGTGCTCGGCTACCCCCTGCCAATCTTCTGCGGCCTTTTCATTCTCTTCGCCTACTACGGCAGGTCCATGCCGGGGCCCTTCAGGCACTTCGGTCTCTCCATCCCCCGGATTATAGAGGAGCTCTACCTTACGACCGACGGATTGTTCGGCCTGGTGACAGGAGTATCTGCGACCTACATATTCCTGTTTATTCTTTTCGGGGCATTCCTTAGCTCTACAGGGACTTCGCGATTTTTCAACGATATCTCCATGGCCCTTACGGGACATCTTAAAGGCGGTCCCGCTAAGATTGCCGTGGTCTCCAGCGCTCTCATGGGCACCATCAGCGGAAGTACCTCTGCAAACGTGGCAACTACCGGGGCCTTCACCATTCCCCTTATGAAAAAAATCGGGTACGAGCCTCATTTCGCCGGTGCGGTTGAAGCAGCCGCCTCCACGGGAGGACAGATAATGCCCCCCGTTCTGGGCGCGGCGGCCTTCATCATCGCCGACTCCCTCGGGATCTCCTACCTTAAGGTGCTCAGCGCAGCCCTTGTGCCGGCAATTCTCTTTTTCTGGAGCATATGGTGCTGTCTCAGCCTTGAGGCTGCAAAGCTCGGCCTGCAGGGCCTTCCCAGGGATGCCCTGCCAAAGGCAAAGGACGTCCTGATCCAGAGCGGATACAAGTCCATTCCTCTTTTCGGGATCATCTACTTCCTCGTCAAGGGCTACAACCCCCTTTACGCAGGATGCTGGGGAATAATCCTTGCCGTTATCCTCAGCTTTGTCAAAAAAGAGGACAGACTCGACGTAAAATCTTTCATCGCTACCCTGGAGGATGGCTCAAAAAGCGCCCTTTCCGTTGCAATAGCCTGCGTAATAGTGGGCGTAGTCATAGGAATGATGGGGGCCACGGGAATAGCCCTGAAAGTGGGGGACGTAATTCTTAGCTTCACCAGGGGCAACATGCTGCTCACTCTTATATCCACTATGATCCTCTCCATGGTCCTGGGTATGGGCATGCCTACGACAGCCAGCTACGTAATGGCAAGCGCCGTGGCGGCTCCCGCCCTTATCCTCCTCGGAGGAAACGCTCTGGACGTACACTTTTTCGTGTTCTTCTACGCAGTTCTGTCCTCCGTCACTCCTCCCGTATGCGTAGGGGCGTACACGGCGGCAGGAATAGCCGGAGCGGACCCGAACAAAACGGCCTTTACGGCGATAAAGCTGTCTCTGGCCGGATTCATCGTCCCCTTTGTGTTCATATACTCCCCGGAGATAATGCTTACTAATGTGGTCAGCTGGCCCTTTACCATTTTCGCCCTCATGACGGCCCTGGTAGGCGTTTTCGGGCTCTCCATAGCCACCGAAGGCTATCTGGCAGCACCGATACCCTTCTGGGGAAGGCTGATTGCCTTTGCGGGAGCGCTCCTCCTTATTTTCCCCGGGGTTATGACAGATAGTGCAGGTTTTGCTCTTCTCGGATTCGTTATCTTTTACAACATGAAATTCCAGAAGAAAAACAAACTTGCAGAATCCTGACAGGGGCCTGCAAATGGCGAATGAAAAGACTGGCATTGCCGGATCCCTTGAATCCTGCGATGCACTTGTAATGGCAATTATTTCTTCCGACAGAGAAGGGCTCGAGATTGAAATCGATGGCCCTTCCCTGGCGGCCTTCGGCGACTCTATGAGGGAGGCAGCTAAAGAGACACTGGAATCACTGGGAATAAACAGCTGCTTCCTCAGAGTGCAGGACCGGGGGGCCCTCGACTGCACTCTGAGGGCAAGAATAGAGACTGCGGCCCGGCGGGCTCTTGCCGCTGACGACGAAAAGGCGGAAGAGCCATGAAAAAGACAAGACTTAGGCGTACATCCCTCTACATCCCGGGAACAAACCCGGGAATGCTGGCAAACGCAGATGTCTTCGGTGCGGACAGCATAATACTAGACCTGGAGGACGGCGTTCCCGTAACTGAAAAGGACGCTGCAAGGATACTGGTCAGAAACGGCCTGAAAAATATTCCCTTCAGCAAAAACACTGAAATAACCGTTCGCCTGAACGCCCTGTCCACTCCTTTCGGCCGCGACGACTTCAACGAGATCATCCCCCTGCGTCCGGATGCGGTAAGGCTGCCCAAGTGCGAGTCGGCGGAAGATATACTTGAGGCCGATGATCTTATTTCCGAACTTGAGAAAAAAAATGGCATACCCGAAGGCAGCGTGAAGATTATCACTATAACCGAGTCCGCCGGAGGCGGCTGCAATCTTGCCGCAATCGCGGCCGCAAGCCCCCGGGTAGTTGCGCTGAACTACGGCGCCGAGGATTATACGGCGTCCCTTGGGGCGGAAAGAACCAAAGAGGGCGGAGAGCTGGACGACATCAGGGCAAAAGTAGTAGTTGCCGCCAGAATTGCCGGCATCCAGGCGCTTGACAGCGTCTTCGGCGACGTTAACGACTCGGAAGGCCTCTACGAGGACGCCCTTAGGGCCCGCCGCCTCGGCTTTGACGGAAAATCAGTTATCCATCCGAGGCAGATCGCTGTGGTGCACAAAGCTTTTACCCCCTCCGACAAAGAGATTAGTTTTGCCCAAAGAGTAATGACTGCCTTCAGCGACGCTGAAAGAAGAGGAAGCGGAGTTGTTGCTCTTGACGGTCGGATGATTGACGCTCCGGTGGTGGCAAGGGCCCGAAAGACCATCGCCCTGGCAAAAGCCGCCGGATGTCTTTCCGGGGAGGAATAAACATGATCAATTCAAAAAAACCAATATCAGAAAATAGCCGCCGGCCATACTTCTTCACAGGCAAGCACAAAGATTTGGGCTCCATCCGGAAAAGCAGAGCAAAAGGCAAGGCAGTCAGCTCTCTGGAAGAGGCATTGCGGCTTACAGAGATCAGGGACGGCATGACCATATCCTTCCACCATCACCTCCGCAACGGTGATCTTGTCGTAAATATGGCCCTGGAAACTCTGGCATCGATGGGGCTGAAGGATCTTACCCTTGCCCCGTCGGCCCTCTTCCCGGTGCACGAGGATATCCTCCGCCACGTAAGGTCAGGCGTGGTAAGAACCATAGAGGGAAGCGTCAACGGCCCCGTGGGCAGAGCCGCTTCCCGCGGTCTCTTCCCGTCTCCTGTAATTCTGCGGTCTCACGGAGGACGGGTCCGAGCCATGCAGACGGGAGAGCTTAAGGTCGACGTGGCTATAATTGCCGCCCCCACTGCCGACAGAATGGGCAACCTCAGCGGCATATCAGGCCCTTCCGCCTGCGGCTCCCTTGGCTACGCCTTTAGCGACGCCCAGTATGCCGACAGGGTGATCGCCCTCACCGACAATCTGGTTCCGTTCCCCGCCGTTCCCTGGTCCATCCCCCAGACCCTGGTGGACTGGGTGGTACCGGTTGAGCGCATCGGCATTCCGGAAAAGATAGTCTCCGGCACTCTAAGAGTCACCAGGGACCCCCTAAGGCTTGTCATCGCAGAAAAAGTGGCCGCTATTGTGGAAGAGAGCGGGATGTTTGCGGACGGCTTTTCCATGCAGGCCGGCGCGGGAGGCATATCCCTGGCCGCCGCCGACTTTATCAGGAAGAAGATGAAGAGCGCCCGGATAAGAGGCAGCTTCATATCGGGCGGGATCACGGGCCAGAGCGTGGAAATGCTCAAAGAAGGGCTTTTTGATTCCCTCATCGATGTTCAGTCCTTCGACCTGGAAGCGGTGGCCTCCATTGCGTCGAACCCGGCTCACGGCGAGATGAGCGCCTCTTTTTACGCCAACCCTGCTGCGAAGAGCTGCTCCGTGGACATGCTGGACGTAGCTGTACTGGGAGCAACCCAGGTGGACACGGATTTTAACGTCAACGTAAATACCGAGTCGGACGGAACCCTTCTGCACGGAACCGGCGGCCATATGGATACCGCCGCAGGGGCGGCCATGACCGTAGTAGTCACCCCTCTTTTCAGAGGCAGAATGCCCATGATTGTGGACAGGGTAATTACAAAGACCACCCCGGGAAACACGGTGGACGTAGTGGTCACCGAACGGGGAGCCGCAGTCAACCCCCTAAGAAAAGATCTCCTGGACAACCTTAGGGGAAAAGTTCCCCTGGTGGAGATCGAGGACCTGAAAAAGATGGCCGAGGCCTTTACCGGGATACCAAAGCCTCCTCCCTTCGGCGATCGGGTAATTGGAGTAGTGGAATACAGAGACGGAAGCGAAATAGATGTGATAAGGGATCTTCCCCGGAACTGAGTTTCCTGAAGATAAAAAAGCCGCGGTCGTCGTCCTGGCAGGACGGCGACTGCGGCTTTTCGTATATTTCCCTTACGGTACCGCTCTCACCATACCGCCGTCGGATATGATCGTCTGACCCGTGATGTAGGTATTGGCCTCCGATCCCAGAAATACCGCTAGCTTGCCGTACTCCGACGGGTCGCCGTAGCGGCCCAGGGGAATGCGGGATTTCGACGCGGCGCTCACCTCTTCAAAGGGAAGCCCCTTTTTCTCCGCCAGGGCCATATCCAGCTGCCTTATCCTGTCCGTGTCAAACCGGCCCGGACCTATGGCGTTTACCAGAATCCCGTAGGGCGCGAACTCCCCGGCAAGGGTCTTGGTGAGGCCAATGACCCCCAGCCGGAAGGTATTGGAAAGGATCAGATTTTCCAGCACCTCCCGCACGGAGGAGGACGTGGAGTTCAAAATTCTTCCCCACTTCTTCTCCTTCATCATGGGCAGCACTTCCCGGATAGCCCGTACGTAACTCAGCAGAGTCAGCTCGAAAGCCTTGACCCAGGTCTCGTCGCCGAAGCTCTCGAAGGTCCCCGCCGGGGGGCCTCCCGCATTGTTCACCAGCACGTCCACCGAACCAGTCCGCTCTGCGGCAAAGGCCACAAGAGCCTTAAGATCCGAAGGGCTGGTGATGTCGCAGGGCATGTACCGGGGCCGCCGTCCCGTCAGTCTCTCCAGGTCCGAGGCCGCCGCCTCCAGCCTCTCTTCGTCCCTGCCGGTGATGGTCACGGCGGCGTCTTCCTTCAAAAACTCACCAGCTACCGCCTTGCCCAGTCCTGAGCTTGATGCCAGAACCAGGACACTTTTATCCCCAAGTCCGAAGTCCATAAATCATCCCTCCTTTTTGCGAGATCAGTCAAATTCAGCTATTACATCCACCTCCACAAGCATATCACCGATAAGAACGCTCTGGACCGTGGTCCTTACCGGGTAGGGTTCGGAGAAAAACTCCTTGTACACCTCGTTAAATCCCTG
>JBMNVK010000040.1:0-19093 GCA_050946755.1 Aminivibrio sp. | reverse complement strand
CATCAAGATTCGTCTGCTGGGCTATCATGCCGCTTGCGCTTGTCCACAGGGATCTGAGCATTTATATATACCTCCCGCTAGCTTGTCCTGCCGAAGGACGTTATCATTTTGCCGGTTATTTCATCGTGGGTCATAAGTATCTTGGAGGCGGCTTCGTAGGCCCGGTGAGCCTCCACCATTCTTACCATCTCCTCCACCACGTTTACGTTGGACATCTCAAGGGCGCCCGGCTCTAGCCGTACGTCCTCACCGTCCACCGGCTCCGGCGGGCCTGAATCGTCGGTGACGGCCAGGGCTGTCCTGGATATCTGATGAAGGTAGGTGGGCCTTTCAAAGGTAACGAGCTGAAGGACATCGATCACCTCTCCATCGGAGATTACCTGGCCCGAGTCACCGATAGAGACGTTGACGGCGTCGCCGAACTCCACCGCTCCTCCTTCGCCCAGCACCAGCATTCCGTCATGGGTGACCAGCTGGCCCTCATCACTCCGCTGGAAGTGGCCCGACCGGGTGTAGTAGGTGTTCCCGGCGCCGTCCTGGACGGTGAAGTAGCCCTCCCCCAGTATGGCGGCGTCAAGAGGGGCGTCCGTAACCTGGATGGCCCCCTCTTCAGTGCTCATGTAGGTCTCTGACATGACATTGGCAAAGCTTAGGTCTCCGATGATGAATTTGCCCTTAAAGCCCAGATGGAAAGGAGCTGCAACCAGCTTTATGCTCTCGTCCTCTGACGGTTTTTCGATTCTGTCCATGAGAAGTTCGGGGAAGGATTTGTTTACAGGGATGCGTTTTCTGAAGCCTGACGAATTAACGTTCGCCAGGTTGTTTGTGGTGACGTCGTGCATTGTCTCCTGCACGAGCATGGCTGATGCCGCAGTGTAAAGACCCCGGTGCATAAAATTCCCTCCCGCCGGGCAGCCGGGACGCGGGGGTCATAGCCCCTGAAAGCTGATCGCCCCCGCTCCGCCGCTTCGGTGAGAGGGATCAGAATTTGCGCCGCCTGCCCTTTCTTTTGTTTACAAGGATTCCGCTTCTGCCCAGGGCCTGGAGCTTGTCTATCTCCGCCAGGGCCTTGCCGGTACCCAGTGCTACGCATTCCATGGGGTCGTCGGCGGTGAAGCAGTTGATGCCCGTGTGCTTTGTTATTAGCTCCGTCAGTCCCCTGAGAAGGGAGCCGCCGCCGGTAAGAACAATTCCCCTGTCTATAATATCGGCAGACAGCTCCGGAGGCGTTAGCTCAAGAACATTGCGAACTCCATCAATAAGGGCCTGAACCATCTCGCCTATGGCCATGGAGACACTGGCGCTGGATACTTCTATCTGCCTGGGAAGCCCCTGGACGAGATCCCGCCCCTTGAGGTCCATGATGGTCTCCTCTTCCTCCTGGAGGCAGGTGCCTATCATGATCTTGAGGTTTTCGGCGGTCTGTTCGCCGATGGCAAGGCTGTACTGCTTGCGGAGGTAGCGCATAATGCCCTCGTCGAAACGGTCTCCCCCTATGCGGAGGGATTTTGATACCACTATGCCCCCCAGGGAGATGACGGCGATGTCGGTAGTGCCTCCGCCGATATCCACCACCATTTTGCCCCTGGGCTCCTCTACATTCAGGTTTGCGCCAATGGCTGCAGCCATGGGCTCCTCAATCAGGTAGGCCTCCTTGGCCCCCACTTCTATGGCGGCCTCAAGCACCGCCCTGCGCTCTACGTCAGTGGCTCCGGAGGGCACGCAGATCATCACCCTGTTGCGGAAAAAACGGCTGAAGCCCTTCTGAACCCGGCGCATGAAGTGGTGCATCATGGCCTCCGTCATGGTGTAGTCCGCAATGACTCCGTCCCTGAGGGGGCGGACCGATGTGATGGTGCCCGGGGTGCGGCCCACCATGTTCTTGGCCTCGTAGCCCACGGCGAGTATTTTTCCCGTGTCCACGTCCACGGCCACCACGGAGGGCTCCCTAAGGACGATGCCCTTGTTTTTTACAAAGATTATTACAGTAGCTGTTCCCAGGTCTATTCCGATATCCGTTCCGAACACGGCGACTTCCTCCTTTGGACGACTAAGGGGCTGTTTATTCGGGAACCCCGGGAGTTCCCGCCCTGTTAAAATTCTTGGGTAATAAAAAGGACCGGTCTATTTTACCCTGTACGGGCCAAATGGGGTACCCGCACCATAGCTTACTTTCCATAAATACAATCCTTCTGCAGGGGAGGTCATGGCCGACTGGTCCCTGGGCCTTCCCCTGAGAAGATCCTCCAGCCAGGAGAGAGGCTTCTTTCCCCTTCCTACGGCGTTTAGGTTTCCCGCCATGATCCGGACCATATTGGTTAAAAAGGCATTTCCCCTCACCGTGAATACGGTAAGGTTTCCCCTTCTTCTTACCCTTGAACGATGGATGGTCCTGAAGGTCCGCTCAGGCAGTTCGGCAGTTTTGCAGAAGGCTCTGAAGTCATGATCTCCCTCATAAAGGGCGCAGGCCCGCCTTACGGCATCAAAGTCCCACCGGAACCGGTTCCACCATACTCTGCCCCAAAGAAGGGGGGGCAGGGCATTGCCGTGCCAGATAAAGTACCGGTACTCCCTCCAGAGGGCATGTCTTCGGGCATCAAAGCCCGGAGCAACTGCAGCTGCCTCCAGCAGGGCAATATCAGGGGGGAGGCGAAAGTTGACCGCCATAATAAGCTTGTCGGGGGACCATTCCCGGGAGAGGGTAAAGGATATTGTCTGCCCAAGGGCGTGGACGCCGCTGTCGGTGCGGCCTGCCGCTGTTACCGAAACAGGCCTTCCTTCAAGGGCGGCCAGGCTTTCTTCTATTTTCTGCTGTACGCTGGACACTCCCTGCTGACGCTGCCAGCCGCAGTAGGCGCCCCCCATATAGCCTACTCTTGCGGCATATCGCATCAGATAAGGCTCCGGTCGGCGTATACGAGAAGGAAAACGGCAGCGGGCACGGCGATCAGGACGACTGTGTCCGCAAGCCTCCACTTCAGGGGGGCCATGCGGGTTCTGCCCTTTCCTCCCCGGTAGTTTCTTGCCTCCATAGCCACGGCAAGATCCTCCGCCCTCTGAAAGACTATCACAAACAGGGGTATAAGCACAGGAATAAAGGCCTTCAGCCTCTTCCAGAGCCCTCCCCTGTCAAAGGACGCACCCCGGGCCAGCTGGGCCTTCATGATCCGGTCCGTCTCGTCGAGCAGGGTAGGTATAAACCTCAGGGCAATGGTCATCATCATGGCCAGCTCATGGGCAGGAAAGCCGAACCGGGCAAAGGGTGAGAAGAGCCGTTCGAGGCCGTCCGCCAGCTCCATGGGCCTGGTGGTAAGGGTTAAAAATGATGCGAACAGGACCAGGAAAAGAAGCCGAAATCCCATGTAAAGGGCCATGACCAGCCCTTCCCGGGTTATGGATATAAAACCCAGGGACAGAAGGGGCTCTCCTGAGGTAAAAAATATGTGTATGGAGGCGGTAAAAAGCGCCAGAATAAGGACGGGTTTTGCCGACCGCAGGACGAGTCTGAAGGGAAGGCGGGACCCAAGGGTAAGTCCTGCGAGGAGGACAGCCCAGACTGTGTATACGGCGGGATGCTTGGCCATAAAGATGCCTATCAGGATTACAATCACTGCCAGTATTTTGCACCGGGGATCAAGCCCGTGTACGGGTGATTCCGAGGGTACGTACTGGCCGAAGGACAGATTTAAAAATTTCATTTCGGGCTCCTGAGGAGGGCTTTTTTCAGTTCCTTCCAGTCTCTGGATATGGGAACATCTCTGCCCCTCTCCCTGAGAAGAACGGAGAGGGCCGCAATGTCGGGCAGGCGGAGGCCCGGAACCGGGCGGGCGCCCAGAAGGGTCAGCACTTCCCGGGGAGAGCCGAGGGCTGCCTGTCTGCCGTCGTCCAGGACCAGAATAGTGTCGCTTTTGGAAAGGGCAATATCCAGATCGTGGGTTATAAGGAGGATCCCCATGCCGTCCTTCCTCAGCTTTGAGAGAAGGGCGGTCAGCTCCTTTCTGGAGAAAGAGTCCAGGCCTGCGGTGGGTTCGTCAAGCACCAGATAGTCAGGTCTTGAGGAGAGGACGGAGGCTATGGCCACTTTGCGTTTTTCTCCCCCGGACAGCTGGAGGGGGCTCCTCGGCAGGAATCTTTCGTCAAGACCCACAGCCGCAACAGCGGCAGCGATTCTGTCCTCAATCTCCCGCTCCGGCACTCCCCAGTTAAGGGGTGCGAAGGCAATCTCGTCCCTTACAGTTTCAGCGAAGATCTGCTGCTCAGGATACTGGAAGACGAGTCCCACTCTGCGGCGGATCTCCCTCAGATCAGGGCTTTTGTCCTTTACCTCCATGCCGTCCACCACTACCTGCCCCTCCATAGGCCGGATTATGCCGTTTAGGTGCTGGGCGAGGGTGGACTTGCCGCTCCCCGTGTGGCCTGCCACGGAAAACCACGTTCCCCTGGGAAAGTCAAAGGAGATGTCCGACAGGGATCTGGTCTCCAGAGGGGTGCCGGGATGGTAGGTATGGCCCAGGCTTCTGACGGCTATGGACATAGAGCGTCGGCCATGGCGGCAACGGTAGGCGCCGGAGGAACGGGCCATGACTCTGCCTTTAGTTCCTTCCAGAGGGAGACGAGGGGAGGCACGTCGATTCCCCATTTCTCAAGGGGCAGGTCCGCGAGGAAGACCTCTCCTGAAGGGCCATCCCATGCTATTCTTCCTTCGTGCAGTATAACAGCCCTGTCGCAAAGAGCTGTCTCCTCGAGACGGTGTGTGATGTAGATTATGGTTCTGCCCTCATGGTGAAGTTTGGCCAGTACATCCAGGAGGGCGCTTCTTCCCTCAGGGTCAAGCATGGCTGTAGGTTCGTCAAGGACGATGCAGGGCGTGTTCATGGCCAGAGCTCCTGCTACGGCCAGCCGCTGCTTTTCGCCCCCCGAGAGGGTATAGGTGGGTTTTTTGCGCTTTTCGAGAAGGCCGGCATCGGACAGGGCCTTTTCAACTCTTCGGCCTATCTCCTCCGGCGGAATTCCGAGGTTTTCCGGTCCGAAGGCGGCATCCTCCTCCACAACGGTACCCACTATCTGGTTTTCGGGGTTTTGAAAGACCATGGCCACAGAACTTCTTATGGCAAAGGTGTTGTCTTCATCCGCCGTATTCAGCCCATAGACAATACATTCGCCCTGCGAGGGCGTCAGCAGGGCGTTCAGATGTTTTGCCAGGGTAGATTTGCCCGATCCGTTGGCGCCGAGGAGCGCCACCCACTCCCCCTCATGGATCGAAAGGGTAATATCCTTCAGGGCAGCCCCGGGGGCTTCAGTGTCATCGGCCGCTTCTCCGGGATAGACGTAGGTCAGATCCCGGAGTTCGCACACCGTTTTATGGTACATCTTCAGTCGACCAGAGCTATTACCGCCATGGGTGCCCCGTCGCCCCGACGGTGCCCTGTTTTAATAATGCGGGTATAGCCGCCCGGACGATTTTCATATCGCTTGGCAATGTCATCAAACAGCTTTATTGCCGCTTCCTTATGAGCCATCTTTGACCGAACCATGCGTCTGTCGTGGACAGTGCCGCCCTTGGCCCTGGTTATGAGTCTCTCCGCAAACCGGCGGAGCTCCTTGGCCCTGGTGACGGTTGTGGTTATGCTCTCTTCAAGGAAAAGGCATGCCGCCATGTTGGAGAGCATGGCCATTCTGTGGCTGCCATACCGCCCCAGGGTGCGGCTATCCATACGGTGTCTCATGGAACTGAATCCTCCTTAGGTGACTTTTTATCGCCTTTTTCTAAATCACTGTAAAAAGCTACCCCGTATTTCTCCATTTTATCTTCAATTTCCTTAAGGGAAATTTTGCCCAGGTTGCGGATTTTAAGCAGGTCCTCCCGGGTCTTGCTCCTGAGGTCCCCTATGGTCTGAATTCCGCCCCGCAGCAGGCTGTTCTCACTGCGGATGGAGAGTTCCAGGTCTCTGACGGGCCTGCTGTTGACAGCCTCGTCCTCGTCTTCTTCCGGCTGGGCGTCAGCGGAATCCGTGTCTTCACCAGCTTCTCCATCCTGGTCAAGCCCGCCGCCGGGCTTCCTTTTCTCCATATCCTTGACAAAGTTTTCAAAGTAGCTCCTCAGGACAGCGGAGGCCTCGCAGACAGCTGATTCGGGGGACTGAACCCCGTTGGTCCACACCTCAAGCACCAGTCTTTCGTAGTCAATCCTCTGCCCCACCCTCGCCGCCTCTACGTTGTAATTTACCTTGAGGACGGGCGAGAAGATGGAGTCCACCATGATGGCATCCACAGGAAGGTAGGCGGGACGGGGGCGCTCCATAGAGGCGTACCCCACACCCTGCTCCACATAAAGCTGCATGGACAGGGAGCTCCCTTTTTCCATTGTGCATATCAGGGCTTCAGGATCTACAAACTCTATTTCGCTGTCAGGCTGAATATCAGCGGCGGTTACCGCCCTTTCTCCCTCCACTTCAAGGTTAAGCACTCTTACCTCGCTGCTGTGAGACCGGACGGGAATGTGCTTCAGGTTCAGCAGGATCTCAATGACGTCTTCCCTTACGCCGGAAATGGTGCTGAACTCATGGAGCACGCCGTCTATCCGGACGGACGAGATGGCCGCTCCCCTGATCGAGGAGAGGAGAACTCTTCGGAGGGAGTTGCCCAGGGTAGCCCCATATCCCCGCTCAAGGGGTTCGATATGAACCTTTGCGTAGGTGGGAGAGCTTTCCTCGATTCGGATTTCAGGCCGCATCTGTTCCAAGGTTTCCAACACCTTTCCCGCCACTATCTGGCATAAAACTCGACTACGAGCTGTTCGGTCACAGGGGCATCGATCTGCTCCCGGACGGGCAGCTCATTTACCTTGCCCTCAATCTTCTCGTAATTGGCCTCAAGCCACTCGGGCAGAGGCTTGGCGGAAGCGACTTCCGCATTTTCCTTGATTAGGGCGGCCTCCCGGCTTTTCTCGGAGGCTGCAATCAAATCCCCCGCCTTGACAAGGAAGCTGGGAATATCAACCCGTTTCCCGTTTACAAGGAAGTGACCGTGCCGTACAAGCTGCCTTGCCTGTTTTCTGCTGACGGCAAATCCGAGCCGGTAGACCACATTGTCCAGCCTTCGCTCAAGAAGCTGCAGGAAATTGTGGCCTGCCTGGCCGGGCATCTTGCTGGCTATCTGGAAAATCCTGTGGAACTGTCCTTCCTGCATTCCGTAGAACCGGCGGAGCTTCTGCTTTTCTCTCAAACGGATGCCGTATTCGCTGGCCTTTGCCCTCGGCCGGCCTCTTCTGCCTCTGACTCCGGCTCCCGCTTCTTTTTTTGTTATGGGGCACTTGTTTGTATAGCAGCGGTCGCCCTTCAGAAAGAGCTTGATTCCCTCGGCTTTACAAAGCCGGCAGGATGGTCCGATATATCTGCTCATTGGAAATAAATTCCCTCCTTGACTGACCTTTTTCTACACTCTGCGGCGCTTAGGGGGCCTGCAGCCGTTGTGAGGTATGGGGGTAGTGTCCTTGATCATGTTCACCTGAAGACCGGCAGCCTGAAGCGACCGGATTGCGGACTCCCTGCCCGGCCCCGGTCCCTTGACCACTACGTCGATCTCCTGCATACCGTGCTCCTGAACCGCCTTGGCTACCTGAGTAGCGGCAATCTGGGCGGCAAAGGGCGTAGATTTTCTTGTGCCCTTGAAGCCCACGTTGCCTCCCGAGGCCCATGCAAGCACGTTGCCCACCTTATCGCTAACGCATACTATTGTATTGTTGAAGGTGGAGTAGATATGAGCTACTCCATAGCTTACGTTCTTTCGTTCTCTGCGTCTGCCCCTGCGTACTGTTCGCTTGGCCACCTGATCCTTCCTCCTTGCTTTCCTGTTTCAGAAGGCTACTTGGTAGCCATCTTCTTGCCCGCTACGGTACGGCGGGGCCCCTTGCGGGTGCGGGCGTTGGTCTTGGTCCTCTGTCCCCTGACGGGAAGCCCCTGTCTGTGGCGATGTCCCCTGTAGCAGCCGATATCCATGAGCCTTTTTATGTTCATGGATACCTCCCTGCGAAGGTCCCCTTCCACCTTGTAGTTATTCTGAATCTCCACGCGGAGCTTCTGGGTCTCCTCCTCAGTGAGGTCCTTTACCCTGGTGTCGGGGTTGACTCCGGTTGTCTGGAGAATCTTTCTTGAAGTAGGCACTCCTATACCGAAGATATAGGTAAGTGCAATTTCTACGCGTTTTTCCCTTGGTATGTCGACTCCGGCGATTCGGGCCATTGTCCCTTTACCTCCTTACACCCTGTCTTTGCTTATGGCGCGGATTTCTGCTGCATATGATCCGCACTACGCGCTTGCGCCGGATAACCCGGCAGTATTCGCACATCGGTTTGACCGAAGGTTTAACTTTCATCCGATACACACTCCTCTGGAGAAGAAAACTGAAAACAGGCGTCCCCGGGGGACTTCTGTCAGTATCGTTTTTGTCTCAAGCGATATATTATACAGCACTTTTAACTGTAAATAAACTCCCGTCCTTCGGAAGCCTATTTTTACTGCGGACTATTTGTATCTGTAGATAATCCGGCCCCGGTCAAGGTCATAAGGGGAGATCTCCACCAGCACCCTGTCCCCGGGAAGAATTCTTATGAAGTGAAGCCGCATCTTGCCCGATACATGGGCTAGCAGCTTGTGGCCGTTGTCAAGCTCCACCCGGAACATGGCGTTGGGGAGAGGCTCAATTACTTTTCCCCTTACTTCTATGACTTCGCTTTTGCTGGACATGCGGTCTCTTCATCCTCCTTGCTGTTCATTCCGATCAACTCCGAAAGCAGAGCCTCAAATCTCCCTGGGTCTACTCTGCCTTTTGAAAGAACACTGTGCGCTATTTCGTCAAGATGCCATTTCGTACGCTGCAGATGCATCATGTTTTTAGGCTTGGGCTTTTTTACTGTAAAATTCCGCCCGTCTGCGAGGAACACTCTGCGTCCGTCCTCAGAAACTCCCACTACCACGTACCATCTGCCGACATCTTTACCCTTGCGGGATCTGACAACTTGGCCGATTCTGCACAGGCTTTCGCCCGGGAGACTGTTCAGGCCCATGTCCACGGAGTAAGTACCTCCGGCTGCCCATCGCGGATTAGTACCGTTTTTTCGAAATGAGCGGCATCAGAGCCATCCGCAGTTCTTACTACCCATCGGTCGGAGCCCACCTCCACCTCTTCCGAGCCGGCCATTACCATAGGCTCGATGGCAAGAGTCATGCCCCGTTTCAGGGTTATTCCCCGCCCCGGACGGCCGTAGTTCGGCACCTGGGGCGGTTCATGAAGATGAGCGCCTATTCCGTGGCCTGCATAATCCCTCACCAGGCCGAATCCCCGGGCTGTGATGAAGCTTTCAACGGCATGGCCGATGTCGCCAAGGGTCTTGCCCGCTACGGCGACGGCCAGGGCCTTTTCCAGACTCTGCCGGGTGGCGTCTATCAGCTTCTGCCGGGCCCTGCTCACCTCTCCCACCGGATAGGTGCAGGCGGCGTCGCCGTAGTAGCCGGAATAGCTGGCGCCCACATCAATGCTGATTATGTCCCCCTCCTCAAGAATTCTGTCGGGGCTGGGTATGCCGTGTACTACTTCTTCGTTTACCGAGGCACACACGGTGCCGGGGAAAGCGATCGGTATGCCGGGAACCCTGTAGCCCTTGAAGGCGGGGATTGCGGCTTCCTTCAGGATTATTGCCTCTGCGGCATCGTCAATAGCTCCGGTGGATATTCCGGGGCGGATCACCTCTGCCAGGGCATCCAGAACGTCTGCAACAATCTGACCCGCCTTCCTCATAAGGAGAAGTTGTTTTTCATTTTTTAACGTTATCATTATGTCCAGCCAAGAGCCTTTTCAAAATCCTCAAGCCCAATGTCGCCCTTCTGGTTGGGCTCCAGCCTGAGGAGCGACTTATTCTCCTCGAAATAGGATATCAGGGGAGCGGTCTTTTTGTAGTAGACTCCGAGCCTCTGTCTTACTATTTCCTCCCGGTCGTCATCCCTCTGGTAGAGCTTGCCGCCGCAGATTTCGCATATATCCCCCCTGGCAGAGGGCTTTGTATCCACGTTGTAAATGGCGCCGCAGCTTTCGCAGATCCTTCGCCCGGAGAGGCGCCGTACGACCAGTTCTTCGCCTACGTCGAGCAGGACGGCAGCACTGAGAGCTGCACCCGTTTTGTCAAATATCTTCTCAAGGGCCTCAGCCTGAGGCACCGTTCTGGGAAAGCCGTCGAGGATGAAGCCCTTTTCACAGTCCGGCCTCCCCAGCCGCTCCTCAATCATGGCAATTACTATTTCGTCGGACACGAGTCTGCCCGAGTCCATAAAGGCGCGGGCCTTCTCGCCGAGGGGGGTGTTATTCTTCACGTTTTCGCGGAGAATATCCCCGGTGGAAATATGCGCTACCTGATACTTCTTTCTGATTTCTGCCGCCAGAGTCCCTTTGCCTGCTCCGGGTGAACCAAGAAGAATTATGCGCATCGTCCATCTCCTTTTTAGAATCGCAGCAGTCCGCCGGCCTTGTCCTTACGCTTGAGAATGCCCTCATAGTGACGCATAAGAAGCTGTCCCTCAATCTGGTGCACTGTATCAAGGGCTACGCCGACGACTATAAGCACAGCCGTTCCCCCGAAATAGAAGCTTGTTATGCCCATAAACTGGGTCATAAGGTTGGGAACGAGGGCCACTCCGGCAAGGAAAACTGCTCCTCCCAGCGTGATCCTGCTCATCACCTTCTCAATAAATTCGGAGGTGGGTCTTCCCGGGCGAATGCCGAGGATGAAGCCGCCGTACTTTTTCATGTTGTTTGCTACATCTGCGGGATTGAACACCACCGCCGTATAGAAGTAGCTGAAGAAGATGATGAACGCCACGTAAAACAGAGTATATACAAGGCTTCCCGGCGCAAAGATGCGCTGGAAGAACAGGCCCACGTCGCCGGTGAAGAATTTGGCCACCGAATAGGGGAAAAGAAGCACCGACGAAGCAAAGATTATGGGGATTACCCCGGCCTGGTTTACCTTAAGAGGGATGAAGGTGCTCTGGCCGCCATAGATCTTGTTGCCTACCACTCTCTTGGCGTACTGTACGGGAAGGCGCCGCTGGCCCTCCTGGAGCATGATGCATCCCGCAATGACCCCTACCATGAGGGCAAGGGCAATAAGGAGAACCAGGACGTTCATCTCGCCAAGCCTGATCATGCGCCAGCTCTGGATTATGGCTTCCGGCACCCGGGCTACGATTCCCGCAAAGATGAGCAGGGAGATGCCGTTGCCTATGCCGTGATCGCTTATCTCCTCACCGAACCACATTACGATCAGGGAGCCCGCTGTGACTGTGGAGACCACTATCATGCCGTCCAGGAGCTGGCCGCTGAAGATGCCCAGGCTTCTGAGCCAGAAGGTCATTCCCACGGCCTGGACAAGGGCAAAGAATACGGCCCCGTACCTGGTCCACTGAACTATCTTTTTTCTCCCCTCCTCCCCCTCCTTCTGCATCTTTTCAAGGGTGGGGAAGATCACTACCAGCAGCTGCATCACTATGCTGGAGTTGATGTAAGGGGCAACGCCAAGGGCAAAGAGGCTGAACCGCCTCAGCGCCCCTCCTGCGAAGATATCAAGAAAGCCCAGCACGCCCCCTCCGTCGAAAAGCTGGGACATGGCCTCAGAGTCGATTCCCGGCGTGGGGATATGGGCTCCGAGGCGGAAGATGAACAGGGCGCCAAGGGTGAAAAGGATTCTTCGTTTCAGGTCTGGCAGCTTAAAGGCATCCCGGAAAGAATCAATCACCTAGATCACCTCGGCCTTCCCACCCGCCGCTTCGATTTTCTCCCTGGCCTGGGCGCTGAAGGCATGGGCCTTTACAGTAAGCGCCTTGTCGATTTCTCCGCCGGCCAGTATCTTGACGGGAAGAGTGTCCTTGCGGATAAGACGCGCATCGTACATCTCTTCAAATCCCACAGTAGCCCCCGATTCAAACCGGGTTACCAGGGATTCAAGGTTTACCACCTGATAGGTCTTAGCAAAGCGGGTGTTGTTGAAGCCCCTCTTGGGAATGCGGCGGATAAGGGGCATCTGTCCCCCCTCGAAACCAGGGCGGACCTGCCGGCCTGCTCTAGCTTTCTGTCCCTTGTGGCCTTTGCCGGAGGTCTTGCCTCTGCCGCTGCCTACTCCCTGACCAACCCGCCTCTTCTTCTTTCTCGAGCCGGGAGCGGGGCTGAGTTCATGCAAGCTCATGGGATGTACCTCCCTCATCATCGATGGCAACGCACTCAACGAGGTGGCTTACCTTGTTGACCATACCCCTGATTGCGGGAGTGTCATCGTGCACTACCGTCTGGTTAAGTTTTCTGAGACCCAGAGCCCGGACGGTCCTTTTCTGGTCCTCCGGCCTCCTTATGGTGCTTCTCTTCCATGTGATCTTAAGCTTTCCCATGATGTTTCCTCCTACTCCGCGGCGGCTTCAGGAACTTTTCTGCCCATAAGCCTTAGAATTTCCTCGGGAGTTCTCATCTCGAGAATGGCCTGGATCGTTGCCTTGGCAACGTTGACAGGGTTGGAGGTGCGGCCGACGACCTTGGTAACTACATCCTTGACTCCTCCAAGCTCCATTATGGCCCTTACCACGCCGCCGGCTATAACTCCCGTGCCGGGGGCGGCAGGCTTCAGAAGGACGGAGGCAGCGCCGAAAATTCCGGTTATGGGATGAGGAATGGTGTTGCCTATCTTCTTGAGTTCAACCAGGTTCCTGGAGGCCCTCTCAATACCCTTCCTCACTGCCTCGGAAATCTCCTTTGCCTTGCCCATTCCTATGCCTACGTATCTGTCCCCGTCCCCTACAACTACCAGGACGCTGAATTTAAAGCGTTTGCCGCCCTTTACGACCTTGCTTACCCTGTTGATGGCAACAACCCGCTCGGTCAGCTCCATTCCCTTGGCGTCAATCTTTTTCCTTATCATGCTGTGCCCTCCCCTAGAACTTCAGGCCGGCTTCTCGGGCGGCTTCCGCCAAAGCCTTAACTTTTCCATGGAACATGTGGCCGCCCCTGTCGAATACCACCGACGTAATTCCCTTGGCGAGGGCCCGCTCTGCAGCGATCTTGCCGAGTGCACTGGCAGCTTGGGCATTGCAGGTCCCCTGAAGGCCGCTTTTGATGGACGGCTCTACCGTGGATGCCGCAACAAGGGTATGTCCTTCGTCATCGTCGATGAACTGGACATAGATATGGTAATGGCTGTGAAAAACAGCCATTCTTGGAGTTTCGGCCGTACCGGAAAGTTTTTTTCGAAGCCTGGCGTGTCTGATTACGCGCATATCGCCTCTGGTCTTAGTCTTCATAAATTTCACCTCGGAATTACTTTGCGCCGGTCTTTCCGGCCTTGCGGATAATCCGTTCGCCGACGTACCGGATTCCCTTGCCCTGATAGGGTTCAGGCTTCCGGAAGCCCCGTATATTGGCCGCCGCCTGTCCTACTGCCTGTTTGTCAATTCCTGACACGGAGAGCTTTGTAGGGCTTTCTACGGTGATCTCAACTCCCGCAGGAGCCTCGTATTCCACAGGATTGGAAAAGCCGAGGTTCATCACGAGCTTTTTGCCCTGAAGCTGGGCCCTGTAGCCTACGCCCACAATTTCCAGGTCTTTTTTAAAGCCCTCCGACACGCCGGTAACCATATTGGCCACCAGAGCCCTCATCATTCCATGCCAGGCCTTGGTCTGCTTCTGGTCGTTCTGCCTGGTAACCTTTATTACTCCGTCCTCCACCGTCAGATCGATGCCGGGGACGGTAGGAGTGGATAGTTTGCCCCTGGGACCCTGGACCTGCACCTCGCCGTCCTTGACACTGACAGTTACGCCTGATGCAAGAGGTATGAATCTCCGTCCGATACGAGACATCTAGAGCACCTCCAGCCTACCAGACATAGCAGAGAACTTCGCCGCCAAGGCCGAGCTGTCCTGCTTCTTCATCAGTCTTGAGCCCCCTGGAGGTCGAAATGACCGCAATCCCAAGGCCGCCCATAACCTTCGGAAGATCGGCGTGGCCGACGTAGATTCTTCTGCCCGGCTTGCTGATCCTGCGAAGCCCCTGGATAACCCTCTCCTTGTTAGGTCCGTAGGTGAGGAAAAGCCTGATGGAGTTATAGGGCTTTTTCGGGTCGCTGATGACTTTGTAATTTTTTATATAGCCTGATTCCTTCAGAATACGGGCTATTTCCGCCTTGATCTTGCTTGAGGGCACGTCGACGCTCTCATGGAAAACCATGTTGGCGTTTCTTATGCGCGCAAGCATATCCGCAATAGGATCAGTAACGTACATTCCTGAGTAACCCCCTTCAGTCCACGCTGCTACCAGCTAGACTTCACCACGCCGGGTATTTTCCCTTCCCGGGCGAGCGTTCTGAAGCAGCAACGGCACATGTCAAACCTTCTCATATATCCGTGAACACGGCCGCATAGCGGGCACCTGTTATACTTTCTCACCGAAAATTTCGGGGGCAGTGTCGCCTTGTGCCTGATCGCTTTTCTAGCCATTGACAAATCCCCCTTTCTAGCGGTTAAAAGGCATCCCAAGCTCTTTCAGCAGAGCGTGGGCTTCCTCGTCGGTTTTCGCGGTGGTAATGATAGATACGTTCATTCCCCGCGGTCTGATGACTTTGTCGTAATCGATCTCCGGGAAGATAAGCTGCTCCCGGAGGCCGAGGTTGTAGTTGCCCCTGCCGTCAAATCCCTTCGGGGAGATTCCCTGAAAGTCCTTGACGCTGGGAAAGGCCAGGGTGACGAGCCTGTCGAGAAACTCCCACATGCGGGCACCCCTGAGGGTGACGGTACAGCCTACGGGCATTCCCTCGCGAAGCTTGAATCCTGCAATGGATTTCTTGGCTCTCTTCATCAAAGGGCGCTGTCCCGTTATGGCGGAGAGTTCCGCAATGGCTGCGTCCATATACTTGATGTCAACTTTGGCCTCGCTTACCCCTATGTTCACAACTATTTTGGTAACGCGGGGTATCTGCATCACGTTCTTGTAGCCGAACTGCTTTGCGAGATTGCCCGCAACTTCGTTTTTGTACTTCTCAAGAAAACGAGGGGTCATGGCACACTCTCCTCCTTACACCTGATCCACGATTTCGCCGCATGCCTTGCACAGACGAACTTTTTTGCCGCTGTCCAGATAGCCTCGTCCGACTCTGGTGGCGGCTCCGCAAGTGGGGCATACCAGCATTACCTTGCAAGCGTAGATAGGCGTCTCCTGCTTCACAATACCGGACTGGGGGTTTTTCTGGGAGGGCTTCATGTGCTTGGATGCCACGTTAACGCCCTCCACCACCAGCAGCTGCCGGGCAGGAATTGAACGGAGGATTTTGCCTTCCTTCCCCTTGTCTTTTCCTGAGATGACCCGGACCCGGTCGCCTTTTCTAAGTCTTATCTTGCTCATATTTCCATACCCTCCGTTACACCACTTCAGGGGCGAGGGAGAGGATGCGCATGTACTTCTTCGCTCTCAGTTCCCTTCCCACCGGCCCGAAGATCCGGGTTCCCTTGGGGTCGCCGTTGTTATCGATAATAACAGCGGCGTTATCGTCAAATCTGACGTAGGTTCCGTCAGCTCTTCTGATTTCCTTCTTTGTGCGCACCACTACGGCCCTTACCACGGAACCCTTTGCGATGTTGCTGTTGGGTATGGCCTCCCGGACCGATGCGACGATGACATCACCAATGGACGCATATCTTCTCCTGCTGCCTCCAAGGACCTGGATGCAAAAAATCTTTTTTGCTCCTGAGTTGTCGGCAACGTTCAAAACAGACGTAAACCGGATCATGTTCTAGGCCTCCCCGCCGCTGCTTCCCGGGGCATCGAAGACCGGCGCCCTGCGTACAATTTCGAGGAGGGCCCACCTCTTGGTCTTGCTGAGGGGTCTCGTCTCTCCGATTACTACCAGATCGCCCATTCTGCATTCGTTGTTCTCATCATGGGCGGTATATTTTTTAGCCCTTATCATCGTCTTTCCGTAAAGAGGATGTTTTGTGTGCCTTGTAACCCGGACCACAACGGTTTTGTCCATCTTGTCGCTGACAACCGTACCGGTCCGGACTTTGCGGTGGGGCTTCCGCTCTACCATCGGAACTACCTCCTTCCGGCAGACTGCTCGCCGGCCATCTGTTTCTCCCGGACAACCGTCAGCACCCTGGCGATTGTCTTTCTAACAGCCTTGATTCTGCTGGTATTCTGAAGCTGCCCAATGGCGTTCTGAAAACGCAGGTTGAACAGCTCTTCCTTGTACTGCCTGTGCTTCTCGTTCAGTTCGTCCAGCGTAAGATCACGCAGATTCATGGCCTTCATATTTACTCACCACCAAGACCTTCCCGGACAACCATCCGCACCTTCACCGGCAGCTTGTGAGAGGCAGTGCGGAAGGCCTCCGCGGCAACTTCCCTGGGAATACCCGCCATCTCAAAGAGAATGCGGCCCCTCTTTACCGGAGCTACCCAGAATTCGGTGGAACCCTTTCCCTTTCCCATGCGGGTTTCAAGGGGCTTTTTAGTGTAGGGGCGATCGGGGAAAATTCTTATCCAGATCTTCCCTCCCCTTCTCATCTTTCTTGAAAGAGCGATCCTGGTTGCCTCAATCTGGCGGGCAGTGATCCAGGCACATTCAAGAGTCTGTATTCCATATTCGCCAAAGGCCACTGTCGTGCCGCCTTTGGCCTTGCCCTTCAAGGGGCGACGGAAAGGCTTCCGATATTTTACCCTGCTCGGCATAAGCATAGTATGCTACCCCCTTCTCCGCTGCTGCCTGGAAGGCTGGGCAGGCCTTTCGGCATCCCTGTCGCGGTAAATCCAGACCTTTACGCCAATGATCCCGTACATGGTCATTGCCTCGGCAAAACCGTAGTCGATATCGGCCCTGATGGTGGAAAGAGGCAGCTGCCCCTCGTTGTACCATTCGGTTCTGGCTATCTCCGCGCCGCCGAGACGGCCGGAGGTGGAGATCTTAATTCCCTTGGCGCCGCCCTTCATGGCGCGGAAGATGGACTGCTTCATGGCCCTCCTGAAGGAAACCCTTCTTTCGAGGGCAGAGGCTACCCCTTCGGCCACCAGCTGGGCCTCCACGTCAGGATTCTTGATCTCCTGGACGTTGATCATTATCTTGGCGCCGGTTCTGGCCTGGAGATCCTCTTTCATGACCTGAATCTCGGAGCCGCCCCGTCCAATTACTACACCGGGCCGGGAGGTCCAAATCGTAAACCGGATTACATGGCCGACCCGCTCTATCTCAATGCGGGATATGCCCGCATTTTCCCACTTCTTGGCTATATACTTCCGGAGGGCAATATCTTCATGAAGATTTTTTGCGTACTCCTTGCCTCCGGCGTACCACTTTGACTCCCATTCCTTGACGATTCCGATGCGGAATCCGGTTGGGTGAACTTTCTGTCCCACGAGTTCCCCCTCCTTAACGTTCTGCCACTGTGACAGTCACGTGGCTGGTGCGGTGCACATATCTGTGGGCCCTGCCCATGGAGACGGGGCGGAACCGCTTCATCTTCGGACCTTCATCTGCAGTTGCCGCAACAATCCTAAGCTTGTCCGTGTCCATGCCGTAGTTGTGCTCGGCGTTGGCAACGGCGCTCTGCAGCACTTTGCTCACGATGGCAGCGGATTTCTGGGTGCTGTAGCGAAGGACTACCATTGCGTCTCCCACTTTTTTGCCCCTGATGAGCGCCAGCACTCTGCGAACTTTCATAGGGGATACCCGAACCTGCCTGGCAACGGCTTTGGCTTCCATTACCATCACCCCTTACCTTGCCCGGGAGGAGCGTTCCTGCCCGGCATGACCCCCGAATTTTCGGGTGGGGGCAAACTCCCCGAGCTTGTGACCGATCATGTTTTCGCTTATAAATATGGGTATGTGAATTCTGCCGTTATGCACCGCGATTGTGTGCCCTATCATCGCAGGTACTATGGTGGACCGGCGGGACCAGGTTTTGATAACCCTTTTGGCTGTCCCTTCGTTCATGGATTCCACCCTGTCAAGCAGTCTTTTTTCCACATACGGCCCCTTGCGTCTGGAGCGAGCCATCGCATTCCCTCCTTATTTCTCGTAGCGGCGCCGCACGATGAGCCTGTCGGTCGGCTTATTCTTTTTCCTGGTCCGGTATCCCTTGGCGGGCGTTCCCCAGGGAGACACAGGATGCATGTTCGACTTGCTCCGGCCCTCTCCTCCCCCCATGGGGTGATCCACCGGGTTCATTACAACGCCGCGGACGCCCGGTCTTCTTCCGAGCCACCTGTTCTTCCCGGCCTTGCCGGCGGACAGGTTTTCAAAATCCTCATTACCTACCTGGCCAATGGTGGCCATGCACTCCTGAAGAATGAGGCGCAGCTCTCCGCTTGGCATACGGATAAAGGCGTGCTTGCCCTCTTTGGCCATGAGCTGGGCGGAGGTTCCGGCAGCTCTTACGAGCTTCCCTCCCCGGCCGGGCTCGAGCTCCAGGTTGTGGACAATGGTTCCTATGGGTATATCCTTCAGCTTAAGGGCATTTCCGGGGCGGATATCCGCTTCCGGACCGGCGGTGACAATGTCGCCTACTTTAAGATCCTTTGCTGCCAGAATGTACCTCTTTTCGCCATCCACGTAGTGAATAAGGGCTATGAGGGCGTTTCTGTTGGGATCGTACTCGATGGCCGCGATCTTTCCCGGCACGGCAAGTTTGTCCCTCTTAAAATCGATAATCCGGTATTTTCTCTTTGCTCCGCCGCCTCTGTGGCGACTTGTAATTCTGCCCTTGTTGTTCCGGCCTCCCGTCTTGTGCAGAGGTGCGAGAAGGGATTTCTCCGGCTTCTTTTTGCTTACCTCCGTCTTATCAAGAACGGTCATGAATCTGCGGCCTGGAGTGTAGGGTTTAAATTGTTTGATCGACATTTTAGAATACTTCTCCTTCCGCTAGACGCTTGCGCCTTCGAAGAACTCGATCCGCTCGCCGTCGGCTAGGGAGACGATCGCCTTCTTCCACGATTTTGTCTTTCCCTGGAACATGCCCATTCTCTTGGGCTTTCCCTTCATGGACAGGACGTGAACGCTCAGCACCTTTACTTTGAA
>JBMNVK010000039.1:0-19179 GCA_050946755.1 Aminivibrio sp. | reverse complement strand
TAATTATATGAACGAATAAATAAAAAGCCTGTATCTCAAGTGATAACTAAGATACAGGCTTTAATTGTTATTTACTTTAAATACATGTTCTCAAAGTGAAAGTATTGATTTTAATGGATTTTTAATAGTTTACTCTTGATAAGTAGTTCCCCGGAGCACTGGTGATAGGCGTGCCCGTATCCAACGTAGCGGGGATAGGCAACGGCGCCCGCCACGGCGTACTGCTGAAGGGCAGCGAGGTCATCGGCGATTTCAGCCGCCTGGACACCATGATTTTCGACAAAACAGGCACCCTCACAGCGGGAAACCCCTCCGTCGCAGAAAAGGTATACTACGGGGAGGAAATAGATAGGGCCCTTGGATACCTGGCCAGCGTGGAGCGGGAGTCGGGTCACCCCCTCGCAAAGGCAGTGCTTGAGGAGATCGGCGAGACTACCTTCTCCCCCGTGGAGAACACGGAAGTCATAAAGGGGGGCGGGATCACCGCCAGCGTAAACGGGAGCATAATCGCCGTGGGCAACAGCGCCCTGATGGAGCGGGAGGGCGTACCCATCAGCGGGGAGGCCGCATCGGACATAGCCCGGCTTGAGGAGGAGGGCAACTCCCTGGTGCTTGCCGCCGTAGACGGCGAGCTTAAAGTCCTGATGGGCGTCCGGGATCAGATTCGCCCCGGTGTAAAGGGCTATCTGCAGAGGCTCAAAAAGCTGGGAGTCAAAAACCTGGTCATGCTTTCGGGGGACAACCAGGGCACGGTGGATGCCGTAAGCCGGGAGCTGGGCCTGACGGAGGCTCACGGAAACATGCTGCCCGAGGACAAGGCGGCTTACGTGAAGAGGCTTATCGAGGAAGAGGGCCGGATCGTTGCCTTCGTGGGGGACGGCGTCAACGACAGCCCCTCCCTGGCCCTGGCCCACATCGGCATAGCCATGGGCGGCGGCACGGACGTGGCCATAGAGACGTCGGACGTGGTTCTGATGAACTCCGACTTCGGCCGCCTGCCTCACGCCCTGGGGCTGACAAAGGCCACGGCCCGGAACATGAGGCAGAACATCTTCATCGCCGTGGGAGTGGTATTCTTTCTGCTGGCGGCGGTGTTCTTCAGCGAGTGGATGAACATGTCCATAGGAATGCTGGTCCACGAGGGCAGTATTTTGGTGGTTATACTGAACGGCATGAGGCTGCTCCGGTACAGTTTGGGGTAAATCCGCCTTACATGCAGCAGAAGAATAAAAAGTAAAATTTCAGGAGGTTTTAAATATGAAGACAGCGACAATTCAGCTTGAGGCTCTGGCATGCCCGTCCTGCGTACAGAAGATCGAGGGTGCGGTCAAATCCTTCGACAGTGTGGAAAAAGACAGCGTTAAGATAATGTTCAACTCCAGCAGGGTCAGATTCAATTTCGATAGCGAAAAGCTCGCCCTGGAGGACGTGGAAAAGACTATAACAGGACTGGGCTACGAAATAAAAAAATCCCAGGCAAAATAATTAAAAGCCCGGCAGCTTCCGCTGCCGGGCTTTTTTTAACGCTTAATCCTACGGCCTCTGGCTGATGCCCTCCAGCCCGGGGCGGTTTTTAATGGTGATTTTTCTGTGCCCTTCAAGGGCTATCAGCCCCTCCTCCTGAAGAGCCGCCAGCCTCCTGCTGAGCGTCTCCTGGGTGATTCCCAGGTGGGAGGCCAGGTCTCCTTTGGTCATGGGCAGAAGAACTTCCTCCCCGCCCTCCGATAGCTCCAGGAGAGCCCCCGCAATCCGCTTGTTTACCGGGTTCAGGCTTATATCTTTGATGCGGGTCTCCGCTTTTTCAAGCCTCCGGGAGAGCTCGTCCATAACCTTGAAGGCGATGGAGGGGTACTTCGTCATCAGCCCCTTGAGCCGCTCCCCCTGAAGGACGCACATGGTGGTCGCCTCCAGTGCCTGGGCGAAGTCTGTAAGGGGCAGGGACGAAAAGAGGGACAGCTCCCCGATAAACTCCCCCGGCCCGACGATGCGGAGGACCTGCTCCTTACCCGCAGCGCTCAAGCGAAAAAGCTTTGCCCTGCCCGTGTAGAGGACAAAGAGGGTTCCTCCCTCATCCCCCGCCCGGTAGATCATCTCGCCCTTTTCCAGGCTGCGGGATGCGGCTATCTCAGCAATCTCAAGCCGCTCCTCCCGGCTAAGGCCGGCAAAGATGGGTACCTGATCGATACAGCTGCTTTCGGTTTCACAGTGCCGGCAGCACTTCATTATGAATTTCTCCTTTCAGCCATTTCATGCAGGCAATTTAGTTCTGCGGCAATCGGCGAAAATCCCAACCAACCAAAACCTCACCGGATGTCCTTCTCCAGCGCAGCTTCCGCAACTGTCCGCCACGCCTCTATTTTTTCCTCAAGGCCCAATCTTGCATTGGCAGGGCTTGTGGAGGGCAGCCGTACAAGCCGCAACCCCGCCTGAGGCAATGCCGGGGCAATATGCCGCCTCCAGGCCTGCTCCGCCTTTGCACCGTTGAAAAACACTGCCGTTATCATCGGATGGGAGCGCAGAAAGGAGGGCAGGTCGTTGGGCACAACTGTATCCTCAACAATATCGGAATCCAGACTCCCGGGCCGCACGCAGGAGGCCAGCACATCCCACAGTGCCACCCGCCTCCTCGCCAGGGCAGCAAGTCTTTCCTCATACGGAAGATGGCGGCTGATGCCGAAAAGAGCCTCCATCACCGGCCAGAAGGCATTTCGAGGGTTAGCATAGTACTCCTCCGCCTCCAGCGAGGCCTTCCCCGGTATGCTGCCCAAAATGAGGACAAGCGCATCGCCCCGTGCACAGGGAGGAAAACTGCAAACCGGGTTCATGGCCGTGAAAGACCTGATATCATGGCAATGGGCAACGTTAAAAATTTCTTATTTATAAACATCTCCCCTTGACCCAATGGATAGTATACGAATCGCAAAATCCGTCTCGTCAATTTCAAGCAGCACTCTTCGGTCTCCCACTCTTAATCGCCACTCATTTCTGCCTTTAAGCCGTTTAATATCCCCCAATGGCCCGGTGTGCAGAGCATCAATCGCTGTTAAAATCCGCCTCCTGTCCGGTTGAGGGATCTTCTCAAGACGTTTCTTCGCTTCCCGGGATATCAGAACCTTCCATGAACTTACCATAGCTCGTTAATGACATCTTTAAACGGAACAGCTTTACCTTCGGCAAATTCCCTCCTGGAAATCGCAACAGATTCCTCCTCTTCCTGCGTCAAGGGAGGTTCGAAATCCTCCATCTCTTCCCGTTCCAGGTGAAGCGCATAAGTTCTCAATCTCTCAACTCCCTGAGGTGAAAGCCGCCTGAGAACCTTTCTTATCTCATTGCGCTCTTTAATCATGCTTTTCATTTAGATACCTCCATAAACAACCCGAAAACCTATTTTACAAAATACCGCACCCCAGGGTATTTTTCGCCTCTTTTAGGGCGAAGCGGTGAGCCTCCTGGTCAAAGGATGCTACGCCCTTTTCGTAAATATTCACCTTATAGTTGATATTCCGGGCATCGGCCGCAGTGTAAAGCACGCAGATGTTGGTGTTCACTCCCACCAGGTAGAGTTCGTCCACGCCCTTCTCCCGGAGATAGAGGTCAAGATCCGTGCCGAAGAAGGCGCTGTACCGTCTCTTCCTGATGATCTTGTCCCCGGGACGGGGCTCCAGCTCGGGGATGATCTCGCAGCCGTCGCTTCCGGCCACGCAGTGGTTCGGGAACATATCAAACTCCCGGTCGTCGGGCTCGTGGCTGTCGCAGATATAGATCACAGGCCGGCCCTTCTCCCTGAACTCCTCCGCCTTTTGCCGGATAAAATCCACTATCGCTGTTCCGGCTTCTCCTGTGGGCAGAGCGCCGTCTTTCCTTATGAAGTCGTTCAGCATATCTATTACAAGCAGAGCTTCCATTTTTAACCCTCCCCGGGAAAATTACCCCGAATTTTTTGCGATCTGCACTCATATAATACATCAACGGAGCTTGGTCGGGGGCGGCCGCTCCGGTGCGGGAATCTGCCCCGGCTGTGTTATTATTGGAAAAAATTCGAAGGGAAGGGTGAGAAATGGCGGATAAATTTGCATCCTACAGAGCAAAAGCGCAGGAACTGGACGGGCTCGACCCCATGGGCAGCTTCAGGGACCTCTTTCACATCTCGGAGGGAATGATCTATATGGACGGCAACTCCCTCGGCCTGGCCCCGAAGGCGGCGGAAGCGGCCCTTCACAGGGCCTTCGCCGAATGGAGGGACCTGGGAATAGGCGGATGGCTGGAGGGGACGCCCCCCTGGTTCCACCTGGCCGAGGAGGCCGGAAAAATGATGGCCCCCCTCATGGGCGCCGCCCCTGACGAAGTGGTAATGTCCGCCTCTACCACCATCAACCTTCACGCCCTGGTAAGCACCTTCTACAAGCCATCGGGAAAGAGAACCAAAATCGTGGCGGACGAGCTCAACTTTCCCTCCGACATCTACGCCCTCGAAAGCCAGATCCGCCTCCGGGGCCTAGACCCCGCCGAACACCTGGTGCTGGTAAAATCCCGGGACGGACGGCTCATCGAGGAGGACGACATAATTGAAGCCATCGGCGACACCACGGCCCTTGTCATGATCCCCGGCATACTCTACAGAAGCGGCCAGCTTCTAGACATGGGGCGCCTCACCACGGAAGCTCACGCGCGGGGAGCGCTCATCGGCTTCGACTGCGCTCACTCAGCAGGCTCCGTGCCCCACAAACTGAGTGAATGGGACGCCGACTTTGCCTTCTGGTGCAGCTACAAACACCTGAACGGCGGCCCCGGAAGCCCCGCCTTCCTCTACATAAACAGGAGGCACTTCAACGCGGCCCCTGGCCTGGCGGGATGGTTCGGCTTCGAAAAGAGCCGCCAGTTCGATATGAGCCTGGAGTTTGACCACGCCCGCTCCGCCGGAGGATGGCAGATAGGCACCCCTCCCGTGCTCTCCGCCTCCACCCTGCTCCCCTCTCTGGAAATTTTCGGGCAGGCGGGAATGGAGCGGATCAGGGAAAAATCTCTGGCCCTCACAGACTTCCTTATAGAAATAATAGACCAGGAGCTCTCCGCCGAACCTTACTGCTATACAGTAGGAACGCCGAAGGAGAAGAGCCGCCGGGGCGGCCACCTGGCAGTAGAGCACGAAGAGGGCTGGAGGATCTGCCAGGCACTGAAAAAACGGGGCATCATTCCAGATTTCCGACCCCCCAGAGTGATCCGCCTCGCGCCGGTAGCCCTCTACAGCACTTTCGCTGACGTAGCGGACACGGCACAGGCCTTGAAGGAGATTATCGACAACAAAGAGTACGAAGCCTTCTCACCCGAAAGGGACGCCGTATCGTAAAAGTCCGGGCCTGTCTTTCGACAGGCCCGTTTCACGGTTTTTCCCTAAAGCGACAGTTCACCAGACAATCCGCGGGCGCCGCAGCTGCCTGCAGCTGTTTTGGCAGGCGGCTCTGCTTCACCAATTAAGCCCGATTTTATTCGTACTCCTTCAGCATGGCAGCATACTCTTCCTCGTGGCCCTTCCGCACGTGATAGCAGTGCTCATCGCCGGGGAACCTCCCCGAACGCACGTCTTCCACGTACTCTTTAAATGCGTTGGTGATGATCTCGCCCACATTTGCGTAAACCTTGACGAATTTAGGGGTAAACGCCTCAAACATGCCCATCATGTCGCCGCAGATGAGAACCTGGCCGTCACAATGTCCGCCGCCTATCCCGTATACGGGGATGGTCAGCTTTTTTGCAAGAAAAGCGGACAGCTCGGGCGGGATGGCCTCCACAAGGATAGCGAAAGCGCCCGCTTCCTGCACCGCCAGGGCGTCCTCAATCACGAGGCGGGCCGAAGCGGCGTCCAGGCCCTGTGCCTTAAAACCGCCCAAACTGCCAGAACTCTGAGGAGTTAGACCAACATGACCACAGACGAGAATTCCCGCCTCGGCGATGGCCTTTATCCTGGATTTCACCTGTACTCCACCCTCAAGCTTAATGCTGTCCATGTCGGCCTCCTTGAGGAAGCGGACCGCGTTATGGACGGCATCCTCGTCGGAAACCTGATAGGAGCCGAAGGGCATGTCTCCCATGACAAAGGTGTTGGGAGCGCCTCTGCGCACTGCCTGGCAGTGGCTGATGCAGTCTTCCATCGTGACGGGCACGGTGCCCTCATATCCCAGGGTCACCATTCCCAGGGAGTCGCCCACAAGTATCATGTCGATTCCCGCAGCCTCAGCAAAACTGGCCATGGGGAAATCATAAGCCGTAACCCAGGTAAGCTTCTCGCCGCTTTTCTTCATGTTCACAAAATCAAGCCTGCTCTTTTTCTTTGCCACCATAATCCCTCCCCAGATCTTTTTTCTCAATACTGCCCTCATCCCATGCATACAAAAATGTCTAAACAGACATATTCTCTTTTACCATAGCCTACGGACTGCTGCAAGGGATCAACAGCATCTGCAGCATATTTGGCTGCCTCAGGCGCTTGCCAGCCTCATCAGGATTAACCCTGAAACTATAAGCAGCGCAGCGATAATTCTCGCTGCGTTAACCGGCTCGGCCAAAAAGAAAATTCCAGCAATAAACGCACCTACGGCTCCTATCCCCGTCCAGATTATGTAGGCCGTACCCAAGGGGATAGTTCTCATGGCAACGGCCAGCAGCCAAAAGCTGATCAACATTGCAGAAATTGTTACAAGAGATGGTATAAGCCGACTGAAACCATGGGACTGCTTCATTGCATAAGCCCAGATAATCTCAAAAATACCGGCGATAAATAAGTAGATCCAGTGCATTGATTCCTCCAAAGCATAGCGAGATCAGATATTTGTAAGCGAGGCAATAGCAGTAGTTTAACATTAGATAGTTGTAATTAGGAAACTAACGTAAAGAGAATATGCCCCTACGTTTTACACTCAGCTTTGAGCCGTAGCCGATGTAGGTTTTTTCACAGTACTTTCCCGCTCCCGCCACTTTTCTATAGATTCCAGCACCTTTGCAAGGCAGGAGCCCGATGCGACTTCCTCCCCCTCATCGTTCCACCCTTTGTAAAGTATCTTCTCAATCAGGGCGCCGTTCCGAAAGCAGCTTTTCTGGTAGATGGTGAGGCGCAGGCCGTTTTCTTCCATGGCCTTTTTGATTAAATCCCTCTCCTCCCGCTTTTTCATCTCATTCATTTTTATTCCTCCTTTCGCCCGCCAGCTCTTTGTCCATGGCCTCGGCTCTGGCGCCGGCGGCCAGCAGAAGGTTGGGCAGCAGACCCCGATTATGCAGGGCGTTGGGTAAAAAGGATGCATGAATGATCATGCCGTACCTGTAGACGTAGCTGCCAAAACCAAACCCGGGCGGATCGGAGCTGACAACAGGCTTGTTAAGCTCCAGGGCTTTTTTGATCCACTTATCATCATCGCCCGGTTTTCTCGCCACAGGGAAGTGATGGATCTGATGCAGGCCGTTGCCGTATCCGCAATGCGGTATGTCGGCGATCATGCGAAACAGGGACAAGCGGGAACCAAAGGGAAATTCCGCCGACAGCCCCGGCCCCTCGGCGGCCGCAGAGAAATTGAGGGGCAGTTTGCAGACCAGGTCAATGGCCTCGGTGAACTCCTCAGCCTCCCACCGGGAGGGCTCCTGCGACCCTGTTTGAAACACGGCGGACCCCAGTCCGTATATTTCATGTACTTCCCTGCGGATGCCGTTTTCAGGGTGACCGCTTTCAGCCGACTCTTTCTCGTTTTCAAGAATAAAGCATACTGTATCGGCTTCAAAAAGCTGCATCCCCGCGGCCATGCCCAGCAGTACGGGCATCCAGCGGCTGCTGTGTTCGTATACCGGAGCCCATGAGCACAGCTCCATAAGACCTTTTCGGCGGTTGTATACAAGCCCTGCCAAGGATGGGCAGGTCATTATTCCTTGGTTTAACAGCTTCATAAGAGCCGGATCGAGGCTTTCAGACTTGAAAACCTCCATCCGGATCGATATGTAGCAGCCCCTCTCCCCTTCGGGGCCGTCCACTTCGCCCAATATCTCCACCGTCTGGGCCCGCTCGCAGGGCCACCACTTGAATCCGTTTTCGTACCGTACCGCCCATTCATCTTCTACTCCCATCATTTCATACAGCATGCTGACCGTGTCCATTCCCGTGTACATGGGCACTTCCTCCTTTTCAGACTGATTTTTCCCGCCCTGAGCCGCCCGAAAAACAAAAAAAGGCCTCTCCGAGGAGAGGCCTTAGGCCGCCGGCAAGCAAGGGTTGAAGCAAACCCCGCTTATTATGGGTCTCCTCTTATCATCCGCTCCCCGTAAGGAGCGCTGGTATTGGCACCACGCCTTTAAAGGCAGGTTGCCGGGCTTCATAGGGCCAGTCCCTCAGCCGCTCTGGATAAAAGTATCAGTTGTCAAGTTCCTGTAAATATATTATACCGTCTTTTCAAGACAGATCAAGAGGCAATTTTTATTTTAGCCTGAATTTACCGAAATAGTTGCCCGTATTACATGAGCTGGAAAACGACGGACAACCGCATCCACGGTTCGCTGGTCCTGCGCAAATTCCTCAAAAGTCATGCCAGCAACACAATTTTCTATGGCCGTCTTCGATTCCAGAAAATGCTTGATCCTGAATCTCTACTCTTCGATACCGATCACTCTGCCCTTTTTTATTACCCCCCGGACATTTTCAAGGGCCTTGATATCTTCGAGGGGGTTAGCCGGCAAACCTATGAGATCCGCCGTGAACCCGGGCCTGATCTGTCCCTTATCGGCCATGCCGCAGAGGGCCGCCCCGTTAACCGTCAGGGCCGCCAGGGCCTCTTTATTGGTAAAGCCGCACTTAATCAGGGCTGAGGCCTCCAGTACGGGATTGAAGCCGTAGGAATCCCCTCCGCACACTACCTTTACCCCCGCCTTTTTAAGTTTTGGCAGGGTTTTATCGTAGTCGTCCATCATGGCCCGGGCTTTTTCCTTTATTGCCCGGGAGGTTTTGGGGCTTATCACTGCGTCATAGGTGGGCATATAGGTCATTACAAGGAAGGCGCCCTTGTCAGCCATCATCTCTACTTCTTCATCGGAGATCAGGCATCCGTGTTCGATGGAGTCAACCCCCGCCTGAAGAGCTCTGGTTACGCCCTCGCCGCCGTAGGCATGAACGCCGACCTTGAGGCCAAGCTCATGGGCCTCCTCCACCGCCGCCTGTATCTCCCCGAAGGAGTAGGTGGGGTCGTAGGGCGAGCCCTTGCCGGACATGACATCAGAGGTCATGAGCTTGATGAAGTCAGCCCCCCGTTTTTCTTCCTGGCGTACGACTTTTCGCAGAGCTTCCGGTCCGTCGGCCTCAAGGCATACGGTCCATTTGGTGTAGCCGGTGCGGGATATGCGGTGCCCGGCGGTGAATATGTCGGGTCCGTCGAAGAGGCCCTTCTGCATCGCCTTTTTTATCATGATGTTGCAGGCGCCCCTGGAGCCGGCGTCCCGGACGGTGGTAACTCCCTGCCGGAGAAACTCGCCGCATACCCGGGCTGCCCGAAGGGCGAAGACTACGCCCGCCTCGTCGTCTGACGGAGGCTCGGCTACCGAGTCCAGAGTTATGTGCTCGTGGCAGCTGAAAAGGCCCGGGGCTGCAAAATAGTCGTCCCAGGAGACCAGCTCCTGCCCGTTTACAGCAGTTAAGTGCCCGGCGGCAATATCAATAATTTTTCCCTCTTCGATCACAATAGTCGATTTTTCCAGGCAAGAGGGGTCAAGGGGGTTTATTACGCCTGCGCAGTGTACCAGGGTCTTCAACTTATTCATCTCCTGTAGAGTTCAAAATATGGCCTGCTGCCATTGTCATGGAGACCTGCAGATCTCTGCCGAGTCTTACGAGGTCTGCATCCATGCCAACCATTATACTCCCCCTGCGCCCTTCGGTTCCCAATATCTTTGACGGGGTGCCTGACGCCATTGCAAGGGCGTCCTCGAGAGGGATTCCTGCCTCTGCGGCAGTGCGCACAGCCCTGTCCATAGTGCATACGCTGCCGGCAAAGCCGCTACGGTTCGGAAGCTTAGCTACCCCGTCCTCCACCAACACTTCCTGTCCGTTTTTAAGGCTGCCCAAAACGGACCTGCCCTCCGGCATCCCCGCCCCCCGCATGGCATCCGTCACCAGAGCCATCCGGTCCCTGCCTTTGATCCTGTAAATAAGCCGGAGCAGACTCAGGGGCAGATGGCAGCCGTCGGCGATGGCCTCCACCGTAACCCGGTCGAAGAGGTACCCCGCTTCCACCATGCCGGGGATGCGGTAGCCCTTATCTCTCCGGACGGTACTCATGGCCGAGTAGAAGTGAACCATGTGACGGAAGCCGCAGTCAATGGCGTCCTTTACCTGGTCCAGGGTCGCCGCCGAGTGCCCCATGGCCGGCATCACTCCCCGGCCCGCCAGCATCGCAGCTGATTCGAGGGCGCCTTCCAGTTCGGGCGCCATGGTCACTATGGCGATTCTGTCCGACTTGGCCAGGAGCTTTTCGCACCCCCCGGCGGAGGGCAGGCCGAGATAACGGGGATCCTGGGCGCCCGCCTGTTCCGGGGCAAACCAGGGGCCTTCGACGTGGACTCCGCCGATTCTTGCTCCGGCCTCCGACTCTGCGCTCTCCCGGGCTGCCTCAGCCTCTTTCAGGGCGGCGAAGAAGGCGTCCATGTCTTCTCCCGAGGCGGCCAGAGTGGTAGGGTACAAGGTGGTGGTACCGTGGGCGGCGTGAAGGCGGCAGGCGGTCCTGAAGGCCTCTGCCGTGCCGTCCATGAAATCCGCTCCGCCCCCGCCGTGGACGTGCATATCAATAAAGCCGGGGGCGACAATGTCGCCCCCCATGTCTATAACTCTATCCCCCGCCCCGGCCTCAAGTTTCGGCGACAGGGCCGAGATTACCCCTCCCCTTACCTCCGCGTCCATCCTGCGGAAGCCAGAGGGGAGAAGGAGAATGCCGCCAGTCAGGAGCAGTCGGTTCATGAGGTCAACTATCCTTTCTGCCTTTAGAGGCTAAAACACAAGGCCTTTTAGAAGTCATTAAATAGTCCCGTTGGAGAGCTTTAAGGATCTTTTTATCAGCGGGACAGAAATTATAATCTGGTATCTCCTCTACAGCTATCCACCGTATATCATGGTGTTCAATTTTTTGGGGCACTCCGCTGATGATATTTGCATTAAAAAAGGTTAAACGAACTGTTATGTCTGGATATTCGTGAATTACCTCCATAAAAATATCACCAACATCTACTCCAATGGCAAGCTCTTCACGACACTCTCTAACGAGGGCCTGCTCCTTAGTTTCGCCAGGCTCTACCTTCCCACCAGCAAACTCCCAAAGCAGGGGTTGAGCTTTATGGGCTGGACGTTGACAGATTAAGAATTTTCCATCATTCCATATGAGTGCAGCTACCACATCGGTCATTTACTTCCTCCCACAAATTTACCCTACCATAAGCTGATTGGTTTTTTTCAAAAATTTTGCCGGTATTGGTTTTTGTAACTTCCAGATGATGCTCATAGGCCTAGGACCCTCATGACTTACATAATCTGCGAGGCCAAGGAAAGTATAAGGAGACGTCCCTGCAAGGTCTCTTTTATTCTCTCGGACAAAGAGCATTACGAGGCTGCTCTCCTGTTGGTGATTAATATATCTTTGTCCTGTGGGGGATGACTCGGATGTAGTGCTTTGACTTTGCCAGTGAAACAGCCGTTCGTTGATTGAGTAGTCTTTATACATGGTCGTGGGAGAGTAGTCCTTATCGGACTTGTTAAGGGTTACAAAAAACAGGTCCGTTGAAAGCTCAGGCATATATTTAACACCTTCTCGCACGGACAAAGGATTTGCTAAGCCTAGCCCTGTAAGTATCTGATCACGAGAATAGGTACAGTGAACGTCTAATGGGCAAGTGAAGTTAAGATTTAGCTTTTCATCCAGGAAGTCGATGTGGTCAAAATTATATTGAAGCAGCTCCATAAGTTCGTTAAACATTACGGGATTAGACCTTATTTTAGAAAATCCTTCCCGAATATTTTTAAATCCACACTCTTCCATAGATTGTTGCCAGATGGTGAAATGAAGCATGCGAAGCATGGCTTCTTCTTCCTCTGACAGCTTTGCTGATTCGATTACAGGGAGCTTTTTAAGCAAGAAGGCAATCCACCGCCTGGAATCGATAGCAGCAATTCGGGCAAAAGCTCTAGTCAATAATTCTTCCATAGGCTCTGTGAAATCTTGCCTCACGCCAGCCTCCACACATAAGCGGTAGAAACTGTGTCTTCTGTATATTGTTTTGTGGTCAAGGTGGTAGTATTTAGTAAAGTTCTTAAGGGTCAGCTTTAATCCACTATCATCTTCAAAAGTGGCGATTCGAGGGATAAGTCCGGTACGACTCCAAAAGGAGCTTCTGATGTTTTTAAGAATATGCTCTCTAGCTACTTTTTCAAGCTGAATAAAGCAACCCTTTGGCAGACTAATAAAACCATCCCGCACTTCTTTTTGCACACTGCGAGAGGTATTGGAGAGTAGCGCTGCATATTTTTCCTCAAAATTATAACGTTGATTAGCCTGCCCGATAAAATCCAACACAGTCAGACATTCTTTGTTTTCTGCTAATCGGAGACCTCGTCCGAGCTGCTGCAAGAAGATGGTAAGAGATTCCGTAGGGCGCAAAAAAAGGACGGTGTTGACTTCAGGGATATCTACACCTTCATTGTAGATGTCGACCACGAAGATAAAACGAATTTCCCCGCTGACGAGGCGTCGCTGAGCAGCCGTCCTTTCATCGTTAGGAGAATCTCCTACGAGGTACATAGACGGAATTCCTACTGAGTTAAAAAATTTAGCCATAAATTTTGCATGTTCAACGGATACGCAGAAGCCTAACCCTTTAACATCACCCATATCGGTTACGTATTTCTCTATTGAGTCGACTATCAAGGCCGCTCTCTTCTCGGCGATAGCTCTGTCAATAACATAGACATTGGTAAGATCGCTCTTTTGGTAACCGCCTCGAGCCCATTTGAGGTTATTTAGGTCCACCGTGTCAGTGACGCCAAAATACTGAAAGGGGCTGAGAAGTTTTCTATCTATAGCTTCAGGTAGCCTTATCTCAGCTGCAATACGATCATCAAAATATTGCAACACATCTTTCCCGTCCATCCTCTCGGGCGTTGCCGTTAAGCCCAGAAGAATTTTAGGACGATAGTGGGTAAATAGCTTCTGATAAGTAGGAGCGGCGGCGTGATGGAATTCGTCCACCACAATGTAGTCGTAGAATTCGGGGGATGTTTTAGTCTCAAATTGTTGAGAATGAAAGGTTTGTATGGATATAAATAGATGATCAAGGCTGAGAGGTTGACTGTTTCCCACAAACAGATCGCCGAAGTTTGGGTCTCTTAATACCCCTTGAAAACAGGATAAACTTTGCTTTAAAATCTCTTCTCTATGGGCAACAAAGAGCAAACGACAGAGTCCCCCGGAGCTTCGCTCCTTGAACCTTTTATAATCTAGGGCTGATATCACCGTCTTACCCGTGCCTGTAGCTGAAACTACCAGGTTTTTATATCGATTCCTCACAGTTCGCTCCGCTTCCAGGTTATCCAAAATCTCCTGCTGGAAGGGATAGGGCCTTATATCAAACAGATATCTAACATCTCGACTACTTTCGCTAATTTTTTCAGACCTAAGGGCGACCTCAAGTCTACACTTTTGGTCGCCCGAATAGGTTTCAAACTCATTGGAGTTAAGATAGCTATCAAAGGTGGCCTCTATTTTACGTACCGCGGCAGGCTGGTCTTTTGCTGTCAGCTTCACATTCCATTCAAGACCACTGGAAATTGCCGCATTAGACAAGTTAGACGAACCGACATAGGCTGTAGTAAACCCAGTATTTCGGTAAAACACGTAGGCTTTTGCATGAAGTCGGGTACGTTTAACATCATAACTCACTTTTATCTCTGTATTGGGGAGGCTGTTTAGCTCCTCCACTGCTTTAATATCAGTTGCCCCCATGTAAGAGGTGGTAATTACCCTAAGTCTTCCACCCCGCCTGGTAAACTCCCTAAGTTCATCAATGATAAGTCGCAGGCCGCTCCATTTTATGAAGGACACCAGCATGTCAATTCGATCGCACGATAGAATCTCCCTCTTTAACTCGGTAAAAAGGCTAGGCTCATGGGCTGCGCCGGTAAAGAGACTGCTCTGAGCGATGGAGGTTTCAGGCCGTTTGACCCGTTCCTTTTTTGGCAAAGCAAGGATTGGATCAGTTTTACTTAAAACAGCCAGTAGTTGCAGCGCCTGTTCATCTACCGATAGCGTATCAAAATCATCTCCAATTTTTGCCTCAGCAATGATTTGGACAATGCGGTTCACAAGCTCTATCTGACTTTTTAAGTCTTTTTTTGTATCACCTAAAATTGCAAGCGCCCTTTTGAGAATCTCGCCTATATAGCTGGCTAAGATATCGGCACTTTCAGCTTTATCTATGGACGCGGTCTCGGTGACTACCTCATTATGCTCAATTTCAGCTGCGATCGCCTCATTGATTACTTGTTCGTAGAGCCCAGGCATTAAGAAAGACATGGTGCAACAACCCCTGTTTTACTCTTTTTTTACTTCAAACTCCCCCTCAGGGCAGATACTCCCCTGCCAGAGAGGCTGAATCCCTGTCGAGGTACAGGGTCCAGTCCGGGTGGGTTTTTAATATGGTCGCCGGCACATGGGGATCCATATTGCCCGCCAGGGTGCTCCGCACCGCTTCTGCCTTCACTTTAAAGGGGACGCAGGAGAGGATGGCCCTGCACTTCATTATCTGCCGGACCGATGCCGTGATTGCCCGGGGAGGCACTTCATCAGGAGAGGCGAACCATCCCTCCCCGGTCTGCTGCTTTCTGCAGGCGTCATCCAGGGTTACTATTATGAAGGGGGCCTCTGTGCCAAAATCGGCGGGGGGATCGTTAAAAGCTATGTGGGCATTCTCCCCTATGCCGATGAAGCCCACATCTACGGGAGCCTTCGAGATCTCCTCCGATAAGGCCTTAATGTTGGCCTCCATGTCCCCCTCCCAGTTGACGAAATGGGCGGCGGCCAGATCCACCTCCGAGGTAAACCGCTCCTTGAGGTAGCGCCTGAAGCTGGCTCCGTGGGACTCAGGCAGCCCTACATACTCGTCCAGGTGGAACATCTCCACCCTGGACCACTCCACGGGCCTGGCGATAAGCTCCTTTATGGTCTCCAGCTGGGAGGCGCCGGTAGAGAGCATGAGCCTGGCCCCGCCCCGCTCCCGGATGGCCGCCGTCAGCAGCTCGGCCCCCCGGTCGGCGGCGGCAGCGGCCATCTCGCCGGACGTATTGAAGACTTTTATTTTCATTTTGCTCGTCATGCCCCGCGCTAGACCTTTATGCGCTGGCCCTTTTCTGCGGACAGATAGCCCGCATAGGTGAGCTTGGTGGTCTCGTAGGCCAGGTCGAGGCCGGCGAGAGGCTCTCTTCCCTCAGCGATGCACTCCATGAAGTCCTGGGCCTCCTGGATGTACCCCCGGGCCGACTCCTCATCAAGAAGGACGTACTGCCATCCGGCGGTAGTCTCCACCTTTTCGGTGACGTAGATATCCTTTAGTATGCTTGCGTCAGCGGTGTAGGTCATCATGTTGGTGTTGGGGGCTATGTTGCAGGCGATGGTCCCGGTGTTGGTATTGAATTCAATAAGGTTCCGCACTCCCCCGGTGACAAAGTCGCCGGAGAAGATAGCGGCCTTGGTCTTATCCCCGAAGGTGAGGGAGAGGACGGACCAGTCCTCCACGTCCACGGGGTTGGCGGTAATGAAGCGGCGCTCTTCCTTGGTGAGATTTTCAGTCACTACGCCCGTATCGCACATCACGCTCTCCACAGAGAACTTTTCTCCCCTGGCCTCGGCCTCCACCATCTTCAGGTAGAGCACTGCCGAGAGAGGGTGGCACCCCTGGCGGATCATGGAGCCTCCGCCCGTGTGGGCCCATTCCGCTGCGTGCCAGGCATGGGAGCCGCTGTGGCTTTCATCGGCCTTGAAGAAAAGCACCTTGTCTTTGGTCTTTTTTAGGATCTCGGCTGCCTTCGTCACTGCCGGGGCGTAAACCCAGTCCTCGGCGTAGCAGAAGATGAGGCCGCTCTTTCGCACAATTTCCGCGGTCTTTTCCATGGTCTCCATTACGGAGTCGTACATCTTCTGTTTGCAGACCTTTCCTACGGGATGGACATCGCCGGGCATGCCGAAATACCCCGTGAAAGGCTTTTCGCAGATCACGTGCTTGCCGGCCATAATGCTCTCCTCCACCATGGTGGAGTGAAGCTGGGGAGGGGTGCAGATGTCCACTACATCTATATCGGGATCCTTGAGCAGCTCCTTGTAGTCGGAGTAGACCCTGGGAATGCCGAATTCAGCTGCAAAGTCCTTTGTGGAGGAGCTGCGGGCACATACGGCCTCCACCTTCGCCTGCAGGCCGTAGACCCGTCTGAAGGCCTCCAGGTGTATGCGGGATATGAACCCTGCACCGATCATTCCGATTCTTACTTTCTTCATAAAGCTTGTTCCTCCTTCATTATTTTTTTAAACTGCCAAGCATCTTCCGGAAGAGAGTGCTTCTGCCCAGCACTACTGCCAGCGTAAGAAGCCACAGGATGATCGAGATGGGTCTGGTGAAGAAGGGGGACAAGTCGCCGCCCGTTATGATCATCGCCCTCCGGAAGTTGTCGTCGGCCATGGGGCCGAGAATAAAGCCGAGGACCATGGGAGCTGCGGGGAAGTCGTTTCGCCGCATAAAATATCCCAGGATGCCGAAGGCAAACATCAAATATACGTCGAAGAGCCGGCCGCTCACCGCAAAGGACCCAACGCAGCAGAGAGCGAAAACAATGGGCATCAGGATCATCCGCCGGACCTGAAGCACCTTGACCAGAGGCCTAACAAGGGCCAGCCCCAGGACGACCATGGCGATGGTGGAGAGCAGGAAGATAGCCGTGACCGTGCCTATGAAAAAGGGCTGCTCAATGGGCAGCAGAGGTCCGGGCCTTATGCCGTGAAGCCACATGGCGGCCAGAAGCACTGCCGCCGGGGCGCTTCCCGGCACCGCCAGGGTTAGAACCGGTATTATGGCTCCCCCCACGCAGGCGTTGTTGGCCGTCTCGGCGGCGATCAGCCCCTCATGAGAGCCCTTGCCGAACTCCTCCGGCTTGTCGCTGAACCGTTTTGCCGTATCGTAGGCTATCCAGGAGGCCGTGTCCTCGCCGACGCCGGGGATCGCCCCCACAATGACGCCTATGATGCCGGAGCGGATGATTGTCTTCCAGTGCCGCAGCAGGTCCATAATGGGAGGGATTACCCGCTGGACTTTGGTGCGGACGGTATAGTCCTTCGGACGCTGCATTACCTCAATAATTTCGCCCACTCCGTAGGCTCCTACCAGTACGGGGATAAGGGAAAAGCCGCCCAGAAGCTGGAGCTCGCCGAAGGTGAACCGGGGAAGGGCCTGGATAGGGTCCTGCCCCACCTGGGATAGCAGCAGCCCTGCGATTCCGGCGATCCAGCCCTTGAGGGGGTCCTTTGGGGCGGTGAGGTTGCCGCATATCACTATGCCGAAAATGGACAGGACAAAAAACTCCCAGGAGCCGAACTGGAGGGCTATCCTGCCGAGTAGGGGGGAGAAGATAGCTAGGCAGACAAGCCCGAAAAAGGTGCCTATCCCGGAGGACGTGGTGGCCAGGCCTATGGCGTACCCTGCATCACCCCTTCTGACCAGGGGGTTTCCGTCAACACAGGTGGCGGCGTTGGCGGGGGTTCCCGGTATGTTGAGCAGTATGGCGGACCGGCTTCCGCCGTAGATGGCCCCCACATAGGTGGATATAAGCACTACCATGGCCTGCTCGGGCATAAACCGGAAGGTAAGCCCCGTGAGAAGGGCCACTCCCATGGTGGCGGTAAGGCCCGGGAGCATGCCCACTATGATGCCGAAGCCTGTAGCCCAGAAAGCATTAAAGATGCTGCCCGGGGTCATAAGGGCCATGAATTCTGAAAACAGTACTGAAAGCGACATGGTACTGATCCTCCCTCAGGGCAGAAAGACGGCAAAAATCTTGTAAAAGACGAACCAGATGGAGACGGACGCCGCCGCCCCGATCAGGACGGAGCGCACTACTCCCGCGCCGCGGAAAATCTGAATAAAACCTGCTATAAAAAGGGCGGTGGCCGCCATATAGGGAATTCTGCCCAGCAGCAGAATATATACAAGGCAGAGAGCTCCGGTCAGAAGGGCTCTGAGTCCTTCTTTTTCCATCCATGGAGGGAGGCCGTCCTCCTCCTGCCCTTCCTCATCCTCGTCCTCAAAAAAGCAGGGATCCTCCGCGTCTGCCGTGGAGTCATAAAAATCCCGCTCCCTGAGGGCCCGCACCACAAGCCTCAGGCCGCACCCGGCCAGCAGCACGGCCAGGATGGCAGGGACGAATCCCGGGGCCCCGAACCAGTCGTAGCCCGTCTCCTTCCACGGCAGAGCCAGGCTTCCTGCGAAAAACGCCGTCCCGGTTGCTACCAGAACCAGGCCGGACGCCAAGTCCTTCTTTTCCATGGAGATACCTCCGCGGGGTAAGGTTCAGAAAAGGGGAGGGACAAACGCCCCTCCCCTGGTGGAATTTAAACTGTTACGGCTTCTGGATTCCGTACTGATCCGGCGAGTTTTTAATTACGCCCGACTCAAAGAGGAGCCAGCAGACTCCGGAGGCTTTGGTGTCCATCCATTCATAGGCCTCTTCTCCGTAGATGGCCACTGCCTTGGAGCCTCTCTCTACGGCAAACTTCTTGACTGCGTCGGAGGCGGCGGCCTCGTTGAAGGCCTTCGTTATGGCCTCGGTGGCCTCGGCGGGGATATCCTTCGGGATGAAGAAGCCGAAGGTGTTGCCCACGCTGGGGAAATCAGGAAGCCAGTCGGTAATTGCCGGAATGGCGCCGTATCCCTCTACCTCCAGGACTTCCTTATCCATTACTGCCAGGGCTTTGAGCTGTTTGGCCCTGAGCATCTCCGTGACTTCCATGGAAAGCTGCATGATGCAGTCTACCTCTCCCTTGACGGTGGCCGTCACTGCGGGAGCGCCTCCCTGATAGGGCACGTGGCGGTATTCAAGGCCCGTTCCCATGCGGAAGAACTCCGCCGCCTGAT
>JBMNVK010000038.1:0-19354 GCA_050946755.1 Aminivibrio sp. | reverse complement strand
TCATCTCGTATTCAATGCCAAGACGGTGTAGTTCCTCCAGGACGGCCTTTCTTGATGCTGCTTTCTCCTCTGGTTTTCGCACTATTCAGAGCCCCTTTCGTTTTATTCAAAATGAGTTTTTGGTTATAATGGCTACAGATTTCAATGAAACGTCCGGCCGGACATAATTCTACCATTCATCAGCCGGACCCTTCCTGCAGCCGATCCGCCCCGTTCTTTGGGGCGAGAAAATTAAATGGAGGAAATTATGGCAGAAGTTCTTAGTACCTCCTCCCTGGCCTTCATGAAACGGATCTTTTACCCGGATTGTGAAGTGAAAAAGGGAGAAATAGTTTTTCTTCTTGGTCCAAGCGGAAGCGGAAAGAGCACTCTTTTAAGGCTTTTTAACGGCACCATATCCCCCTCGGCGGGAAAGGTTTTTTACAATGGAAAGAACCTGCTCGAATACAAGCCCCTTCAGGTCAGAAGAGAGATAATCCTTGCAGGCCAGTCTGCTTTCCTCTTCCCCGGAACTGTAAGAGAAAATTTCCATCAGTATTACGAATACAGGGAGTCCTCTCCGCCTGATGATGAATCCATAAAAAAATGCCTGGATATCTGCATGGCTCCCTTCTCACCGGACGATTCATGCAATAATCTTTCAGGAGGAGAAAAGCAGAGAATTTTTCTTGCGGTGGCCCTCAGCTTCCGACCCAGCGTATTTCTGCTGGACGAACCCACCTCTGCCCTGGATCGGGCGACAGCGGAAGGGCTAATGAAAAATGTCACCGATCACTGCCATAAAAGAGGCATTGCTGCGGTTATAGTAAGCCATGACAGACATCTGATCGATATGTTTGCCGACCGTACCATTAATGTGGGAGGGACGGCAGCATGAGCGGAGCGGCATCTATAGGACTGCAGCGGTTTCTGATTGTCTATCTTCTGCTCGTCTTAGTGCTGGCCATCATGAAAAAGAGCAGGATAAGCCAGACAAAACTCATGCTAACTGCCAGCATCCGAATGACAGTGCAGCTTATAATAGCAGGATTTGTACTCACCTATATATTTGAGAAACCTCATCCCGTCTTTACAATAGGATATCTGATGGCAATGATGGCCTTCGCTGTCCACCGGGTGCTCTCCAATAACTGGGATCTCAACGGCAGCTTTAAATTGGCCATAGGGGCATCTCTGTGCTTTTCAGGTCTCGGAGGGCTCATATTTTTTGTGGCGGCTATTGTAAACCAAAACCTTTTCAATCCCCAGTATGTAATACCCCTGAGCGGCCTTATCTTCGGCAACGCTATGACCGGCGTCAATCTTGGAGTACAGGCCTTCAGGGAGAGTACATCGCTGGCAAGGGACAGGATGGAGGCCCTTCTCAATTTCGGGGTCAGCCCCAGAAATATACTGCTGCCCTTTGTGAATCAGGCCGTGCAGACGGCTATCCTGCCGACCTTGAACTCCATGCTTGGAATGGGCATAGTATCCCTGCCGGGCCTCATGACGGGGCAGATCCTGTCGGGGACCCTGCCTACCACTGCAATTCTTTACCAGATCTCCATCATGATAGCTATCTGTGCGGTGGTCTGTCTTTCCGTATATGGAGCCCTAAACTTCGGCTACAAGACCCTGTTTAACCGGCGCTGCCAGTTCTGCAGAACAGAGGGCATCCTGACCGGCGCAGGATGCAGGGATGAGAAAATAAAATCAGTGGAGATAGGGTAGGTGCTATTATGGACCATTCAAACCTTCTTTTGCTATTTGACGAGAACAACCCCTTCTGGACGGAAGGTCTCATCAGGCTGGCGGGGGAGGATCCCGGTCCCCTTCCTTCTCTTCGGGATGCCGGCCTGATAGAGGAGCGGGATGGCGTTTTTTCTCTCTCCGGGGTGGGGGAGACGGCTTTCGAAAGGGCGGCGGCGGAATGGCATCTGCCCCTGAAGGCGGGAGTGGGGCGGGGACAGGATGAAAAAAAATGGCTCTTCAGCACCCGTCTGCGGCTCCTGATCGACAGCAGGCACGTGCAGCGGTGGGGGCTGAAGGAGTATCTGGCGGGGGCTCGATTTCCCATACCCGAAGTTGGCAGCGGGGAGCTTTTCTCCCTTTCGGATGGTAAGCTGTCCTGGCTCTGGCCCTCTCTGCCGGTGATGGAGCGGATGAGATCCGACTGGCCCGTTACGGGCCTGGCAGCCCGTAAGAATCCTCCTCCCCCCGAAGATGCGGCCGAAAACTGGCTTATGGAAGCGGGAGGAGCCGAATATTTTGGCGCGGATCTCCTTCACCTGAGCCGATACGATTTTCAGTCCTACACTTCTTTCTCGCCCCTCCCGGGGGATCAGTGGGGGCTGATGAATGCGGACCGATTCTTCTGCATGGACTCCCCGGCGCCGGGAGAGGCAACCCTGGACTGGTTTCTTGGCGTCACCGGCCGGTGTCACCTGGTTCTCGAAGTTCTGCGCAGAATGATCATGCCAGGATATATGGACTTGGACAGCCACGACCAGGCCGCCATAAACTGGCTTGTATTCGTCTTTCCGACGGAGGAGGAAGTACAGGCGTGCCTGTCCCTTCTGACGCCCTTCGGCGAGGATCTTATAGCCCCCGCCATGCCCATGGATGTCTGGGCCCTGAGCTTCGAGGCTCTTGAAGGGTTTAAGCAAAAGGCCGAGACCATTCACGATCTGCTGCCGGTGGTGGGAAAACCAGTAGCCAGATCTCCGTGAGGGCGGTAAAGCCTTCCTAAGACATCATCGATTTGATACAATCCTATGTATCTAAATGATATCTTTCCGGGGAGGGCATCCATGACTGACAGCAGGATTCACTATTTTGAAAGGCGCATCCGGCGGCTTGAAGAAGAGCTCTTCAAGGCTAACGCCGACGGCCTGCTGGTTTTCAGCGCCGAGTACGATAACCGCCCGACGGTCCAGTATTTTTCCGGCTTCACCGGCTCCTTCGCCGTCCTTGTCCTAGGTCGGGGCGGAGGTCGGCTTGTGACCGACTCCCGCTACTTTCTCCAGGCGGAGGAGGAATCCTTCCTTCCCCTGGTTAAAATGGAGGACCGGGATCCCTGGCCCGCCGTGGCAAAGGCAATTGAAGAGCTGGCCGTAGAACAGCTTACCGTGGAGGAGGACAGGCTCACCCTTGAGAGGGCCGGGGCCCTTAAAAAAATCGTCCCCTCTATTAGAGGGACCTCCGGCCTTGCCATGAGATTGAGGGCGGTAAAGGACGAATGGGAGCTGGACACAATCCGACGGAGCGCGTCGGTTGCCGCCGAGGCCTTCGAGGCCTTTCTTCCCGCTATTCGACCCGGCCGCACCGAGGCTGAAATCGCCGCCGACCTCGTCCACGAGATGAGAAAACGGGGCGCCCAGCAGCCCTCCAAGGGACATTTCGTGGTGGCCTCAGGCCCCAGAGGCGCCAGGCCTCACGGGGTATTTTCCAATCGCCTCCTGGAATGGGGGGATTTCATCACCATGGACTTTGGCGCCGTCCTGGACGGCTACTATTCCGACATGACCCGCACCGTGGCCCTCGGCGACCCGGACTCCAAACTGGCCGAAATCTACCATATTGTGGAGGAGGCCAGAAGGCGGGCGGTGGCGGCGGTGTCACCTGTGGCGACGGGCAGCGATGTGGACCAGACGGCCAGGGAGTATATCGCCTCAAAGGGCTGGGGAGACTGCTTCACCCACTCCACCGGTCACGGAATCGGCCTGGAGCTTCATGAACTTCCCGCGGTAAACAGGCTGAACGGAGAAAAGCTCGCTCCGGGATCAGTTATAACCATTGAGCCCGGGATTTACGTTGAAGGCCTGGGAGGGGTTAGAATAGAAGACGATGCAATAGTTACGGAGGAGGGCTGCGAGGTAATAACCGCCGCCTCTCCCACGAAGCTAAGGATTCTGTCTCCCGCCTAGAAAACTACCGGCCGGGCGTTTGGGCCGGGGATTTTATAAATAGACAGAAGTTTAAAAAGTGAGAAGGAGCGTGGCAAAATGAACAGATTCAAAGTGATTGCGCTGTGTCTTGCTCTTGCGCTGGCCTTCAGCCTTCCCGCCGCCGCGGCGGAGCTCAGGCTGGCCCAGGTGGCGGACGTATCAAGCCTGGACACCCAGAAAGTGAGCGACGTCTACTCCGCCAACGTCATCCGGCAGATCTACAGCAACCTGGTGCAGGTGGACGAGAACATGGAAATTGTCCCCGACCTGGCCGAAAGCTGGGAGAACCCCGACGACGTCACATGGATCTTCCACCTACGGAAGGGCGTAAAGTTCCATAACGGCGAGCCCTTCACTGCGGCGGACGTCAAGTACACCTTCGAAAGGCTTCTTGACCCCAAGACCGCCTCTCCCGGCGCCACCCACCTGAAGGAAGTGGAGTCCATGGAGGCGGTGGATGAAAACACCATCAAAATCGTCACCAAGAGGCCCTTCGCTCCCATGCTCATGAGCCTTACCCGGTACGAGACGGCCATCCTGAACGGGAAGGCAGTGGAGGCCGCGGGGGCCGACTACGGCAGCAAGGCGGCGGTAGGCACGGGACCCTTTAAGTTCGAAAGCTGGTCCAGGGGCGACAAAGTGACCCTCCTCCGGAACGATGATTACTTCGGCGGCCCCGCTGGGGTTGAAAAGCTTGTCTACAGAGGTATCCCCGAGGACGCCACCCGCCTGGTGGAGCTTGAGTCGGGTGGAATCGACCTCATCCCCGGCAACTTCCCCTACCAGGAGTTCGCCAACATAGAGCAGGATGACAAATACGCTACCTACAGAGTTCCTGCCATGTCCACCCTATACATGGGCCTGAACACGGAAGTAAAGCCCTTTGGCGACGTGAGGATCCGCAAGGCCATGAACTACGCCGTGGACAAGCAGGCCATCATCGACGCTGTCTATTTCGGACTTGGCGCTCCCGCCAGAGGTCCTCTCTCTCCTGTAATCTGGGGATTCGACCCCGAGAGGAAGGACTCCTACGCCTACGACCCCGATAAGGCCAGGGAGCTTCTGGCCCAGGCGGGCTACGCCGACGGCTTCGACATGACCATTTACTCCGACAACAGGACAGAGCGGCGCAGCGCCGCGGAGCTCATCCAGGCCTATTTGTCGGAAGTAGGCATAAGGGCCCAGATCGAGCTTATGGAGTGGAGCGCCCTTCTCTCTACCTCCGCTAAGGGCATTGGCGGCGGCTTCATGCTGGGATGGACGGGAACGGGTGACGCCGACGGCGGCCTAACCCCCGTATACCACTCGGCCAACATTGGCTCGTCCAACCGCTTCCGCTACAAGAGCGAGACCATTGACGCCCTTCTTGAGAAGGGAATGGCCACCCTCGACCTGGACGCCAGGAGGAAGGTCTACGCCGAGGCCCAGGAGGCCTGCAACGAAGAGTGTCCCCTGGTGTTTATGATCAGCCAGGAGCTCGTGGGCGCCTCGTCCAAGAAGGTGAAGGGCTTTAAGCTTTACCCCAACATGATAAGCCCCGTACATAAGGTTACCCTTTCTGATTAACATCAAATTGGCGGCCCGGCGGGCGGTTTTCCGCCTCCGGGCCCGCTTTTTCGGAGGATTTAATCCATGCTGCGCTACTTCCTGAAGAGACTTATGTTTCTTGTGCCGGTGCTTCTTGGCGTCTCGGTGATGATCTTCTCCATCGTTCATCTTGCGCCCGGCGACCCCGCCGAGGTCATGCTCGGCCCCAGCGCCACCCAGGAGGAGATCTCGAACCTAAGGGAACAGTTGGGGCTTACCAAGCCTCTCTACGTCCAGTACGGCATCTTTCTTACCAACACCCTGAAGGGCGACCTCGGACGGTCCATAAAGAGCAACGCCCCAGTGGTGGAGGAGATTCTTGACCGCTTTCCCGCCACCCTCACCCTTGCGGTGCTGGGCATGATCTTTGCCATAGTGGTGGGCCTTCCCCTGGGAATTCTGGCGGCGCTGAGGCAGAATACCTGGGTGGACGCCCTGTGCAGTTTTTTCGCCCTGGTAGGCTTCTCCATACCCAACTTCTGGGTGGGTCTTATGCTCATGCTGCTGCTTTCCATATATATACCCATTCTGCCGTCGTCGGGCTTCGACTCGTGGCGGAACTACATTATGCCCACCATAGTGCTTGGAATACAGACCATGGCCGTCATAGCCAGGATGACCCGGTCCAGCATGCTGGAGGTCATCCGGCAGGACTATGTAAGGACGGCCAAAGCCAAGGGAATTTCCGACCGGCTGGTGCTCGTGCGTCATATCCTTGGCAACGTGATGATCCCCGTGGTGACCATCGCAGGACTCTACTTCGGCAACATGCTGGGGGGCGTGGTGATCACCGAAACCATCTTCTCCATCCCGGGGCTGGGGCGGCTTATTGTGGACGCCATCAGGGCCCAGGACTATCCGGTGGTGCAGGGGGGCGTACTGTTCTTCGCCCTCTGCGTAGGCATTGTAAACCTTATGGTCGATATGCTGTATGCGGCTCTTGACCCGAGAATTAAGGCCCAGTACCGGGCGGCCAGATGACGGGGGCGGCGATATGAATAAAGAAAACATAACTGCCCCGGCAGTAAGGCCTGAAGAGCGGGAGAAGCGCCGGAGCCCATGGTGGGAAGTGTGGCGGAGGCTTCGCCTGAACAAGGCGGCCATGGCCGGCATGGCGGTTATTATAGTGCTGGTAGTGGTGGCCGTGCTGGCTCCGGTGCTGGCCCCCCGGGACCCGAATCAGACCAACATGAAGGCCCGCCTTCAGCCCCCTTCGGCGGAGTTCCCCCTGGGGACGGACAATTTCGGCAGAGACATGCTCAGCCGGATAATCTACGGGAGCAGAATCTCCCTTTACGTGGGTTTCGTGGCGGTGGGCATAGGCGCCATCTTCGGCGGCGTCATAGGGGCCATAGGCGGCTATTATGGCGGCCGGCTGGACAACTTTTTAATGCGGTGCATGGACGTGCTGCTGGCCATCCCCCAGATAATTCTCGCCATCGCCATAGTAGGCGCCCTGGGAACGAGCCTGCTCAACCTCATGATCGCCGTGGGCATAAGCCAGCTTCCCCGGTATGCCCGGGTAGTGCGGGCCTCGGCGCTGACAGTGCGGGGGCAGGAGTATGTGGAGGCCGCCAGGGCTGTGGGGGCGAGCGACGCCAGGATAATCCTCGAGAACATCCTGCCCAACTGCATGGCCCCCATAATAGTTCAGAGCACCCTGGGTGTGGCACAGGCCATTCTTTCCGCGGCGGCCCTCTCCTTTTTGGGCCTCGGAATTCAGCCTCCCACTGCGGAATGGGGCTCCATGCTCAGTTCAGGCCGCCAGTTTCTGAGGAACGCTCCCTACCTGACCTTTTTCCCCGGGCTGGCCATCTCCGTGGTGGTGCTCGCCCTTAACATCTTCGGCGACGGCCTCAGGGATTCTCTGGATCCCAAGCTGCGTCAGTAGCCCGGGCTAGGAGGATTTTATGAACAGTCTGCTTGAAGTATCTGATCTTAACGTAGAGTACAGGACCTATGAAGGAACGGTGGCCGCCGTAAACGGCCTCGGCTTCTCCCTCGCCCCCGGGCGCACCCTGGGCCTGGTGGGGGAGAGCGGAGCGGGTAAGACCACTACGGCCCTTGCTATTATGGGCCTTGTCCCGTCGCCCCCCGGCGTAATTACCTCTGGCGAGATAAATTTTGCCGGGCAGAACCTTCTGTCCCTCTCCGAGCGGGAGATGAAGAAAATCCGGGGCAACAGCATCTCCATGATCTTCCAGGACCCCATGACCTCCCTGAACCCGGTGGTGACCGTAGGCCTGCAGATCTCCGAGGCCATCGCCGCCCATCAGAATCTAACCAACCAGGAGGCGGAGAACAAGGCCAGGGAGATGCTTGAAAAGGTGCAGATTCCGGGGCAGCGGTACAGGGAGTATCCTCACGAGTTCAGCGGCGGCATGAGGCAGAGGGTGGTTATAGCCATGGCTCTGGCCTGCAACCCCGCCCTCATAATTGCCGACGAGCCCACTACGGCCCTGGACGTCACCATTCAGGCCCAGGTGCTGGAGCTCATGCGCAGCCTCAAGGAGGAATTTTCCACCGCCATGATCATGATCACCCACGACCTGGGCGTGGTGGGGGAGGTCTGCGACCACGTGGCGGTCATGTACGGCGGCCGGATTGTGGAGACGGCGAGCCTGGAGCAAATTTTTGAAGGCCCCCGGCATCCCTACACCAGGGGCCTGTTCCGGTGCATCCCCGACATTGAGGAGGACGCCTCCGAGATACGGCCCATCGAGGGGCTAATGCCCGACCCCCTTGACCTGCCGACAGGGTGCCCCTTTCACCCGAGGTGCCCTGAGCGGATGGAAGTATGCAGCCGTTTGGTCCCCTCAGTGGCGGACGACGGCGGCCACCGGGTGATGTGCCATCTTTATTCGAAGGGGGGCGGCGCCCGTGGCTGATCTCATCAGGGTGGAAAACCTGGTTAAATACTTCCCCGTGGCGGCGGGCAACGTCCGGGCCGTGGACGACGTATCCTTCACCATCAAAGAGGGAGAGACCCTGGGACTGGTGGGCGAGTCGGGCTGCGGCAAATCTACCACAGGGCGGCTGCTCATCCGGCTCATCGAGGCCACGTCGGGCAAAATTCACTACAGGGGGCGGGACATCGCCTCCATGGACAAGAAAACCCTCCACTCCATGAGGAAGGAGATGCAGATCATCTTCCAGGATCCCTTCTCCTCCCTGGACCCCAGAAAGAGCATAGGGGAGACCATCGGTAAGCCCCTGGAGATCTTCGGCATGGGGTCGAAGAAAGAGCGGGAGGAGAAGGTGGACGCCCTAATGGAGCAGGTGGGCCTAAGCCCCCGGCTCTTCTACAAGTACCCCCACGAGCTGGACGGGGGGAGGCGCCAGAGGGTGGGCATCGCCAGAGCCCTCTCCCTCTCGCCCGATTTTATAGTCTGCGACGAGCCCGTGTCGGCCCTGGACGTATCTATCCAGGCCCAGATACTCAACCTGCTGCAGGAATTGCAGCGCACCATGAAGCTTACGTACCTCTTCGTCTCCCACGATCTTTCTGTGGTGAAGCACATAAGCAACCGCATCGCCGTAATGTACCTGGGCAAAATTGTGGAGTCGTCTCCCTCCCTGGAGCTCTTCAGCAACACCCTTCACCCCTACTCCCAGGCGTTGCTGGCGGCGGTTCCCATCCCCAAGCTGAACAGAAAGCGGGAGCGTATAATACTTACGGGAGGAGTGCCAAGCCCCATAAATCCTCCCTCCGGGTGCAGATTTCATACCCGCTGCCCCTGGACCATGGATATCTGTTCAAGAGAGGAGCCTCCTCTCGAGGACGTTGGAGGCGGCCACTATGTGGCGTGCCATAAAGTAAAGTGAAAAAGGAGGACGCCATGACGGTAAAATACGATCCCCATTACTACCCCTATCCTTCCAGGAGGAACATGACCTACGCCTCCCGGGGGATGGTGTGCGCATCCCAGCCCATGGCCGCCCAGGCGGGGCTTGAAGTTATGAAAAAGGGCGGCAACGCCGTGGACGCCATTGTGGCGACAGCGGCGGCCCTGACAGTGGTAGAGCCCACGGCAAACGGCATCGGAAGCGACGCCTTCGCCATCATGTGGAAGGACGGCAAATTGCAGGGATTCAACTCCAGCGGCCCCATCCCCAGGGCCCTAACCATGGACTTGGCGGACGCAAAGGGCTGGACCGACCCCTCCAGGGACGGCCATCTCCCCACCTACGGCTGGACTCCCGCCACCGTCCCCGGCGCCCCTGCCGCGTGGGCGGAGCTGACAAAAAAGGCAGGCCGTCTCTCCCTGGCCGAAAACCTGGCTCCGGCGGTGGAGCTGGCCCGGGGCGGCCACGCCGTATCGGTGACCACCGCCCACCACTGGAAGCTGGCCTACGAAAAATATATCAAGGAAAAAGGGGAGGAGTTCAAGGCCTGGTTTGACACCTTCGCTCCCTCCGGCCTCGCCCCCAGGGCGGGGGAAATATGGGCCTCCGAGGCCCACGCCAGAACGCTGGAGCTGATCGGCGCAAGCGAAGCCCGGGAGTTTTACCAGGGGGAGATTGCCGACAAAATAGTGGCGGCGGCCCAAAAGACGGGGGGCTACTTCTCCGCCGAGGATCTGGGCTCCTTCGCTCCGGAGTGGGTGGACCCCATCGGGGTTAACTACAGAGGCTACGACGTATGGGAAATCCCCCCCAACGGCCAGGGCATTGTGGCCCTCATAGCCCTGTCCATCCTCCGGGGATTCGACTTCTCCTCCCACGACGATCCCCTGACGATTCACAGACAGATCGAGGCCATCAAGATGGGCTTTGCCGACGCCCACCGGTACGTGGCGGACACCCGCTTTGCCCCGGTGCCGACGCAGGAGCTGCTCGACGACAACTACGCGGCCTCCCGTAGGGCTCTTATCGGGACCGAGGCCGGCGACAGAAGGGCGGGCAACCCCCTTCCCGGCGGAACCGTATACCTCTGCGCCGCCGACGGCGAGGGCAATATGATCTCCTACATCCAGAGCAACTACATGGGCTTCGGCTCCGGAGTTGTGGTTCCCGGCACGGGCGTCGCCCTCAACAACCGGGGGCACTGCTTCTCCCTTCAGAAGGGACACCCCAACGTGCTGGAGCCTGGCAAGCGCCCCTACAACACCATCATACCCGGATTTCTGACGAAGGACGGCGTTCCCGTGGGCCCCTTCGGCGTAATGGGCGGCTTCATGCAGCCCCAGGGGCACGTGCAGGTGGTTATGAACACGGTGGACTTCGAGATGAATCCCCAGCAGGCCCTGGACGCCCCCCGCTGGCAGTGGATGGGCGGCATGAACGTATCAGTGGAGCCGGGCTTCTCCCCGGCCATAGCCCAAAGCCTCTCCAGGCGGGGTCATGCCGTGAAGTTCGAGCTTAACTCCAACAGCTTTGGGCGAGGCGAGATCATCTGGAGGACTCCCGAGGGGACCCTCGGCGGGGCCACCGAATCCAGGACCGACGGACTGGCGGCGCCCTGGTAGAATCTGCTGCAAAAAAGTGGCCCGGGGTCTTTCCCCGGGCCCTTGTCTTATTCCCCTGTAAAGGTTATCCTTCCGTCGTTGAAAAAGCTCGCCTTTCTGCCTCTTCTGCTCATGAGATATTCCACCGCCGCGTCGATATCAAGAATGTCTGTCTCCACAGTATTGCCTTCGGGGAAGACAAAGAGCTTGTCCCCTCCCCCGGCGTTGTAGGAGTTTATGGCCACGGTGTAAATTCTGTCCTCATCGATAGGTTCCAATTTTTCACCCGACTGAACCAGAACGCTTTTCAGCCGGGCGCCCCATTCAATCAGTTTACCGTCCTCGTCCACCAGGGTGGGCGGATTCTTGGGGGAGATCTCAACCCTAAGCCCCGAGATCTGCATAAACGCCCCTGTGGGGACCCTGGTCTTGGGGTCGTAGCTCTCGTCAATAAGGGCCGATGCGGAAAGCTCAAGAACCTGCTTTATCTGCTCTCCTGTGAGGGATACTACGTGGATGGGGTTGTTGAAGGGCAGCATCTCATGCAGAGTTTTCCATGAAACGTTCCCCGCGGGGTAGACCTTGTCCCCCCGTACGCCGCCGCCGTTTATCATGCCGATATCGGTCCTGAGCCGCCATCGGAGAGCGTCGGCCAGAAAGCTGCCCAGCGGGTTCTCCGCTGTCCTGAGAGTTGCGGCTCTTCCGTCGGCGGAGTTTTCAAAGACGCCCACGGTGGATAGGGTGGCCTCGTTCAGCCTGTCTTCAAAGGAACGGGCGATTTGCTCGACCTCCCTGTGGCTGCCCCAGGCCGGGGTGACCCGGATAAGCTCCCATGAGGAGCCTTCTCTTTTAAGCTTTCCGCCTTCTACCGTCAGGTGGAGTTTTCCCACAAAGGCTCCGTAGACGCCCGCCTCGGCCAGCAGAGTATAATGGCCGCCTGGGTTCTTTACGAACAGCGGCTCGACGGTCTCCACATTAGAGGATCCTCCCAGGATGGCGTGGATTCCCTCCACGAAGGAAGCCAGTTCCTCGTTTTCATTTTTTGAAAGGCGGCTGAGGGCCACGATAATTTCCGCCCCCTCCTCCCTGAGCTCGCGCACCATTTGGGCCGATACTGCGGCGCAGTCCTTATCAAGATGCACTCCCGATCCGGGGCTTGCCTGGGCAAAGAGGGTGGGGGACGCGATTCCAAAGATTCCCACCGGCACATCTCCCGCATGGAGGATGATTTTCTCCTTTATCCGGTCAGCCAGTTCGGGGTCGTCAAACCTGAGGTTGGACGCCAAGGCAGGTATGGAAATTCGGTTCAGCCCCTTCTTCAGGTGACCGGCGCCGTAGTTGAATTCGTGATTGCCAGGGAGCAGGGCCTGCACGCCAGCAGCCTCAAGAGCTGAAAACTCGGGCTCTCCCCCAAAGGAATGCCACATCAGGCCCGATACGGCGTCCCCTCCCTGAAGGATTAGCGCCTCTGGTTCTTTGGCTTTTTCTTTTTCGAGGACGGCCGCGCCGTTAACAAGCCCGCCGAAAAAAACGGTAGTCTTATTCACCTTTCTTGAGACGGGCAGCATTTGGCTCTGCAGGTCGCCCAGAAACAGGATGGCGGCTCTGACTTCGGAACAGTCCGCCCGGACGGGAGCCGGCAGAAGGCAGACCAGAAGAAAAAGTACGGCTAAGAAATTTGTTTTACATACGCGGTTCACTGTCCGCTTCCTCCTCCTATCATGGTTTTAACGGCCTCCCAGGACAGCGGTTTCGAGATCAGGAAGCCCTGGACTTTGCCGCACCCCACCTTATTCAGCCATTCAAGCTGCCTGGTGGTCTCCACTCCTTCTACTATTATATCCAGTTCCAGCTCTATGGACATGTTGATGATGGTCTTCAGAAGGCGTTGTTCTTTTTTGGATTCAAAAAGCCTGGACACAAAAGATCTGTCCAGCTTCAGGTAGTCCAGGGGAAGCTGGTTGATATAGTGCAGGGAGGAGTAGCCCGTGCCGAAATCGTCAAGAGCTATGTTTATTCCGGTCTCCTTCAGCCTCTCGAGCTTGCCCCTTACCTCGTCAAGATTTTCGATAAGCAGGTTTTCCGTTATCTCCAGAACGTAAAGGGATGGGTCGACGTCGGTTTTTTTCAGAAAACTTTCCACTACGCTCTCCATCTCCGGCATCTGGAAAAAGGCGGCGGAACCGTTGGATGAGAAGAAGATTCTGTCTCCGGGGTTGCGGGTCTTAAGTTCCTCGGAGGCTCTGATGGCGTCCTCCATTATCTGGATATCGATCTTTCCCACGAGTCCGCTGTCTTCGGCTACAGGCATGAAATCCGCCGGCTGAAGCATTCCTCTATGAGGATGCTTCCATCGGGCCAGAGTTTCGAAGCCGACGATTTTGCCCTCGGTGGTGGAGTAAATCGGCTGGAAGTAGGGTATAAATTCTCCCGAGGCCAGCCCCGAGTTCATCTCTGCGCTCATGCGAAGGATATTAACCGCCGAGGGCGTCTGGGAGCTCTCCTCGCTGAAATAGTAGTGGGTCATGCCCAGGCCTAATTTCTTTGCCTTCTGCAGGGCCATCTGAGCAGTATTTACCACTCCCGTGGACGTGGCGTATTCGTCCACATTAGCAAGAAAGCCAATCCCCGCGCTTGGGTAGATTATGTCGTTCCCCACGGGACAAGGTTCGCTGATGGCTCCGTGGATCTTTTTCATAAGCTCTTCGGCCTTTTCCTTTAGCAGAACAGGGGGCAAAGGAATCAGGAGGGAGAACTCGTCTCCGCCTGTCCGGTATAGCTTTATGGTCGAATCGATGGCCGACCCGATCCGCCGGGTGATTATGAGCATAATCCTGTCGCCGTTGGCGTTGCCCACCTGCTGGTTAATCAGCTTGAACCGGTCCAGATTTATAACCGCCGCCGACATAGAGTCTCCGACGTCGCTCTTTGCCCGCAGGTATCTGTTCAGGTCCTCTATGAAAGCCGCCCTGTTGGGAAGGCCGGTCAGATCGTCGTAATAGGCCTTTCTGGCAAGGCGCTGTTCAAAGCTTTTGCGTTCGGTTATATCTCTGGCCAGGAAGAGCACCATAGGCCGCTTTCCGTAAATTATTTCATGCCACCTGACCTCGGCCGGGATGGCGGTTCCGTCAGGTCTGACAATACTCGCCTCGTAGGTCTCCCGGGTTATTGGGTCGGACTGGTCGGACAGAAAGTCTTTATTGCCGTATTTGCCCCCGCTTGGGGATGGTTTTAAAATAGACGTAACCAGGGCGTTGGGAAGGGGGCCCCGTTTTTCCAAGCCCAGGACTTTCCTGGCCTCGGCGTTTGCGATAAGCACTTTGCCGTCGGGGTCGCAAATGAAAAGAACGTCCGGGATATCGGACAGAAGGTTTTCCAGCGTATCCAGCAGAGTGTTGAAGGTGGACGAAAGAACGGAGATCTCGTCCCTGCCCCCGGCGTCGGGCGCCCGCAGAGCCACCGTGCCTTCGCTCAGGATTTGCTCTGAGACGTACCGCAGCTCCTCAATCCTTTTCAAAACAAGGGTGTTCAGAAGAATCATGACTACGGCCAAGATCGCGCCGCCCACGAGGAAAATCCAGAGGTAGGAATGAAATACCGCCATTCGCCCCGTGCTGTAGATAGGTCTCGACTGGACGGTAACCACGTCCAGAGGCGGAGAGGAGGGCAAGGTTTTTTCCCACTGTCGCCTAACCGTCGCCGTACTGCCATCCAGGGGCGTAATACTGGTCTCTCCCGATGGGAGCCGGCCGGCTCCCTCGGAGGAAGAAACCGCGAACTTTGTCCCCAGACTGGATTCAATGGCAGGAGCCCTGTTTTTCAGGCTGGCCCCGACCATGAGAAAGCCTCTTGGGGTTCCCATGCGATTGGTAAACAGTATGGGGCTGACGCCGGTCAGATATATTTCGCCGCCTATGTACATGAGGTCCTGAAAGGGGCCTTCCATGGCGGCGTCGTTCAACTCCCCCGCCATGGCCCGGAGCCCGTCCATGGCGGGAGCGGCAAAGGGCATGCTGCCGCCTGTTTTGGAGGCCGTATAGGCTATGACGGGCGACAGATCGGCGTCGAAAATGGCAATGAAATCCAGGTCCAGGGCTCTTAACGTCATGGAGTCGATCATCTCGGGAAAAGTGGAGAGGTCTCTGTTTTCCATGAAAAGGTACAGGCTGTCCCATGCGCCCCAGTCGGCCGCGTATCCGCCTACAGTATTGAGTTCCGCCGTAAGCCTGTTGTGAACCCTGTCCATGGATTGCTCAAAAAAGCGGCGCTCCACGTCCTCAAAAGCCTTAAGGGTAAGATAGCTGGAACTGCCGCTCATTATGGTGAGCAGACATAATATTGTGAATAAAATGTAAAGAAATACCTTTTTTTTAAGGGACATGGATACCTCACAAAATACACCCATCTTGAGAGATAGTATACCCTTAAAAAGGTTTTTATTGCTAATTCCGGTTCAGATTTTTTATTCCCATATTAAAATTGCCGGGGGGCCGGCAGGCCCCCCGTGAGTTTACAGCCTGTGGGCCCCAGCCGCTATGAAGGAGAGTCCAGCTTTTGTAAGGGCCGCCGCGGTGTCGTTGGTCGCCTTATGCTTCAGCAGGTAGTTCTGTTTCAGCAGCTCCATCTCGCCGGACGCCTCCACTTCCTTTTTATCCCGGAAGTAGTCCAGAATATCGGAAGGGTGGGCAAGGCCCTGCTCGTCCTCCGGATTGCCTCCCTCGTGCTTCGCCGAGATGTTGGGCACGGTTTTAACAAGCTCCAGCAGGCCGACCCTGCGGTTGTAGGGCTGACGGACAATGCTCTTCCGCGTCTCGGTTATGTGATGCTCGATTCTTACGTGATCCTCCAGGCCCAGGGCTCTGCGGATCTCCGCCGCCTTGACAATGTGCCCGTCGTCGATGGAGTTGGACAGGTTGAACCCGGCTAAGGGGGTGGAGCCGTCGTCCCTGGCGAAGAGCCGGGCGGCCAGCAACGTCCATAGCACGGCGTAGGGGTTGTCGTTGCCCATGAAGACGGAGATTTTAAACCGGATATTCACACCCAGCTTGTAAAGAAGGTAGCCCAGGAAGACGGTGCCGGGGTTGATATTCAAAACCTCGTCCACGCCGTAGTTTACGTAGTAGTAAAGGGCCTCCTCCGCCCAGCGCAGGGGGTGGCCGTTGGGCTGGCCGATGCCCCCGAAGTAGCCTGTAATTGTCTCCGGTCCGTTAAGGTGGATGTTTGATCCGTCCGTGCCCTTGGTGTCCAGGGTCTCCACGCAGGAGGCGCCAAGGATTTTAAGGGCGGCGTGCACCGCCGAGAGATCCCCTCCGTCGGCCTCCGACTCCTTCATCTTCCGAACCCGGATAAACCGCCCCGGCAGTACCTCTTCCTTCTCAACGCACTGGCGGGCCTGGGCCGCGAGCCAGGGAAAGTACTGCATGGCGCTTATCTCCAGGGTGGCGGCGTTGGAGTGATCGTAATCCCAGACGGGCCGCTCCGGGTTCACCCTGGCCCGGTAGTCGGACAGTGAGACGAACTTCCCGTCGTCCCGCGCCGAGGCCAACCATTCAATATCCTTAAGGAAGGGCGAGTTGATCCGCTCCAGTTTTTTTACGAGGCTCTCCACCCTTCCGGCCTCCCTCGCCCGCTCGTTGATCTCACTAACGGAGCCAAACTTGTTCACCACCCGGCGCAGGCCGGCTATAGCGTCGTTGCCCGGATCCGTCAAAAATTCGTTAACCTGTGCAAAAGTACCCTCATCGATGCGAAATGCTGCGTTCAACATAAATAAAACCCTCCCGATCTAAATTTAGCCATAAAAAAAGCCGGGGGTCTTCTTATGGGAAGACCCCCGGCTGAAGCTCAGAGACACGCAAATATTATGCGCCCCCGGCCTCAGGAGGGTCGCTGCGCATCATCATGGCAAAAAGAACTGCTATGGAAACGGAACTGGAAACGTTGGACATAGGTCGCGGCTCCTCCTTCTCTCCGGGATTTTATATGTGAAGTATGGTACACAAGGTTTCAGGATCTGTCAACTTATAAAGTTTTAGGTTTTAGTTTGTTTTCTCCGGCAGCCCTACCCTGTGAATCATTCTGCCCTTTTCCGTGCCCAGGCTTATGGTAGTCGTCAGGCCGTACTCTATTTTCACGCCGCCGATGACATGGGGGCCGTCGGCCAGGTTCAGCGACACTTTGTACTCCCCCTCGGAAACCCTGACGGGGCCGCCTCCTGCAGAGCCCCGGGCGATGACTTCCCCTCCTGCGCCGATCACTTCGTAGACGGGGTTCATGGTCTTTAAAATGCTCTCCTTCAGCCCTTCCCCGTCCAGGGTGTCGAAGAAGACTCCCCCTGAGACCTCCGCCACCTTCCTGCTGGCCTCCCTGTCCGATTCGTCCTCAAGGTCGAAGCCCACCACGTCCACCCGAACGTTGATGCCGGCTCGGCGCAGTTCTTCTACTGCCCCCGCCGGGTCGCCCCCGCACTCCTCCTTGCCGTCGGTGATCAGCAGAATCCGGCGCTCTCCGGGGCCCGGGGGAAGATCCTCCCCGGCCTTTTTAAGGGAATAGGCTATGGGCGTCGTCCCGAGGGCCTTTATGCCGCTCACCGCCTTCTTGAGCTTTGCCCTGTCCAGGGGGCCGAAGGGTATCAGCAGCTCCGTATCCTGACAGTCGCCCTTTCTGCCCTCCCTGATCCTGTGGCCGAAGACCCGCAGGGCTACAATGGCGTCCCCGGGCATGGAGTCCACCACCTCGGCCAGGGATTTTTTGGCCAGGTCGATCCTCCTGGGGGAGTTTTTATCGCCTATGCGCCTGTTCATGGAGCCGGATGCGTCGAACACCAGCTCGATCACCGGGGCCAGTTTTTTCTCGATTTCCGGTATGCCGGGGGCCTCCGCCGCAACGTTCAGCAGGCCCGATCCGCCGCTAATCCGGACCGCCACGGAATAGGTACCGTCCCCCTCCAGGTCCGCTGCGATCTGCCGGTAGAGGTCGGAGAGCTCTTCCTCCGACTGCACTCTCAGGTAGCGTCCGCCCCCTGCAAGAGCGAAATGTTTCAACATTCTCTCGTTGCTTGTGCCCGCCTCGCCGTTCCAGTCGTCCAGGGAGGCGCCGAAGCCCAGGGTGTAGATCCGGACTCCCAGGGGGCCGATTTTATCCCATATTTCCCAGGCGTTTGTTTTGCTCCCCTGGGTTCCGCCGTCGCTGAAGATGACCATGGCCCTGTCGCCTCCCTCCCGCTCCAGAAGGCCAAGTCCTTCCGCCATGGCGTCGTAAAGGGCGGAGCCCATGCCCGCTTTGAAGGAACCCTCCATGGAGGCGGTAAGTTCGGCGCCGTCCGAGGAAAAGGAGGGCAGCAGCACTCTGGGCTTGTCCGCAAACTCTATCATGTTGACGGAGGTCTCAGGGGGAAGTGCGGCAAAATACTCCGTTACCGCCGCCTCCAGCCTCCTCATCATGGCCTCCATGCTGCCGCTGGCGTCCCACATGAGCAGGACAGAGAAGGGAGGTTTGAAGACTTTCAGAAAATACTCCCCCGGGTTGAGAAGTCTTCCCTGGTCCGCCCCCGGCCTTACGGGGCCTCCCTCTTCAAGGGGTCTGCCCTCGTCGTCGAAAAGCACGGCGAATACCCGTCCCGTAAGGTCTGCTTTAACGAGGCGGGGCTCCTCCCCCTCAACGGAGAAGCTGTAAAAGTCCACGTCTCCGGGAGGTGAAAGGGCGCTTTTGGCAACAGCCCCGGGGGTCAGCCTTACGGCCTGTTCAGGCGTGTCGTTGGGCTCCGTCTCCTCTGCGGGAGCCCCGGCCACCGTGTCTTCGCCCTGGAGAGAGCCCTCGTCGAAGTGGGCGGAGAGGACGGAAAGCATGTCCCCGTCCCGTTCCTCGAACACACGGATTCGTCCAAGGGTTGTGTTCCTTGCTCCGTGATTATCCAGGATTTCAAGCTTTAAAAAACGCCCCGCCATCCCCACGGGGATTTCAAGGGTCTCTTCGTCCGGGGAGAATCTTACCCGCCCCGCCTCCCTGAAGCCGACCGGTTGAGAAGCGTCGGAGATATAAAGAACGGCCTCGCCGGGGAGAGACTTGGGATCGCCGGTCGCCTCAAGAACCACTTTTTCTATCCGGGCGGGCCTGTCTCCGTTGAAGGCCAGGACAAATTCCTGGGGAAAGCTGTTGTCGTAGGATTTCCAGTGACCGTCGTCCCATAGAAGATTTCCTGCGGATTCTCTGAATTTGCCTGATGTAAACCACACCATTGCCCCTCCCAGGGCGGAGCTCGCAATGTCAAGAGGCATGTCCGCCAGGATGGACCTTGAGGGGGGAGCGGCCTCCAGAATCTTAACTTCCGCAAGCTGCGGGGGCTCCCCGCCCTGAGTGGAGTGAATCCGCAGCATCACATATCGGGCCGGGGCG
>JBMNVK010000037.1:0-19356 GCA_050946755.1 Aminivibrio sp. | reverse complement strand
GGGAATGGCCCCCGGCCTCCTTCGTCTTTCTGCCGGGGGCGAAGACGGAGCTGTCCCAGCTGTTCTCACTCAAAACCACAATCCGGCTGTCCTCCGGAAGGGGCTCCTCCGGCAGGGGAGCCATTCTTATCTCACCCTCGCCGGGGGAGTAGCCCACGGGCACGGACCGGGGGAAGGCGTTTACTATATCCCTCCACACCGTTCCCGGTTCGATGGGCGGCGACACGAAATGAAACTCGTTGCCCTCGGCGGTGAGAAGCTCGTTGAAAATATCCTCGGCGTAGGGGTTAAGGCACATGGCGGAGATGAGATTGCCGACGAAGAAGAGGGGATTGAAAAAAATCCTGGCGTTGCCGGGGCCGAAGGGCCGCAGAAAATCCGTGACGTGGAGGCTGTTGCCCAGGTCCAGATAGTTCAGAATGGTAACGGGGGCGGCGGCGCCCCTGCGGCTCTGCTTTTTGTCGTCCAGCAGGGTCTCGAAGGAGAGGAGCGTCCGGGTGACTATGGGGTCGTTAAGCCGCTCCGAGAGCTTCTTGTCGTCGGAGTTCTCGCCGAGCACAACCAGAGCGGTGGCCTTATGGGCGGAGATCCGCTCAAGAGCCTCTTCGTTCTGGAAGCTTCCCGTCCTGGTGATAACCTTGACATAGGGGCTGGACGCCAGCCCCCAGCCCGAGGAGTGAGGAGGGGTCTCCCCCATGACCACCACCTTCACCGGCGGCTTTCTCTCTGATACGCAGAAGGACTCAAGCTCGTTCAGGATGTGGGGGATGCATTCGTTCCAACCCAGCAGGATAATGTGCCCCCGCTCCCGCACCTCCCCCGCGTCCTTCATCTTCTCCAGATGCTCCATTAGCTTTCCTATGATGATGGCGATCAGGATGCCGTTGAACAGGATTATGCCGATGAAGGAGAGCAGCAGCACCAGCCCCTTCACCATGGAATCCTGCCCCGCCATCTCGAAGATGCTGTCGGAGCTGATCATGGTGATCAGCGAGAACCAGAAATTGCCCCCGTGCTCGGAGGTCATCCCCGCTCTGTCCAGCAGCAGGGTGAAAAACCAAACGAAGACCAGGGAGACCAGCAGCAGCGTCAGGGACTGCCGCCAGATGGACACCTCCATAAGGCGGCGGAACCGGTAGGAGGCCCACCGGGCGCCTTCGGACCTCTTGATCCTGCGAAACCGCAGCAGCCGGAAGATTCTGGGCAGACGAAGCAGGCGCAGCATGGAAGCGCCGCCCCCGGGAAACATGAAAACGAGCAGAATATCCCAAGGGATGGTGGCCGCCCAGTCCATCCACCAGTCCCGCAGGTAGTCCCTGCCCCGTCCTTCGTAGGTTATGTACCGCGCCGTCAGCTCTGCGGCAAAGAGGACGGAGAAGGCGATGTTCAGCCCCTCCAGAAGGTCGTCGTCGAATAAAAGGGACGCTATCGCTGCCAGAATGGATGCCCCGATCAGGACGATAAGGGCGGCCTCCACATAGGGGCGCCGGAAGAAAAAGTCTATCTTCCTGGAGTAATAGTCCCTTCGGGATGAGAAAGTTTTCATGGCGATCCTCCTTTGCCCTGAGTTTGCTCAAAGATCAGATTTGACGGCAGAAAAATAAATCCCAGTCAAAATGGGCCTCGCCCCGGAGTAGGATGGCCTCCTGATTCCCCCCTATTTCTGCCAGCTGAGGGCGAATCCCGCGAAGAGGGCGCTTCCCAGGGGAAGGGTGTCCTCGTCTATATCAAACTTCGGGTTGTGATGGGGGTAAATCTGGCCCTTTTCCGGATTGCAAGAGCCGTGAGCGAAGAAGGTCCCGGGAACCATTTCGAGGAAGTAGGCTACGTCCTCTCCGCCCAGGGTGGGCTCGGCTATCTCCTTTACCCTGTCTGCCCCCAGCATGGCTGCGGCAAAGTCCTGGAATTTTCTGGTGAACTCGGGGTCGTTGATCAGGGGCGGAGGTCCGGCGTCGTACTCCACAACGGCGGAGCCCCTCATCCCCTCCGCCGTCCGGGAGGCCAGGGCCCGGATTCGCTCCTCCATGAAGGCCCTTGTTTCGGGGCTGAGAGTTCTGACCGTGCCCTCGATGACGCACTCCTCAGCTATGACATTGAAGGTCGTTCCCCCCGCAATGCGGCCGATGGTTAGCACCGCCGGGTCGAGGGGCGAAAGCTCCCTGCTGATGATGGTCTGAAGCTCCATCACCGCTGCGGAGGCCATGGTGACGGGGTCCACCGCCAGGTGGGGAGTGGCGCCGTGGCCGCCCTTGCCCCTGAAGGTGATCTGAAAGCGGTCCACCGCCGCCATGAGGGCGCCGTAGCGCACGCCGATCTCCCCCGGGCCCGCCTCCTTCCAGAGGCAGCCGGTGTGGAGGCCCAGAAGGGCGTCGGGGGCGGGGTTTTCCATTACGCCGTCGTCGATCATGGCCTTTGCGCCCTTAACGTTTTCCTCCCCGGGCTGGAAGATGAACTTAACCGTGCCCGCCAGCTCGTTTTTATGGGCGATTAGGAGCTTTGCGGCCCCCAGGGCCATGGCGGTGTGGGCGTCGTGGCCGCAGGCGTGCATGCGGCCGTTCTTCGAAGCGAAGGGAAAGCCCGTCTCCTCCACTATGGGCAGACCGTCGCAGTCGGCCCTTATGGCCAGGATTTTGCCGGGAAGGGTCCCCTTTACAAGGGCGGCTACTCCCCACCCGCCAATTTTTTCTTTGATGTCCTCTGCGCCCATTTTCTTAAGTTCCTGAAGGATATAGGCGGAAGTTTCGGGGGTTTCAAGCCCCAGCTCGGGAATCTGGTGAAGATCTCTTCGCCAGGCAGTGATCTGAGGACCCATTGCATTCGCTTCTTCTAGAATGCCCTTCATGGTACCTCCTCCGTTCAGATGAAATAGTTGAATCATTCCTATTTTACATCATCGAAGGACCCCTCTTCCAGAGCGGGCTCAGAATGAGCCCTTCGTTTCTGGAGAATGAAAACCAGGAAGAAGATGCCGACTCCCAGGGCGTCCCAGTGTCTTCCGGGGAGGAAGAGGGGAACGGAGCAAAGGACAAGCAGCACCCTTTCGTACAAAAATAGAGGGGCGCTTAAGTACCCCTCTATGGCTGCGGCCAGGCTAGTAAGGGCCATCATCACGATGACCGTGGTCAAGGCGAAATCAAGTATAGAGCCCTGCAGCAATATCTCAGGCCGGTAATAAAAAAGGAAGGGCAGAATGTACAGGCCCTTGGAGAATTTAAAGCTGGTGAACATGGTGCGCCACGGATCCGCCTTCGCAATGCCCGCCGCTACGATGGCCGCAAGTCCTACAGGGGGAGTGATCTCTGAGTTAATGCTGAACCAGATCATGATGAAGTGGGCTATAAGAAGAGGGAAGCCCATGTCCAGAAGGGCCGGCCCCACAGATATGGCCGTTATGATGTAGGCGGCGCTGCTGGCAAGGCCCATCCCGAGGACGGTGGATATAAGGCATACCAGGATAATAGCGATGAAAGGGCTGCCTCGGGAGAGGGCGGAGAAGAACCAGGAGAACTTAAGCCCCACTCCGGTGAGGCCTACGACGGAGAGAATGATGCCGATGCAGCCCGTCAGGCTTCCTATGCTCAGCAGGTATTTTCCGCCGAGGACCATGCATTCGTAGAAGTTTTTGACGTCGATTTTTCTGGTCTTGCAGACGTGGGTCAGCAGAAGGGCGCATATTCCGGCCAGGGCCGCCGTTCCGGGGGCGTAGCCCATGGCCATTACAACTACAATAAGGATAAGGGCGAAGAAATAGTGCCATCCGTCCCTCAGGACTTCTTTAACCGGTTCGATTTGTTCCCCTCTGGCCCGTCCGATGTTGTATTTTTTAGCCTCGAAGTGGATGAAAAGGAACACGGTTGTAAAGTAGAGAAGGATCGGCGTCGTGGCTATCATGGCGATGGTGATGTAGGGTATCTGGGTAAATTCCGCCATGAGAAATGCGATAGCCCCCATGATGGGCGGCATTATCTGCCCGCCGGTGGACGCAGCCGCCTCCACAGCTCCCGCCACGTGAGGCTTGTATCCCACCTTGATCATCATGGGGATGGTAAATACTCCCGTAGACGAGACGTTGGCGATGGCGCTGCCCGAGATGGAGCCCACCATGGCGCTTCCGATGACCGCCGCTTTCGCCGGGCCTCCCACGGTGTTTTTTGTCATGGCGAAGGCGAGACGGATGAAGAACTCTCCCGCGCCGGTTTTTTCAAGGAACGCGCCGAATATTATGAAGGGGGCTACGTAGAGGATCATCATGCGGGCGGACAGGCCGTAAAATCCCTCCAAACCGGCGTATATGCTGTTTACTACGCCTGCCAGGTCGGCCCCCCTGTGACCGAAGGCCCCCGGGATGAGATGGCCGAAGAAGGCGTAGGCCAGCAGCACCAGCGATACGGAGGTCAGCGCCCATCCTATGACCCTGCGGCCTATATCGAGGGCGACGATAATCATCGCCGTGCCCATGATTACGTCCATGGGCTCCAGGCTGCCCAGGCGCATGAACCGCTCGTTGTAGTCGTACATGGCGTATGCGGAGGCTGCAAGGGCAAGGATGATGACTATGGCGTCCATGCCGAGGGAGAAGCGTCTCCTGCGCAGATTTCGGGAGAAGGGGTAGATTATGGCGGTTAGAATGCAGACGGTTAAAAGGAAGAGGACGTGCTTGATAACTACGTCCGTCCCGATAAACACGGTCCAGTAGAGAATAAGAGAGGACAGCAGGGCGAGGCCGAAGTTTACAAGCCGGAGAGGCAGGCCGGAAAAGGATCGTTCTGCTGCCGAAGACTCAGGGGCTGGAATGTTCTTCTCCATAAAAGAGACTCCTTTCAAAAAGCCGGGCGCCTGCGGTCAACGCGGCGCCCGGCGATGCCTGAACGGATGGACCCTAACTAATTAAGCGCTCCCGCTTCTTTGAAGAACTTCTCCGCCCCGGGGTGGAGGGGAATGGGGGTCCATCGGGCGGCGTTTTCAAGGGACATGCCTTTGCCCGCTGCGTGGACCTTGCCCATGTACTCCAGACCCGAGGGGCTGTAGGCCGCCTTGACTATCTCGTAGATTACGTCCTCGTCCACGTCCTCTCTGGCGCCCCACATAGCGCCGGACCCCACCGTCTCCACGTCTCCGTCCACTCCCTTATAGGTACCGCCGGGGAGGGTCAGGGGGAGGTACTGGGGCATTGCCTCGGTCAGCTTTTCCCTGTAGCCGGGGGCAAAGGTTATCAGGACAAGATCGTGGGTGAGGGCGAGTTCGGAGATGGTGGGGGTGGGGAGGGTGGATACCTCCATGACGGCGTCCACCTGGCCTGCCTTCAGAGCTTCCATGGCCTCCCGGGCCGGCAGATAGACCACTTTTTTGAAGTCCTTGTCCGGATCCAAGCCGTGGGCCCGGACCCAGTCGAAGAACTGCTGGTGCATGGAGCCACCGGGAGAGCCGGCGCATACCACCTTGCCCTTGAGATCCAGGTAGGTTTTTATCCCCGTGGACGCCAGGGTGAAGGGCTGTCCGTACTGAAGGTAGAGGATGCCCATGCCCCGCATCTTGTTGAACTCCTTTTTGTAGGGGGGCTTGCCCTCGAAGGCAAGGGGGGTGTCGATGGTATTCAGGAGCCCCAGCTCGGCCTGGCCTGAGTCGAGACGGTTGATGTTTTCGTTCACTCCTCCTGATGTAACGGCGGTAATTTCTACATCGGGCACGTTTTTAGTGACGTAGTCGGCAAGGCCGCCGCCGATGGCGTAGAATCCACCGCCCATGGAGCCGGTGGAGAAATTGAGCTGAACTGCCCCGAAGGCCGCAGTTCCCAAAAGAAGGATCGCCGCTGTTGCCGCCATAGTTCTTAACATTTTCATATCATAGAACCTCCTCGTGGTATGTATCTGAGAATATTGCGGTCAGCTATATTACGGCTGTTTCTGCCCAAAGACCTTTTTCAGCTCTGGCTTAAGAAAGGACTGAACCTCCAGAGCGTACCCTTCCGGGTCCTCAAAAAAGAAGGCTTCAATTTGAATCTCCGGTTTGGAAAGGAATTCAGAGGTTATTTTTACTTTTTCCTTGTGGAGATAGTCCCACCATTTTTTTACATCGTCTGTAACCAGAGTCAGCAGAACGGTGCTCTCGCTTCTGGGAGCGGAACAGTGGCCGTGATTTTCGTCCACTATGCCAAAAAAAGCGCTGCCGTGGACCCTGTAGATCCGGCAGGTTCCCTGATCGTCCACAAGTTCAAATTTCATGATCCGTTCGTAAAAATCCCGGGCCCTCTCAAAGTCTTTGTAGTAAAAAAAAGTAATCTGCGAACAAATTTGCGGCATTCAAAAACCTCCCTGCGGTCAATGCTCGAATGTCTTGCTGAGGCGCAGCTATTCCTGCCCGATCCCCTCCCTCCAGTAGCTGCAGTTTTCCAGTACGTGGGCTTCAATTATCCTCCTGGCATTCTCCCCGTCTCCGGATTTTATGGCCTCCAGTATCTCTTTATGCTGTTCCCAGCTTGGCCGGCGGGGATGATGGAGGGCTTCCGCCTCATTTCCGGTGTAAAATGTGGCGTAGAGAAGGGTGTACATGATGGAGCGCCAGTAGATGGGGCTGAAGCATCTTTCTATATATTCGTTGCCGGCGTGTTCAATCAGCGCAAAGTGAAAGTGTCCGTTCAAAGATGCGTACTCCCCCATTTTTACCCCTGTCCGGAGGAGCTCCTTCTGCCGGAGGATGATGCCGTCCAATTCTGCCGCGGCTTCATCGGAGCAGCCGCGGGCAAGGAGCAAGCCGGCCATGCCCTCCAGGGCGGCTCTGGCAAAAAACACCTCTTTCATGTCCCTGCCTGTAAGATGAGGCAGAGCATACCCTCTTCTTCCGGGGGATTTTGACAGCACTCCCTCGGTGACAAGCCGCATCAGGGCGGCCCGCAGAGGCGTGCGGCTCATTCCGAACCGCTCAGCGAGATCGGTCTCGTAAATTCTTTCTCCCGGACGGATTTTATGGGTGCGAATAAGTTCAAATAGAGTTTGAAATGCCCGTTCTTCAGCCTGAGGAATCTTTTGACCCATCTGCATGTCTCCCGGATTTGAATTTATGTATACGTTAAACGTATCCATAAGGCAGGGTTTCCTGCATTATAGATCATGCAAAAAATAAGTCAATTAACGAGATGAAGAGTTAGGGATGGCTCTGAGGTCTGCTGTGAAGGGATTTAAATCGGCCCGCCGGCCGTCTGCTGCCTAAGGGCCAGAGCTGCTGCGCCGATTACAGGGGCGTCATCTCCCAGGGTGCTGAGTCTGAGGTCAAGAGTGCTTCTGAAGGGAGGGGCCAGACAGGCGGTTACTCTCGGCGTGAGGCGCTGCAGGAAACCTTTCCCCCGGCTGAGCCCTCCCCCAAGGATTACCGCCTGGGGGTCGATGAGGTGGATCGCCGAGGCTATGGCCCTGGCCAGGCAGTCGAGGGCTCTGTCCCAGAGAGGGAAGACTTCGGGGTCTTCGATGCGGGTCCAGAGGTATTTAAGGTCGGCGGGCAGGCCCCTTGCCATGGCCTGCCGTTCCAGGGCATCTGCTCCGCTTATGGCCTCCAGATGTCCCCGGGAACCGCAGCCGCAGAGCTCTTTCGAGCCCATGGCCATATGCCCCGGCTCCCCTGCCATGCCGTGAAAACCCTTGACCAGACGGCCCCCGATCACCATGCCCCCTCCTATGCCTGTCCCCAGGGCCAGAAGGATGAAGTCGCTTAGCCCGGCAGCGGCGCCTATCCAGCCCTCTCCCAGGGCATGGCAGTTGGCGTCGTTTTCAATGATGACGGGGAGATCTGCCGCATCGGACAGAATGGCCTTCAGGGGTATATCCTCCCAGCCTGGAAAGTTGGGCATGATAAGAGTTTTTTCCCGGGCCGCATCAAGCACCCCGGGGATACCTGCTCCCACGGGGTACCTGATGCCTGCACCAAGCTTTTTGATCATGCCGGAGATTTTTGCAACTACTGTTTCGGGTTTGCGGTCACCCGTCGGGGTTGAGAGGCGGCTGAGGATCAGGCCGTTTTCCACCAGTGCGGCGGTGATGCTGTGTCCTCCCAGATCCACCCCTATGGCCTTCATGGGCAGCTACAGGCCGGGCCTCTTCAGGGCCGAGCGTTTGTGGATGGTCGGGCCCGACAGTACATAGCCCAGGCATCCCAGGGCGAGGAGGGTGGCTATCCAGGCGGCGGAAATTTCGCTCAAAATCCACAGCAGAAGGACCACCATCACCGCCGGGGCGAAATACCGGGGTTTGTTTGAGGGCTTTGGATAGCGCAGGTTTGAGAGCTGCAGGCCGATCATGATAAGTATGGGTATCTGAAAGGCTGCCGCCAGGGGGCCGGTTATGAGAATGGGTTCCCCGGGCTTGAGCACCAGCGCCGCAAAGACGGAAAGGGCAATCCATGAGGAGTTTACGGTTATGGGAAGCCCGATGAAGCCTCCCTGCCCCCGCAGCGGGTCCTTGAGCCTGAACTTTGACAGGCGGAGGGCCCCTGAAAAAACTATAAGGGCCGGCAGAATCACCCTCCAGCAGGGGGTTGCCCCCTGAAGCATGAGGGCGTAGATAAGTACCGCAGGCGCCGCTCCGAAGGCGGTGAAATCCACAAAGGTGTCAAGCTCCGCTCCGAAATCAGTGGTGCCCTTGAGCCACCGGGCCAGGTTGCCGTCCAGTCCGTCCAGTATTAGGGCCAGCATTATGTATTGGGCCGAGCGGGCGAGGAGGTGGGGGGAGCTCAGCCTCATGGATTCCAGGGTGGTCAGTATGGCCGTAAAACCAAAAAACAGCGCCGATAGAGTGACAAGAGAGGGGACTATCCGGCGCCAGCTTGCGCTTGCCCGGAGCTTGCGGAGCTGGTCTTTTGTCATTTTCTTCCTCTCTTCCTACTCGTCTTTAGCGCCCACTATCCTGGCGATGATCGTAGTGCCGGCGGTAAGCTGCTCTCCTACCTGGGCAAGCATCTCAATGCTGCCCTTGGGGAAGTACATATCCAGCCTGGATCCGAACTTCATCATGCCGAAACGCTGACCTCTTCTTACGGTTACGGCCCTGTCAGGCCTGAGCCAGTAGACAACCCGGCGACATACGGGGCCCACAATCTGCCGTATGAGACAGGCAGTGCCCTCTCCCTCCACCAGGATGGAGTTGTGCTGATTGACGTCCGAGGCTTTTTCATCGAAGGTGAAAAGCCTTTTACCCGGGAAATAGCCCAGGAAGGAGGATTTGCCCCCGATGGGAAAGCGGTTGACGTGGACGTCGAAAAGGCTGAGGAAGATGCTGATCCTTATGGTGTCTGTCTTGAGGTACTCTCCTTCGTAGATCTCTGTAATCCTGGCCAGTTTGCCGCTTGCCGCAGCTACGATGAGGCCGGGGTCGGATGGCGTGGCCCTGTCCGGATCCCTGAAGAAGAAGAGCATGTAGCCGGCAGAGATGTTGGCCAGCAGCAGTCCAAAGAAAAGGGATGTCCCCCAGGAGACCCCGAAGAGCAGAAACAGAAGAACCATGACAGCTCCGAAAGCTGCTGATGCATAAAGAAACGGTTTTACTTCAGGACGGAATTTCATACTATAAAGCCCCCTCAATTTCTGATTATTGTTAAAGAATTATACCTTACATTACGGCTAAGGTCATCAGTATCCCCGTCAGTTTACGGGGTCATGGTCCTCGCCCCCGGGCCGTATGATCTGCTTCATTATATTTTCGAGAAGCTGTTTTTTTACCTGGTCCTCCGTACTTGAGCCGGTCTCCTTTCCCTCTCCGGTAGGAATTTCCACTCTTATTTTGATCTGAGTTTCATTCCTGCCCGGTCCGTCTGGTCTGGGAATAGCTGCCGGAGCGGCGGCGGAGGTTACCTTCAGGTCTGTAAGCATGGGGGAATCCCAGGTTCCCTTAAGATTGAAGGTGGTCTCCCGGAAATCCCTGACGGACATGCCGCCGAGAAGGCCGGTGAGAAATTTCTGCAGAAATGCCGGATCCGTCAGAGGATTCCCGTCCACTGCAATGATCCCCTGCAGGGCTCCCAGGAAGGCGTTCAGGGCTCTGACGTTTATGTCTCCTCCGCATTTAAGGTCCAGAGGGGTGCTGCCCCACCCCAGGGATCCGCTGGCGGTAAAATATCTGTAGATGCTGTCTCCAACAGGAGCAGAGACCCGGCTTCCGGGAAGAAGGAAGATGCTCCTTCCATCCAGGTTGAAGCTGGCCAGTACCGAGCTGAAGTTGACCGTTCCTGAATCCGATACGGTTTTAAGGGCGTCAAAGCCGGACAGGGAGCCCTCTTTGGCCGACAACCGTCCGCTGCCGAACACCATACCCACCATGCCGCCGGTCCCGTTGCCCTTTACTGTGAGGTCGGCCTCTCCCTTTACAGAGCCCCTGTCTCCAAGTATTTTTTCAGTGGCCTTGGCAAGGTCCATGCCCTTAACGGTCAGCTCCCCTTCCCACCGCATGGCTCCCGTATCGGCGGAGCCGGAGAAAGAGGCTGCGCCTCCGTGGTAGTCTGCGATTCCCCGGGGTATGGTCACCCTGCCCTCTTTCCAGACAAAGGGCAGATCCACACTGTTAATCTCCGTATTGTAAAATCCGACCCTTTCGGAGGTGATTTTGCCCTCCCATAGGGGGCTCTCCCCTCTGAATATGCCTTTTGCGGTAAAATCAGCCTCCCCTGCAATTATTCCCGAAGCCTGGGCTGAAAGGCCTGCTGCCGTTGCCCCCAGGTCTATTTTGCGGCTGTTTTTCAGATAAATTTCTGACCCCTCTTCAGTCAGCACCAGCTGCCCTTCTGCGGACAAAATGCTCTCCCCCACCTTGCCCTCCCCGCTGAGGTAGTAGCTTCCTTTCCCGTCAGGCCTGAGGGAGAAGGCTACTTTTTCTGCCAACAGGCCGTGAAGGGTTACAAGAGGGGAGGTTCCTGAAAAGGTCAGGGAGAGGGGCTTGCCCGGACTTCCTTTTAATGTCGCCTTTCCGGTCACTTTTCCGCCGAGGGCTGACCCAGGAAGAAGGATTGACGCGAGCTCTCTGAGGTCCAGCTCCGAAATTGCAGCGGAAAAATTCACATTTCCGTTCCTTTTAAGTTCAGCTGTGCCTTCTGCAGACAGATCTGAGTTGAATGCCCTTGCTGTGAAGGAGGTTAGCTTTATGCCGGGCAAAACTCCTTCTGCCCTTGCTCTTGCTGCCTTGAGAGGAATGCCGACGATGGAAAGCTCCTCTCCTGCGGCACTCAGCGACAGGGATGGAGCATCGCCCCTGCCGGCAAGACCGAACTCCCCGCTCAGAGTGCCAGAGGCAGATTCGCGGGCAAAACCTGATGCTGCCATGATTTCCGGCAGGGCTAGACCGGTAAAATCGCCCCTGAAGTCAAGGGCAGGCTTCTTGCCTCCCGTGGCAGCCTTGCCTGAAAGCCTGACTCTCCCTCCCCATAGGGCGGCGGAGCCCTCAGAAAGGGCAATCTCTTTTTGTGAGATGCGGCCCCTGAGGGCGATGTTCCTCAGAGGAAGAGCGGGAAGCAGGGGAGCGTCGGCTCCCTGAAGATGAAACTCTGCCACAGGGTCCGCCAGCGGGGAATGGACTGACCAGCGGAGGTAGGCCGTGCCTGAAGCCCCCAGCGAAGCGCCGGGCAGGGCAAGGGATTCGATGAAGGCCCATCCGATGTTCTTCCCCTCTCCGTCAAGATCCAGCACGGGCTTGTCCCGGGAGAGGCCTGTCAGGGAGCCTTTGCCGGAAACAGCTCCTCCGCAGGGGAGGGAGAGGGCCGCCTTGCTCAGCCTGAGGATGTCCTTTTCGATGGAAAAGGATGCCGTAAACTTTCCGGCATTGATGCCTGCAAGGGACAGTTTGGGGGCCGCCAGGGCGCCTGAAAGGGTCATTTCTCCCTCAAAGGGATACTTAACATCAAGGCTTCCCGTGCCGGTTCCGGAGATCTCCAGTCCCTGCATAAAAGCACCGCCGGCAGTTTTAAGATCAAGCTTTTCCGATTTCACGGAAAGGAGGGTCTCTGTACGGTCCTGTTCATCCAGCGTAACCTGGGCTGCAGCGGAAAAGGGAGATTTCAGCCATGCGCCGGAGGCTTTAACATGGATGTTTCTGCCGTCCTTCAGATCCAGTCTGCCCGCCAGGTCCGTAACAGGAAAGCCCTGGAGGACGGCTTGGGGTGAATTAAAGGAGACGGCTCCGTCCAGCCTGTCAAAGGGGCCGCTTAAATCTATCCTTAGGGAGGAGAGGCTGCCTTTTCCGAAGGACAGCCAGGAGAAAAAGCTGGTCCATTCCTCGAAATCCACATCCTTCAGTCCAAGGTTGATCTCAGCAAGGGGGACGGCGCCAAAAAAGGCGGAGAGGCTCCCTTCAGCGGGAGATGAAAAAATTCTGGCCTCCAAAGGGGAAACAGTGGCTCTTTTTTCGTCAGCGGACCAAAGGAATGAGCCTTCCGTGAGAAGTCCGCCTATATTCCCCTTCTCTATCTCTCCTTCACCTGATACCAGCAGCTTGCCCCCGGGGCGGCTTGCCGTAATGGTGGAGCAGATGACCCCCTCCATGCTTACAGGAAGAGACAGAAGGGCCGATAATTTTTTCAGATTCAGGCTTTCAGCCGTCCCCTCAAGATAAAAGCGGGGAAAGGCCTCGCCAGAGAGGGAGGCCACTGCGTCTCCGGCCCTTAGAAAGCTGTCGGTGAGCAGAATCGAGTTCTCGACGGCCAAAGAGCCTCCCGCCTCCACATGAGTCCCCAGGAAGGTTCCCTTGCCGTCAAAGGTAACCGTATCCTGCCCCGGCGTCAGCCGGAGAATATCGGCTCTAAGAGTTCCCATGGGAGTGAAGATCCGGGTAGGCGCAAGGACGACTACCGGAAGATCTCCCGATACCCCTCCTGAATCAGGGGGTATATCCGTGTCTTTTATTGCTTCAAACAGCTCTGACGCGGACAGGAAGGCCTCTTTAACTGTAACTTTTTCAATTCCGGAGGAGCCTCCGAGGAGGGATATAAGAGAAAGGGAGACAGAGAGGCTGCCGGCCCCGGCAATTTCTTCGTCTTTATAGCTTATTCTCACGTTTTGGGCAGTAAAGCCTGCGAAAGGGTTTCCGACGTAGGAATCAGCCTCAAGGCTCCAGCCGGGAAAGCCGGTTATTGTTTTTTCAAGGGTGGTCCTGAAAAAATCAACCCCTGCGTTTTGCCCGCTGAAAAAAAACAGCGCTAAGGCCAAAAGTCCCACTGCCGGCAAGGCAAAAAGGGCAGCTTTCTTTTTATTAAAAGTCATTGCATTTTCCTTTCGGCCGTCTCTTCTTTAGGTATATAGCGGACCTGACGCTATTATATACCTGATTGGGGCCCATTGAACAATAGAAAAAAACAGGCACAATTGCCAGAGCAGGATTACTGATCTGTTCAGTTAAAAAAATCAGCTCTGTTTTGACTGCATATAGTGACCTGTGGATTGATGTGGAAATGTGGATATGTGGAAAAGTCTGTGGATAACCCCGTAAAAAGGCGCATAAAAGGCCTTGAAAACGCAATTTGTGGATAACTTGTATGGATGTGGACACTTTTTGCCGGGGCACTATAAGCTTTTTAAGATCTCAGAACGTAATAGAAGGGGCGATCTGAAAGGTCGAGACAATAGGCATTTCACATCCCAGAGCAGACAGGACTATCTGCCCCCGGGCAGTAATTCTGTCTCCCTTTTTAAGATCCAGAAGCCCTTCCGTGAATTCATCCCTGTAGGCTGCAAGGGAGAATCTTCCCTCAGAGACAATTATCCTTCTCCCTTTTCTCTGGACTTTTTCGACCGTCATATCTACAGTAAGGAAGGTCCCGGCGAGAAGGGTGGATTCCGCCCATACCTGAGCGTACGTGAAAATTCTCTTCTCAAGAAGACCCCACAGGCCTTGTCTGTTGTCGGCGGCATCCTCCATGGCTGCAAAAATCCGGTCTGCGTATTTGCCGTTGGGAGCGATTATCATGGGCAGGGCAAATCCCTGCTTTACGAGCTCCTCGTTTATCATGATCTCTCCATCAGGGGATGGTGTCCAGATGTAGACAAGGGTCCTTCCGTACTTGTCGGTACGCTCAGTATCATATTCCAGTCTTATGGGTCCTGCTGCGAGCAGTTTTTTGTTGGCAGCGGAGGCCTCATTCCCAAGCTCTTCCACCGGTTTTTTGGGGTGGTGAAGCTCCGGGGTATCTATAAGCAGGTACCGCACTCTGGTTTTCTCCCCTCCGGAGTGGAGGGTGATAGTATCGCCGTCGCTTACGGTAATGCCCAGTTCTTTCAGGCGGTCGTCATGGGTAGGCCCTTTCAGGGCCGAAAAGAGCGAGATGAATGCCGCCAGAAAAAGGGGCGCCAGCTTGAAGATCAGCCGTGCCATTGCTTATGCCTCCCCAGGGGAGAGACTGAAAACCCGCCAGGGCAGGTCAGGGCATTTCCAGGGGGATCCGCCGGCGCAGATATGCCTGAAAGGGATTTCGGGGTCTGTCCCTGCTGTATCAGGAAGGACCAGGTGGGATATTCCCGCCCTGCCGTATACCTCCGGCAGAAAAGGTATGCCGGGGCCCTGCAGAACGATCTTCTTTGCTTTGAGCCAGGGTAGATAGGTAAAGAAAGCGCGGGTGCGGAAGCATTCGGCTGTGATCCATAGCCATCCTGCCCCTCCCAGATGTTGCGAGGCAGTCCACTCGGGAAAGATATTCCGCCCCTTTCTGCTGTCGTCAAAAATCGAAATCTGCCAGTTCCAGTCCCTTAGAAAATCCACCACAAAGGGATCCGGGGTAATGAGTACTACCCTCTCCTTCCCCGGTGCGGAGAGAAGAGCTTCCAGGGGCTCTCCTCCCCGGGGAGGAGCCAGGGCTGAAGCGACCGCCGTAGCGGCAGCAAACTCCTGGGGATAGGGTGAAACAATCAGCTTCGCCAGCTCCCGGGAGTCGAAGGAGAGCATATCCCGGGTATGATCCTCCCTTGTGGAAAGCACCCCGGCGCCCTCCGGGGGAACCGCTCCCATCCCCCACCGGCCGTCCCTGAACTTTGCAATGCTTCCCTTCCAGCTGAGTATAAGAGCGTCCAGCTCCCCCTGCCGGGCAGAGAGCAGATTTTCCTGAAGCTCCTGGTAAAGTCTCAACGGCATTCCCCCCGGTGCTATTCTATCCTTCAGGGAGGGTCTGGGGAAGGGGCGGTATTAAGAGTAAGGGTATATAATGCTTTTAATTGGGTCAGTATGTTATGGAAAGGCGGTGTCCTGTCATTCATGGATCAAAAGATTTCCGGGCCGCAAAGGGCGGCCCTCAGAAAATATACAGAACTGCTGACTTCCTATGAAGGTAAAGTACGGCTGACAGGGCCTACGGATGCAGAGACTATATGGAAGGACCATGTGGAAGACTGTCTGTTCACAGTTCCCTGTCTGCCTCCGCAGGGGAGGATAATAGACGTGGGGTCCGGCGGAGGCCTTCCCGGGTTGGTGTGGGCCATTTTGAGGCCCGAACTTGAAGTTACCCTCCTGGACAGTACAAAAAAGAAGTGCGCAGCCATGGAAGAGATAAGCTCCGCCCTGGAGCTTACAAATGTAAGGGTGGCATGGGGAAGATGCGAGGAATTTGCCTTATCCGAACGGGAAAGCTTTGCCCTTGCCGGAGCCCGGGCAGTGGCTGAGACAGGTATACTGGCCGAATTCCTTTCTCCCCTGGTAATGCAGGGCGGAAGAGCCTTGGCCATGAAGGGGCCAAAATATGCCGAAGAACTGGCGCCCCTTAAGGGGAAATGGCATAGACTCGGCTTTGACGAGCCCGCCATACTCCCCTACACCAATCAGTCAAAATCCGGCTTTCTGCTTCTGTGGCAAAAAAGCGGTCCCTGCCCTCCTGAATTCCCCCGCAAAACAGGGATGGCGTCAAAAAAATTTTGGTGGAGGTGACGCCCATAATGCAGATCATCACAGTTTCTAACCAAAAGGGCGGAGTTGGAAAGACAACCACTTGCGTAAACCTGGCCGCAGAACTCGGCCGCATGGGATACTCGGTTCTGGTTGTGGACACGGATCCGCAGGCTAACTGCACCAGCGGACTGGGAGTTGCTCCCGGGGATTTCAGTGTAAGTCTTTATGATGTCCTCTTAGGCGATGTAGAAGCCAGAGATGCCCTTTTGTATACCCGGTGGGAAGGAGTCTCTCTGATCCCCTCCACTATAGACCTGGCAGGAGCCGAAATAGAACTTGCCAGTCTGATAAGCAGGGAGACAAGGTTAAGACGCCGAATCAGCTCACTTGAAGGATTTGATCTTGCAATTGTTGATTGCCCGCCATCCCTGGGAATGCTTACGATCAACGCTCTTGTGGCGTCGGACAGACTGATAATACCCATTCAGTGCGAGTACTATGCCCTGGAAGGAGTTGGTCAGCTCTCAAAGACCATAGGCCTTGTAAGGGAAAGCCTTAATTCCCGTCTTGATATTAGCGGTGTGCTCCTTACTATGTTCGATTCCAGAACAAGGCTCTCCAATGAGGTTGCCGAAGAGGTGAGGCGTCAGTTCGGCAGGCTGGCCTTTAATACCATCATACCCCGCAATGTCAGACTTTCTGAGGCTCCCAGCCATGGTGAGCCTATCGGATATTACGATCCCTCCTCAGCGGGGGCCCAGGCATATCAAGATCTTGCAAAGGAGGTGTCGGAGCTGTGGCTAAAGGGCGCGCCCTAGGGAAAGGACTTGGAGCTCTTATAACTCCTCCCTCCGACGAGGTTGTCAGGGAGGTTGCTGGAGGAGCAGAGATTACTTCGCTGCCCGTTGAAAAAATCGTGCTTAATCCTGCTCAGCCAAGGCAGGATATGGACGAAAGTGCCCTTGATTCCCTTGCGGATTCCATAAGGGCTCACGGTGTCCTGCAACCCCTGATAGTAAGAGAGGCGGAAAATGACAATTTTCAGATCGTAGCAGGTGAGAGAAGATGGAGAGCCGCAAAAGCGGCGGGACTCAATGAAGTTCCTGTAAGAGTAATAGAAGGGACTGAAAGAGATTTTCGTGAGATAGCCCTGGTTGAAAACATTCAAAGGGAAGACCTGTCTCCCCTGGATATTGCAGTGGCCATAAAAGAGCTCCTGGAAAATCACTCACTGACCCAGGAAGAAGCTGCAGTGCGTATTGGATGGAGCCGAACTGCACTCACCAACAAGCTCCGTCTTCTCCACCTGCCAGACGTCATAAAGCACATGCTTAATGAAAATCTGCTGTCGGAAGGACACTGCCGCGCCCTTCTCTCTCTTGAATCTGAGGACATGATGATAACTCTTGCCCAGGCGGCAGAGGAGCGGAAAATGTCCGTTCGTCAGCTGGAAGAGGCTGTCAGAAGGACTAAAATGAAGACCCCTGTGGTATCCCGACGCAGAAGACCTGTCTTTCATGTCCCTGAGCCGCTCCACTCCTTCATGAGGACAATAGGCCTGACCATAAAGGTGTCTGGAAAGCCAGACAGAATGAGAATATCCATAGAGGGATTTGATAAAGACCAGGCGGACTCATTTTTGAGGCTGATCCAGGAAAAGGGCGATGAATTATTTCCCGGGAAATAAATGAAGAAGAAAACCCTTAAAGACATCGCAATATTCGCAAAAATAATATCCGCGTCAGTACTTTTGGCAGGCTTCGTACTGATTGGCCTGTTCGTTGCCAAAAAATTGGAGGCGCTGAACTATCCCCCCTTGATAAACCTTTCCGTACTTTTGATCATAGTTGCATTCGGCCTATGGCAAGCATGGCTGTCTGTCAATCAAACTTTAAAAAAGATAACAAAGAGGAAGGAGGATAAACCGTGAAGCATATATTTGCTCCCTGGAGAATGGCATATATACAAAGTTCTCAGGATCCTCAGGGCTGCATTTTCTGTGATTTTCCACCAGAAAATAACGATGAAAAAAGATTAATCCTGGCTAGAGGCAATACCTGCTTTGTCATATTCAATGCCTACCCCTATAACCCGGGACATATGATGGTGGCTCCCTATCGACATACTGCAGAATATGAAAAATTAACGGAAGAGGAAATGCTTGAATTGCATCTCCTCAGCGCCAAGTGCATATCAGTGCTGAAAAAAGTAATGGCTCCCCAGGGGTTTAACCTGGGAATAAATCTGGGAAAAGTTGCTGGAGCCGGAATAGATGGGCACCTTCATATGCATATCGTACCAAGGTGGAATGGCGATACTAACTTTATGTCGTCGGTGGCCGGCATAAGAGTCGTGGCCGAAGCTCTTGATGCAACCTACAAGAAAATGAAGGAAATGTGGGATGACTGACTGCTATTTTGAGCCAGCAAAAGAGCTTGAAATCGAGGTCAAGATCCGAAAATCCCGCTTTATATCCCATATAAGAATACCCCGCTCAGAAGAAGAGGCCAGAGAAAAGTTGAAGAAAATTCAGTTAAGCCACAAGCAGGCTACCCACAACTGCTGGGCCTACAGAATTGGCTATGAAAGTGTGATGGAGCATTTTTCCGACGATGGCGAACCAGCCGGAACGGCAGGAAAACCCATCCTTGGCGCTCTTCTCAGGAATGATGTCACTAACTGCATAATCGTCATCACAAGGTACTTTGGAGGAACAAAACTAGGTGTAAGAGGCCTTATTGAAGCCTATGGAAATTGTGCAGAGGAAGCTTTAAACGCCGCCGGAAGACGTCGGCGTCGACCGCGATACACCTATGAGATAACGATGCCCTATGATATGACAGGGCATCTACAAAGGCTCCTTGCGGCCTGTGAGACGGACGATAATTACACTAATATTGCGTACGAGGCAGAAGTTACCGCTTTATGCAGGGTTCCCCAAGTATATGCAGAAGTGATGAATGACACGCTGGATGAATGGCTTCATACCGGAAAAATTATATCCTGGGCTAGGACAGAATCTGAATAAGTAAATCTTTCGTCTCGAACATCAGTTAAGGTCAATAGGTTAATACTCTTTCTGATTCTGAATATGCAATAAACCTCAAGAAAACACAATGATCATATTTTAAATTCTGTATATTGGAGACGGGAATGGCAATTAAAACAAAAAACCTCATTACCGCAGCCCTTTTTACTGGCCTGACGGCTATATCTGCATTCATAAAAATCCCCCTTCCCATAGTTCCTATTACTTTGCAGGGAATGATAATTCTGCTTGCCGGACTGACTTTAGAGCCAGGAACGGCCCTCCTGTCTCAAATAGCATATATAGCCATTGGACTTTCAGGAGTTCCAGTATTTACGGAAGGTGGTGGAATGCAATATATCCTCTCCCCTACCTTCGGGTATCTTATTGCTAATATTCCTGCGGTGTTTGCAGTTGCCAGCATAAGAAAAAAAAGAAATGACTTATACATAATGCCAGTACTAATTGGATTGATTATCATATATATGATTG
>JBMNVK010000036.1:0-19492 GCA_050946755.1 Aminivibrio sp. | reverse complement strand
CGCTCATGCCGTGCTCGCCGCCCACAATTTCTATGGTGATCTGCTCCGCCTCGCCGGGGGTCTCCAGGATGTAGGGGGTTAGGAAGATCATGAGCTCTATCTTCTCCTTCTGCTTCACTGCTCTGGTGAAGAGCCCCCCTATAAGGGGAATGTAGGAGAGGCCCGGGACCCTGGTCCTGAGGCTCTTTTCCACTTCCTTGATGAGACCCCCCAGGATCACCGTGTTGCCGGAGCTGACCATGACGTTTGTCCTTATCTTGCGCTTGCCCGTTACGGGGGTGTCGGCGGTCATGGCGGTGAGCACGTCCTCGATGACCTGCTCCACCTCCAGGGCCACCAGGTTGCCGCTCCGGATGGAGGGGGTGACATTCAGGATGAGCCCCGTATCCTTGTACTCGTAGCTGCTCTGGACGGCGTTGGGGTTGGATAGGTCCGACAGCTTCCCCTTAAGCTGGGGGATGACCTGTCCCACCTGGAGCTCGCTCTCCTGGTTATCGGTGCACATAAGCCGGGGCATGGAGAGCACGTTAACCGCATCGAATTTTTTCAGCAGATCAAGGTAGGCGTAGACAAGGCCCATGCCTCTGTGCTCGCTTCTGAGCCCGTAAGTTGGATTTCCCTGGGCATCGGTCCCCGTCCTGTAGGTTGTCTCCTCTCTGGAGATCTCCCTGAACCAGTCCAGAATGGTCCCCGGCACCCCGCCTCCGCCAAGATTGGCCTGTCCCGCAATCACTGCGTCCCCGGTGACGGTCCCGCCCCAGGTGGCCCAGTCTATGCCGGCATTGTCCAGCTTCGTAAGGTTTACCTCGGCGATGAGCCCCCGGAGCAGCACCTGCCGGGGCAGGGTATCGATCTTCTGGATGATCTCCACCAGGGACTGAAAGTGATGGGGGGGAGCGGCGAAGATGAGGCTGTTGGAGGGGATGTCCGGCACCACGGTGGTGGGAATCCGCCCCTCGGCGTTTACCGCCTGGGAAGCCTGGGCGGACAGAATCTTTGAAAGCTGCTCTGCCACCACCTTTGCGTCGGCATTTTCCAGCTTGTAGACGTGAAATTCCCCCGACTTGGGGGTGACATCCAGATCGGCGATGAGCTTCAGCGCCCTGTTGATGTGCCGGTCCTCCCCGGCCAGCACTATCTGGTTTCCGGGGGCATCAGGCAGTACAGTCATGCCGAAGACGGGGCTTCCGGGCACCTTGGCCAGGTTCGCCAGGTGAGCTGCAATGATCTCGGGAGAGGCCTTCGTGATCTTAACGGTCCTGGACTTGAATACCTTGTCCGCCCTGTCGAGAGTTCTTATCAGGTCCACGGCCCTGTTTACGTCCGTAGCCCTTCCAGTGAGGAGGATGTCCTCCCCCCGGCCCACCGGCAGCACGGTCACCGACCGGCCCGACGCCTGGCTCACCGCTGCGGCGATAAAGTCGGCGCTCACATAGTCGAGGGGCACCACCTGGGAGACGGTCTGTTCTCCCTCTCCCGGCCCGAGCCGTCCGGCCCGGACCTCCGGCTCCGCCGACGCTCCCGGCTGCAGGGGCACTACCTTGCTGAAGCCCGCCCCCTGCTGGAGAGTATAGCCGTTCATCTCAAGCACTGAGATAAACACCTGCCGGGCCTCCTTCAGCGGGAAGGGCTTAGGGGAGATGACCGAGATGGAGCCCTTAACTCCGGGGGTGAGGACGATATTTTCGTTCATCAGCTCCGCCATGAAGCGGATGAACTTGACCATGTCCACGTCCTGGAAGTTGAACTGGGCATTTCCTGAGGCCCTCATCATGCGGGCGGACTCCACCAGGGCCGCTTCGTCGTCATGAGCCGTCTGTCCCTGCGCCCCTGAGGCCAGGCAAATTATTAAAATCAGAATAAGAACCAGCCCTTTTCGGATCATTTCTCCAACTCCCCCCAAGTCTCCCGGTCCGGAATATAAAGAGACAGCTCCCCTCCGCCTCTTTCCGGCCCAAGTCTGATGGTAATTTTCCGGCAGCTGTAGCCTTCAGGCAACCCTCTCTGCCCGGGGAAATAAAAGGGAGCCGTCTCCCAGGAGAGGCCCTTCTCCCTGCCCCGGTTTTCCAGCCCGCCTCCATAGGCCCTCAGACGGAAGCTCCTGAGGAGGGCCAGATTCTCCCGGCCGGCCCGGACTTCTCCGAGGGTCTTTGCCGAAATGGCCGAAAGCCTTAATGAGCCTGCAGCCACAAGCCCCAGGATGGCAACGGCCACCAGAGTTTCGACGAGGGTAAAGCCTCTTTTTGCCGACCCTTTCACGGCCCGTCTCACCGGATGTTGTACTTAAGAGAGACGGCCTGGCCGCCCCTCAGCACCTGGACGTCAAAGGCATCCCCTCCCATGAGGGAGTTTACCACGTTCACCACGTCCCCCATGTTTCGGATCTCCAGGCCGTTTACGGACTGGATCACGTCCCCCTTTTCCACTCCCACCGACTCCAGAAAGCTGCCCCTGTCCATCCACTGCACCTCTACCCCCAGGGCTTTCCCGCCGTCGAAGGCGGGCCGGAGGCGGAATTTTTTCATCTCGTCCAGGGGATTCATCAGCAGGTTGTCCACCGTCTCTCTGGGGATGGAGCCCTGCTGTCCCGGACGGGCCGCAGCTATCCTCCCATCCTGCTTGAGGGGAGGCGGCGCCGGAGCTCTTCCCGGAGAGGCAGTGCCGGAGGAGTAGCGGAGGAGCACTCTGACCTCGGCGCCGTCCTTCCTGAGGACTACCCCCGCCTCGTCCACCTTCAGAAGTTCAAACCCTCTGATCTTCTGCCCCGGCAGATATATTCCCTGACTGCCCTCATCTTCTATCCAGGCAGAAATGCCGGGGATGGCGCCGGCAATGCGGATTTTCTCCAGCTCGGATAGCTCATCTGCGGTCACCTGTTTCTTTTCCGGCTCCCTGGCGGCAGGGGCGGAAACAGGAGCATCGAAGGGGTCCGCAGCGGCAAAGTCGAGAAGGGAGGGCCTCCGGCCCCTCTCTGCGGGCAGACCGGACGCTGCTGCAACAATCGGAGCAGGCTTTGCCGTCTCCTCTATCCACGCCCTGGTGAATTTCTCACCCGCCGCTACCGCTGCCCAGTAGCCCCCTATCCATGCGATAGCGCCTGCCCCGGCGAGGGGCAGCAGCAGGCGGGCGAGCTTTACCAAAAAACCGTCAGCGGCTGCCACCGGATCCCCTCCCTTCTCTTTTCAGCCTCCATCCCCCTCTGTCATCCCGGCGCAGAGGCAGCAAGGGCTCAAGAATCCGGAGAAGCTCCGCCCTTTCCCCCCCTAAATAGATGTCCGCCTCAGTCAGTAAAAAGGGGGAGATAGAGAAGGAAGCCCTTCCCGACGCCGCCAGCTCTCCCGACGCCTTCAGATCAGACGCCTCCAGCCTTCCCCGCCGCAAGGCAACTTCTGCCTCCACTTCATCGAGGAAGAGGGGCTGCTCTCCCGGTACGGGAAGGTTTGCAGAGACCCTCTCAAGCCGAAGCAGAATTATCGGGGCCAGGGTTAAAAGGCTGTCCCTGAGGGAAAAAGAGGCCGTGATTCGCCCCGCCTCCCCGGAGAGGAGGGGCGATTTAAACCTGACGTTTCTGAGCTCTGCCGACGGCATCAGCCCTTCAATCCGAACCTCTGAGGCATCCAGGGCCAGTCCTCTTTCCCCCGCCGCCCGTACCGTCCGGCGCAATAAAAGCTCTCCCGCCGGTCCGCAGGGGAAAAATGTCAGGAAGGCGAGGACGAAGAGGGACAGGGAGAAGGCTGCCAGGGCGAGAATCTTTACAGTCCTCACCGATCTCGCCTCCCCAGGATAAGGGTGACGGAAAGAGAGCGGGCCGGCCGGTCCTCCGCAGGTGCGTTTCTTACGGCCCTGATCTCGGCTCCCTCGCACATTATGCCCCTGCGCTCCGTCTCCTGGATGAATCGGGCCAGCTGCTCAGTGGACAGACCCTCAAGGGCTGCCGAGACCGTCTCCGCTCCTACCCTGCCCGGCTGAGCCGCTATGCTCCTGAGGTTCGTCCTCATGCCCAGGGATGCTGCCACGTTTGAGACTCCTGTCAGAAGCCCCTCCTCCAGCTCCTCCCCGTACAGCGGCTCATCCTGACCTCTCATCCCCGCCAGCCCTCTGAACTCTTCAACGGCGGCTGCAAAATCGGCAAATCGTTTTTTTTGCAGCTCTCTTCTTGATCTCAGATCCCTGCCGTCTGCCCACAGGGAGAAAGCCGCCGCCCAGGACAGCGCAGCCAGGAGCACCAGTATTGGAATACGGCCCCCCGGGCCGGAGCCGCCGCCCTTTCCCGCAATGCTCCTGAGGAAGGAGAAAAGGGCGTCCTTCATGGGTCTCTCCTCCTGAGGGACAGAGAGAACCTCAGCCCGCCCCCCGGAATCTGCTGCACGTCTCCCAGGGACGCCCGGAAGGGAGGCTCATCGGCGGCGGTCCTCAAAGCCCTGATGGCCTCCATGGCAGAGGCCGTGCCGGTCAGTTCAGCTCCCTCTCCGGAGTAGCGCAGCAGCTCCAGCACCGGATATTCCGGCCGTCTTCCTCCCTCCTCAGACATCCATGCCCTCCCCAGGTGAGAGAGAACTGAGGACAGAGTCAGCTCGTCCCTGCCGTTGCCCGCCGCTGCGGCCAGTTTGCCCCGGATCTGGGAGAGGGGATCCACGATCCTCTCCCCCGGCGCAGCAATTTCACTATAGATCGCCCTCGAGCGGGAGGCAAGGTCGGATAGGGAGGAACGGACCTGCCCCGTCAGCCAAAGCTGCACTCCGCAAAAACACAGGCCCGCAACAGCTGCAGCGGCTGAAAAATTTCGCAGCGCCACTGCGGTCCTCTCCCTGGCCAGGGAGATATCCAGTGCACTGCGCAGAATGTTGACGGACAAGAAAGAGGGAAATCGGGCGACAGTCTCCCTGGCGGCATGGTGCAGTTCGGCGGCAGTGTCGCCCCTCCACACTGAGGTGGAAAGTTCCTCAAGGCCCGAGGCTGCCGCCAAATCCCTGCACAGCCGCACCTCCCGGTCCATGTCCGCTTCGCCGGGACCGCTGCCGGCAGCGGAGGATCTGCAGAATAAGGGGCTGCCGTCGGAAAACAGGGCAGACGCCAGGATTCCCTCCCCCCTGTATACGGCTATCCCTTCACCGTCTACCGCCCCGGCAAGGGCAAGGGGAAGGGGCCAGACCACATTTCCCCCTCCGATTACACTGTCGTCGGGGATCTCCCCGGCTGCAATGCACCAGGCCGCTCCCGCCACCCCCTTCTTCCCCGTCGTCTTCACCCAGGGGACTATCTCCAGGGTCTCCTCACCGGACATGAGCGGTTCAAATCGCAGGCTGAGGGCGTTTCGGATATCCCTCATGGAACGGAAGGGGTACGAAAAAGGATGGGCTGATGCAGTCCTGAAGGGCACAAGCACAAGGGCTCCCCTGGAGGGAAGGAGGGCATCTCCTCTCCCCATGCTTCCATCAAGGGATTGGCAATAGTCACCCTGCTTTAGAAAAATGGGGCCTATCCGCTTTTTGGCGATTTACAGCTCCTCCCATCCCACTGTTTTAAAGGACGATCCTTCTCCCTTAAGTATAACCCTGACCGGCAACTTTCGCCCGTCGGGGAATTCAACTGAAAAGCGGACCTCAAAGTGGCTGCTGGTAAAGGAGAGCAAATTCATAAGCCTTGCCCTTGCTCGGGAGGGAAAGGAAGGTACGGCAGAAAGATCCGCCATGCTGGCAAAGATCCGTGATTCCCTTACCCGGATAATATCTGCCGCAATATGAACGTCGAGGTCGTCCAGCAGGGCCAGGGTTCGAACATCGGCCGTATTTACGTTTATCCTTCCGTCAGACCACAAAGTAAGGCAGGAGGCGGCGCCGGGAGCGGTCTCCGTTCCATGTAGGATAGGGCCGGTCATGCCCGGAACCAGGAGCAGCTCTTCCAGGGAAAGGAGAGGCCTGTTCGGATACCACTCCCTTTCCCCTCCGCCCAGGCGAGGTTCACTATCAGCATCGATAAAGTCGAGGACGGCCTCCCCCATCTGCTCTGCGCCGGCCTTGCGCCAAAGACGACGCCACGGTCCGGCCAGCTCTGCCCTCAAAGTCCTGCCATCGGGCAGAAAAAGGCTGTTTACAGGCAGCCTGTCATTCAAGGGGACGATGGTCATCTCCACCTCGGCTCCCTCGTCGGGAAAGGATATGGTCCGGGTGGCGAAGGCCCCGTCCCCGGGGGAGTGAGCTTCCCCCGGATGAGACGCAATAAGCAGCTTTGCCGCAGGCAGAAGGGATTCACAGATCATTCCGGCGGCAAAGGCCCTTCGGCGGGCCTCAAAGACTCTGGCTGCCCTTCGGGCAAAGAGGGCAAACCCCGTAGAGGCAGAGAGCAGGAAAAGGGATACCAGCAGCACAGAGAGAAGCACCATGCCCTTTCTGCCGTCTCTTAAGAAATTAATCCTGGGGCAGCCGGTCCTCATAAAAATGCTCCTCTCCTCCTGATGCAGCCTGAACCCTGATCCCTGAGGGCCTGGGCCCTGAATATTCGTCGCTCCACTCCCTCTCGCCCCGGGGAAGAACCGAAAATCTCAGGGAGTCAAAATCCGGCCCCAGAAGCCTTCCCGCCTCCGGAGCCAGATTCTCCCAGTCCACCGACTCCGGACGGGCAAGGGGCAGAACCCAGCGGTATATGCCTGCCCTGCCGTCTCTGGCCGGGCCGGGGCGAAAGACCATCCAGGCCCGGACCCCCGCCTCCCCTCCCCAATCGCTCCAGAAGGCAAGCCGGTCATCCGCTTTTCCTCCCAGCAGATCCTTTCTTACCAGCTCTACTGCTGCGCCGCCAGGGAAATCAAGGGGCGAGCGGCTCATCTCGGCCACAATCCGGCCAAGAAAATATTCCAAAGTCTGCTCTCTCGCCAGCTCCTCCCTCGCCTCTTTGAGATTCCTCACCAGGATCACCGAAGGAGCAAAGGCAAGGGCTGCGATAAGACCAAAGAGAGCCAGGACTACCAGCACCTCCGCCAGGGTAAACCCCTGCCGGGCGCCGGCGCTGGGCAGCCATCTCAGTCGGGGAACCATGAGAGGGTGTATTTTTTGAGGAAGCCCACAGGGTGGTAGGACATCTTTGCCACTCTCATGCCCTCATCCCCCAGGTCCTCCTCCCTGTTTACCGTAGTAAAAGAGGAGGCCGAATTCTGCAGAAACATTCTGTTTATCGCCTGATAGGCGCCGCTATAGATTGAAAGGGCTTTCTCGAAGTGGATCATCACCGTATCCTCTGAGATGGTCTCGGCGATGGTATAGGCCGCCGGCTTTCCCTTTACCTTGAGGATGCCTCCGAGGAGTCCCGGTATATTGCGCCACTCCCCGATCATCTCCTCTACGGCCTCCGTCTCCTCCATAAGAGCGTCCGAGGGATTCCGTTCGGCCAGCCACAGTCGCTGGGCCTTCATTACAATTTTTTTGTCCTCCGGGCCCAGGGGCCGGTACTTATAATCGTAATTTTTCGTGAACTGACGGATATGTCCCCTCTTGTTCGAAAAGCGATTGCCCCTCAGGGCGATGAGCTCCTTCACCGAGTGAAGATACTCCCACTGGGAGCGCACCTCCCTGGCGGCAATTCTGTCCCTGAGGAGGTCTGTAAGCACTCTGACAAGGCCGTCGGGGGCATAGTGAAACTTTGCAGGTACAGGAAAGACCTCCGGAAGAACTCTTCTCCAGTCGGCCTCTTCCCAGGGCCCTACCGGCGACCACAGATCCTTTCCCCGGGAGAGGATCCAGCACATTCCTTCAGCGAAGGCCCAGGACAGTCCGAACACCTTGCGCCACGCCCACAGGCTTCCGAAAGAGTAGTAGGATGATTGCCTTGGGCAGGCCCGGTAGAGTTCCAGATACTCCTCCGCCCTATCCAGGGATAAGGGTTCAAAATGAAGGTTAATCATAGCAATCTTCCTTTCCTTGAACCGGTATATTTTACCAGAGGGAGAAAGGAAAATAAAAAAAACCCCTCCCGGCAAAGGGAGGAGTTTTGGTCAGTGCTGTAGAGATAGGGGCTTATCCCAGGCCCAGAAGCCTGCCGCCCTGATAGACCAGGACTGCGCCGCCGTAGCCAATAAGGGTGGTATAGACTATCATGAACACTGTCCATCCCCAGCTTCCCGTCTCTCTCTTGAAGGCTGCCACCGCCGCCACGCAGGGCACGTAGAGCAGGGTCATCACCAGGAAAGCATAGGCCGAAAGGGGAGTAAACAGGGAGGTAAGGCCCGCCGCCAGTCCCGCCTCTCCTGCGCCCAGCAGCGCTCCGAAAGTTCCAACCACCACTTCCTTGGCCAGAAAGCCGAAGAAGAGGGCTACTGCCGCCTGCCAGAAGCCAAACCCCGCCGGAGAGAACAGGGGAGCAATAAACTGGCCTATTCTGCCGGCGATGCTGTCGGAGGCGCCGTACTCAACTCCCCAGGGAAGGCTTGCCAGGGCCCACACGACGAATACTGAGAGCAGGATGAAGGTCCCCGCCTTCTGAAGGAAGGACCGGCCCCTCTCCCAGGCGTGGCGCGCCACCATCCCTGCAGAGGGGATGTGATAGGGGGGGAGCTCCATCACCAGATGGGAGGACTCTCCCTTGAAGAGGCTGCTTCCCAGGATTTTTGCAGCGGCTATGCCCACCACAATTCCCAGAATATACAGGGAGAAGACGGCAGTTCCCGCATGAGCGCCGAAGAAGGCCCCTGCAAACAGCACGTAGACGGGGAGCTTGGCGGAGCAGCTCATGAAGGGAAGGATAAGCAGGGTGATCATCCTGTCCCTGGGCCTCTCCAGTATCCTTGTGGCCATCATGGAGGGCACCGTGCAGCCAAAGCCCATGAGCATGGGTATGAAGCTCTTTCCGTGAAGCCCCATGACGTGCATGAGCCTGTCCATGACAAAGGCCCCCCGGGCCATGTAGCCTGAGTCCTCCAGCAGGGCGATGAAGGCGAAGAGTATGAAGATGTGAGGGAAGAAGACTATGACCGCTCCTACGCCGCCTATGATGCCGTCCTGAATAAAGGAGACCAGGAACTCCGGCACTCCTGAGCCTGCTAGAAGAAGGGCCATCCGCTCCCCCAGAAGCTCAAAAAGGCCTTCGAGCATCTCCTCAAGAGGGTCCCCCAGGGCATAGGTAAACCGGAACATTACCCATGTAACGACGAAGAAAATAGGCAGTCCCAGGACCCTGGAGGTAACCACCCTGTCGATCCTGTCTGATATGGACAGTCTGGCCTTCAGGGAAAGATCCCTGGTCATGGACTCCCCCGCCACTCCTGAGACAAATCCCCACCGACGCTCGATTATCGCCGTCTGGATATCGTACCCCAGGGCTGCCTCCACCGCCGCCCCCTTTTCAGCCATCAGGGCATCCAGCCTCTCCCGCAGCCCTGCTGCTTCCGCAGCTGCCGTAACTGCCCCGTCTCCCTCTGCATACTTCACCGCTATGGTCCGTACTGGAAGGCCGGGGATGAGCTCTGGCTCCTCCGACAGCAGGGCCTCTATCTCCTCAAAGAGGGGGGAGAGCCGTTCGCCGTAGGGCAGAGAGAAAGACCCGTCCCTCTCTCTGCCCTCCGCAAGCTCCTTGAAGACGGCCTCCTGCAGTTCGTGTATCCCTTCCTTCCGCCGGGCCACCGTGGGGATCACAGGAATGTTCAGCAGGGATGAAAGCCTCTCTATATCTATGGTCATGCCCTTCTCAGCGGCAGAATCCATCATGTTCAGGGCAAGCATCAGAGGCACTCCTGTCTCGAGCATCTGGGCCACAAGATAGAGGCTTCTCTCCAGATTGGAAGCATCCGCCACCACCACTGCCAGATCGGGTTTGTGCCTCAACAGAAAATCAGCGGCTATTTCTTCATCCAGGGAGGCCGCTCCGAGGCTGTAAATTCCCGGCAGGTCCACTACCTTGACCTCCGTCCCCTCTTTCCTGAAAAAACCCTCTTTTCGCTCCACAGTCACTCCCGGCCAGTTGCCAACATGCTGGTTTGAGCCGGTGAGGGCATTGAACAGGCTGGTCTTTCCCGTGTTTGGGTTTCCTGCAAGGGCAACGGTGAAGGTCGTCATCTGCACCCTCCGCTGCAGCCCGCACAGCCCCTGGGCATTATGAATACGGCGTCCGCCTCGTCCACCCTCAGGCTCAGCTCATACCCCCGAAACCATATGGATACCGGATCATTAAGGGGCGCCTTCCGCTCAACCCTTACCTCCGTGCCCGGCACCAGCCCCATCTCGAGGATACGCCTCTTCAGGGTCCCGTCCCCCTCTATCTTTGAAACTATGCCCCCCTCGCCTACGGCAAGAGAGCTTAAAGTCTTTTCGACTCCCACTGAGCAGCCTCCAAAAATTGCCATGGAAATCCCTCCAGTCCCATTTGTTTTATGGCTCTAACTCTCAGGGGGGCAAAAAAAATTGCGCCCCCCTTTGGCTTCAGATCAGCGGCAGGGGCAATCCACTAAAACTCTATGGGCCATGCCCTGCCCCAGGGCAAAGCGGGAATCTCCTATCTTGAGAAGAAGAGGCCCCCCTCCGTTCTGTACAATATTCACCCGTACTCCCGGCACCAGTCCAAGTTCGGAGAGCCGTCTGCACGACTCACAGCCGCCTGCAACCCGCGCAACGGTAACTTCGCTTCCCTCAGGCATAACGGTTATGGGGCACATTCTGCATTCCTCCTAGTCTTCCGGGCTCCGTCAGTGGGCCGCACAAATCCACACTGACGCTGCCTCCGTCCATTCAAGGACGACTTCCCGGCCTTCCGCATCAATCGTGATTCTCTCGTCTCCGGCGGACTGCTCCTTGCGCGTCACTTCCGCTCCCGGCGAGAGTCCAAGGCTGAAGAGCCTGCTTCGCAGGGGTTCGTCGGTGGTCACTCTTGTGACCGTGCCCCCCTTCCCTCCCGGAATCATGGTAAGAGGTCTGGGAAGCTTCTGTTCGTCACCCATAGCGGAGAGAAGGTCTTCGACCCATGGTCTCCCCTCTTTACGGGCCCTGGCCAGATAGTCCACAAAGCCCATTATCCTTGATTCCGCCTCTTCGTCCATTTCGTGCTCAAGAACGCAGGCCATTGCTCCCGCTCTGTCCCCGTCAAAACCCAGAACGTCCTCAAAAAGAAAGGTCAGATGTTCATGAAGCCTGTAAATGCGGAGGGCTCTCTCCCTGCCTTTTTCCGTGAGGTGGAAGGCGCCGTACCGTTCATGGGTGACCATAGAGGCGTCCACCAGCCTTTTTATCGCTGCCACCACTGTGGCCTTGGCCACCCCCAGTGCATTTGCCAGATCTGTGACGGTAGCCTCCCGGCCGGAAATCTCGATGGCAAAGATTTCCTCCATATAGTCTTCTATTCTTGATGATAGCGTCAGCTCTATCACCTCCGGAGTGAAGTAAAGAGACGCTCACTTCGAAGTTAGTCTCATCTTACTTTCCTCTCACAGCTTTGTCAAGAGGCAATTGCTATCTTTTTAGTATGATATGAAAAAAGCCTGCTCCCGCAGGCTTTTACAGCTATTGATTTGAAATAATTTCTGGGTCCCTCTCTATTGCTTTAATGCAGGCCGCCACCGCATCGGGGTCGTAAAGCACTCCGCTGCGGCTTTCAATTTCATCCATGGCCGCCTCCATTCCCAGAGAGGGACGGTAAGGCCTGTGGGATGCCATTGCCTCCACCACGTCGGCCACGGCCAGGATCCGGGCCTCTTTCATAATATCGTCCCCTTTTAGCCCCCGGGGATACCCTGAGCCGTCGAGCCGCTCGTGATGCTGCCGGGTGATCTCCGCCACCGGCCAGGGGAAGTCTATCTCCTTCAAAATATGGTATCCCGATTCTGCGTGAGTTCGTATGAGGTCAAATTCAAGCTTTGACAGACGGCCGGGTTTGCTGAGTATCTCACTGGGTATCTCCACCTTGCCCACATCATGGACAAGGCCTGCAATCCGGATGGCCTCCAGGCGTTTTTCGTCAAATCCCATGATAATTCCCGCCCTGAAGGCAAGCAGGGAGACTCTTTCCTGGTGCAGGGTGGTGTAGGGGTCCTTTCTTCCCACAATCTGTCCGAGAGTTCTTATGGCATCGCTGAAGGTGCCGGTGAGTTTTTCATAGGCAGTCAATACTTCCTTTTCTGATTCCCACCTTATGACTGATGCCGCCATGTTATGGGCTGCCGTCTTGATTGCATCCTCTTTCAGGGTTCTTTCGGCGAGGCTCTTTTTTTCAAAGGAGAGGGCCAAAAAACCCCATAAGACGGACTGGGAAAAAACAGGCACTCCAACACACCACAGGGGCCAGCGGCCAGTAGTTCCGGCCCAGTCGACCACCTCTCCAATGAGCCCCAGATAGGTCTCGCCCCGAAGGAGGGCGGCATGGATTTCCTCCCGGGCACCCTCCCGGGTCAGGCTGCTCACTGGAAAGGGGAGTCCCCTGCCCATGTCCGGCACATGATGCCGGGCAAGAAGATTTGCGACGGTCCGCCCCTCTTCGTCCTCCACGATGCGGTACAGGCTTGCGCCCAGAGCCCCCGTCGCCTCACCAAGGCCTTTAAGGGCAAAGAGCAGCGCCTCCTCATGGCTGTCCATGGAGACTAGGAAACTCCCTCCCTCGGCGGCGGCCCTGGCGAGCTGTCCGTGAAACCTGAGGTCCTCCTGGGCCTTCTTTCTTTCAGCAAGTTTGTTCAGGGCCTCCTCGTAGAGCTCGGCGTTTTTCAGAGCCGTGGCTGCCGAGGCGGCAAGTATTTCCAGGGAGTCAGGCAGGTCGCCGTCAATCCGGGGGTCCTCCTCCGTAAAGGCGATGGCCAGTATGCCCCTGAAGACCTCTCCCTGGAAGAAGGGCAAGGCGATAAGAGTCCTGACATCCTGAAACATGGGATCTCTGCGTCTCTCTTCATAGGCCTGGTAGTCCCTGATTATCACCCTCCCATGGCTTCTCATAACCTCCCAGAAAGCGCCCTGGCGGGCTGGAATTTTTTCGTCAATCAGGGGAGCGTAAAGGCCCGTTCCGAAAAATCCAAAGAATACGCCCTCTTCTTCCCGGTAGACCGACAGAAGCCCGTGCTTAGTGCCGGCCAGCTCGCAGGCTGCTGTCAATATGCGCTCCAGCAGGACTTTTGAATCCCGCTCCTCAAGGAAGGCCAGGGATATGGAGTTTATCAGCGCGAGCCGCCTGTTTCTGACCTCTCCTTCGAGCTCGGCTTTCTTGAGCTCGGTGATATCCAAAGTCAGCCCCCGGACTTTGGATATCCGTCCCTTTCCGTCCCTGATGGGAAAAGCCTTGAAGGAAACCCATCCCAGGCCGCCTCCCTCTGCGGCCACTTTGCATTCCACATCGAGAAGGGGTATCTCCCCCGCCATAAAGCGCCTCCATTCCTCTTTAGCCGGGGCGTTTTCAGGGGATTCCAGGTGAACGTTGAAAAATGTCTCTAGGGAAATCTGCCAGCTCTCGTCCAGCAATCGAAAAATAGGCCCGTAATGGGAGCCGGAGACAAGGTTAGAGAGGGGAGAATATTCCCACATGCTTACCTGGGCGGTTTTCAGCAGCCTCTCAAGCCTTATCTCCGCTCCGGCCTTTCTTAGTTCCGCCGTCTTCCTCTCGGTGACATCCAGCAGGCCCGACTGATAGGCAAAGTTCCTGCCCACCGAATCCTTGTAGAAGACAGTGCGGTCCTCTATCCACCGGACCTCCCCTTCCCTGGTCCGGATTCTGTACTTAAACAGGGCTGAATCGTCCCCCCGGTCCGCCGCCTGCTTAAATTCCCTTTCGACCCGCTCCCTGTCTCCCGGGTGCATGATAGCTTTGAAGGACGGTTCTTCCAGCACTATTTCGGGAATCGAGTAGCCCAGCCGGGATATATTTTCAGTTACGAAGTTGACATGATAGCCTCTCTCCGTCTCTCCGCCAATGATTATCACGGGGCTGGAGGCTATTACCCGCTCCGGCGTCAACTCTCTGATGTTCATGGCTTTCCCCCCCTCAGGAACGGTTTGGCTCCGCCATCTTTCACCACATCGTCCAGAGCGTCCGCCGCCGCCGGGTCGTAGAGGGTCCCCCGGTTGCCCCTTATCTCGTCCAGGGCAGCGTCAAGGCCAAGGGAAGGTCTGTAGGGCCTGTGGGAGGTCATGGCATCCACCACGTCCGCCACGGCCAGAATCCTGGCCTCGGGCATGATCTCGTCCCCTCTGAGCCCCCGGGGGTAGCCCGAACCGTCGAGTCGCTCATGGTGCTGACGCACGATTTCAGCCACGGGCCAGGGGAAGTCTATCTCCGACAGGATTTCAAAGCCCGCCTCGGCGTGGGTTTTTACCAGCTCAAACTCGGGGGGAGAGAGCTTTCCGGGCTTGCTGAGGATCTCTCCGGGAATCTCCGCCTTGCCGACGTCGTGGATCAGCCCTGCCACCCGAAGTCCTTCCAGCCGTGAGGGAGAAAGCCCCATGATCTCCCCCATATCCCGGGCGAGGGCGGCCGTCTGCTTTTGGTGGTCAAGGGTGTAGGGATCCTTCTTTCCCACGATAAAACCTATAGCGCCGATTACGTCCTCAAAGGTCTTTTGAAGCCTGACGTAACCCTCCTTCACCTGCCGGTCTGCCTCCATGCCCATGGCTGAGACGGCCATGTTGTAGGCTGCGGTTATGAGGCCATCAAGCTCGGCGGTCGAAAAGCGGGGAGGGGACTCGTTATACAGGAGGGAGAGGAAGCCCCAGAAGCTGGATTCGAAATACACGGGAACAGCGACAACCTCTACCGCTCCTACCCCCAGCTCTCCCCGGTAGGTCCTGCCCCGGGCCAGACTTTGGAAAACGGCCTCGTGGTCCTCTCTTCTCACCGGTCCGTAGGGCAAAGGGAGGTCGGGACCTCCGGGCATTATGCCCCTGCCCAGGACCTCGGCGTATCCTTTTTCGGGCAAATCCCGGAGCAGGACGGTTCTCTTCGCCCCGGAGGCCTCGCCGATGACGAGGAGGGCCTCATCAAGGGCGCCCTGTCCGCTCCTTGAGAGAAGGAACCCGGAGGCCTCAGCCGAGGCTCTGGTTATCCTGTTTTGAGCCTTGAGACTCTCCTCCGCCCTGGCCTTGTTCTGCAGCTCTTTTCCTGCCAGCTCATGAAGCCTGGCGTTCTCAAGGGATACGGAGGCGATGGCCGCAAACTGGTCCAGGGAGGCGGCAAAATCTTCGTCAAGATCGGGGGATCTGTCCGTGTAGGATACGGTCAGGCCGCCGAAATTCCTGGAGCCGTAAAAAAGCGGCATGATAACGCCCGATACAATCTTGTCAAACCTTGGATCATCCAGCTTGTCCGGGCTTTCGGCATAGTTTTTTAAAAAGACTCTGCGCCCCTCCCGAAGGGCTTTAGCGGTTAGCCCCTCCCCGGCCGGCCTTACTTCGTCCGTCATGGGCTCAAAGAGGCCGACGCCGTACTTCCGCCGGAAGGTCTTTCCGTCATTCTCCAGGAGGTTTATGACTCCGTGCCCAGCCCCGGCAAACTCTATAGCGCTCTCAAGGATTTTTTTCAGGAGCAGCTCCGTATCCAGCTCCTTCATAAGGCTCAGGGAGAGCGCGCGCAGCAGCTCAAGCCGCCGTCCCCGGGCAATTATGCGCTCACTGGCCGTCTTCAGGGAGGTTATGTCCAGGTTTATTCCCGCCGCTGATCTGAGGACGCCCTTTTCATCCCTCTGGGGGAAGGCCTTTATGGATATCCATCTCTTTTCCCCGCCGGGGGACTCGAAGCTCTGCTCCAGTGCGACGCCCGACTCTCCTGTCTCCAGAATCTTTTTCCACAGGGCATCGGCGGCGTCTGCCGCACTGCCGGGGGGCAGATATTCCCGCCACATTATCTGCCGCGGGACAGCCCTCCCCTCCCTGAAAGAGCCGTTGAAGGGCGAGAAGCCGGATAAGACAAAGCTGTCGATCCCGGGCGAATACTCCCAGGCCTGGATCCTGAAGGCGGAGAGGGCCTGGGAAATATTTTCCTGAAGCCTTTCCGATTCCTCTTCCGTCTTCTTTATGTCCGTAACATCCAGCAGGGCCGACTGCCAGGCGAAGATCCGCCCCTCTCCGTCCCGGTGAAAGACCCTGTTGTCTCTAACGGGAACCGCCTCTCCCATGGCCGTTTTAAGGCGGTACTCCAAAACGCATTCAAGGGCTCCGGAGGAAGCGCACCTCTCCTCAGCCGCTCTTGCGTCAGGAAGATCTTCCTCCCAGATCAGGGAGTCGAGAGTAATTTCCCCTTCGTCGAGGTCCCCGGGACGGTAGCCGAACCGGGAGATATCCCCGGCGGCAAAGTCCACCAGGAGCCCATCCTCGACCCTGCCGCCCATAATAACAACGGGACATGACATAACAATCCGGTTCAAGCCCTCTGCAAAATCGCCAGGCACGCTGTCACCTCCCGGTGTAATTTAAAAGTCGCGGTCAGATTTCTTGTTCATGTCATTTTACATCAGCGGGCAGTGTTTGAACAGTTTTAGCAAACAACCTGAGGAGGACAAACAGAGCCGGTCTTTGCTATAATAACGGACGTAATGCGTTGAATACACTTTCGGAGGTCAATCCAAAAAAATGAAAAGCCCCAAGCCCTCTCCCCTGGCCTACTACTCGGCCTATGCCGCCCTCTATATAATCTGGGGCTCTACCTATCTGGCCATCAGGTTTGCCGTAGAGACTATCCCTCCCTTTTTCAGCGGTTCCATGCGTTTTTTTCTGGCGGGGGGCATTCTTTTGGCATGGTGTTATGCCAGAGGGGAGGAGCGTCCTACCGCGGACGGCTTTCGGGCCGCCTTCAAAGTGGCCGCCATCATGCTTCTGGGGGGCTACGGAGGGGTGGTATGGGCCCAACAGACCGTTCCCTCTTCGGTAGCTGCCCTGATAATATCAATTGAGCCTCTGTGGTTTGTAATTTTCGACTGGCTGTTTTTCAAATCCCGAAAGCCCCGTCTGCCTGAAATAATCGGCATAATCCTGGGCTTCGGCGGCACGGTCTTTCTTGTGGCGGACCAGGCGGGCTATTCCCTGTCCCTTTCGGGGGAGCACACCCTGGGCATGCTTATAGTGTTCGCCGCTACGGTAAACTGGAGCATGGGGGCCCTTTACTCCCGCAGAGCGCCCATTGCAAAGTCCAGCACCCTGTCCACTGCCATGCAGATGACCGCCGGAGGCGTGCTTCTTCTTGGCCTCTCCGCCGCAGCAGGGGAATTGGGCAGCTTATCCCTGGAGGCCATATCCTTTAAATCTGCCGCCTCCCTGGCCTACCTGGTGATATTCGGCTCCCTTATCGGATTTACCGCCTTCGTGTGGCTTCTGCGAGTGGACCGGGCATCCCGGGTTATAACCCATACCTTCGTAAATCCTCTGGTGGCTCTTCTTTTGGGCTGGAGCCTGGGAGGGGAGGCCATATCAGCCCCTATGCTCTTCGCCGCCGGGATTATCATCTTTTCCGTAATTCTCATCATAAGAAGCAGCCCTGAATAGTCCTCAGCCGCGCCATGCCGCCGGCAGAGGCTCATAGAGAGCTACCTGGTTTCTGCCGCCATTTTTTGCCCTGTACATGGCCTCATCGGCCCGGCTTACCAGATAGTCGATCCTCAGGTCTTCCCGGCGGACAGGCCCGGCATCCATCACTCCGACGCTTATGGTTATGGAGACAGGGCGCCCGCTGAAGATCAGGGGCAGCCTCTGAATGTGGCTTCTCAGTCTTTCTGCCACCTCCAGGGCCTTTTTGCCCGATGTGCCGGGAAGCAGGATGAGAAACTCCTCTCCCCCGTACCGGCCCGCCATGCCCTCCGGCGCCACCACCTCCACACAGGCGGCAGCTACCTGTTTCAGCACTTCATTTCCTGCGGTGTGTCCGAAGCCGTCGTTAACTCCCTTGAAGTGGTCTATGTCGATCATGAGAAGGGAGAAGGGGAATTTCTCCTCCGTACGGCGGGCGATGAGCCCTTCCAGCTCCCGAAGAATTCTCCTTCTGTTATACAGCTCTGTCAGCGAGTCATGGTCCGCCATGTACTTCAGTCTTTCGATCAGTCTGATATTCTCCGTTACATCCATAAAAACATAGAGGTAGCCCATAAGCTCTCCGTCCTCCAGCAGCTCGGTGAGCCGGAACTCGTAAATCTTTTCGTCCCTGCCTGACCCCTGGCTTATGCGGAATTCCCTGTGCCCCGCGGCCACATTAAAGCGGCTGTCAAGCTCATGGAGGGGACGGTACAAATTTCTTTCGTTCAGCCAGCCGAATACGGCCCCGGCAGAATTGTTGTACTCCAGCAGCCCCCCCTCCGGCGACAGGAGCATCAGTCCCTCCTTGACGCTGGAGAAGATCTCCCTGCCGTAGACCTCGCCAATCTCAAGAGCTCTGTACTTTTTTATGGCCGTCAGATACATAAAGCTCACTACCAGCAGTCCGGCGGGCAGGAGGTCAACCCAGAAGGGAGTGACCTCCTTTTGGTAAGCGATCAGGATAGCTATTGGCATAATCCAGCTTGTCGTCAGAAGGAAGTGAGGATTTTTAACTCCGTAGCCTCCCCTCCTCCATCCAGGAAAAAAGGCGTACAGATTAAAGGCCATTATAAGAAAGCTGTACAGCACCATGGGATAGTAGAGGGGGCCGGGCACCCTCCTGGCAAAAAACCGGCCGCCATATTCCATATATTTTATTCCGGAATAGTAGAGGCCATGAAAATCGTTTGTATTGACCAGCACCAGCGACAAAAGCGGGATCAGAAATACCGCAAAACCCGCCAGGGGATTCAGCTTTTTTCTGTATCTCACCTTATAGGCAAATAAAAAATTGAGGCAGAGAAAGCTTGCTGCTCCAAAATATTTTATCCTTTGGCCAAAAAAAACCCCCTCGTCCCAGGCAGAGGTGAACTGCAGTGCAGCCCCAAGCACATAGGCGGCGCTGGCAAGGCAAAAGAGGGAGTAAATCGAGGATAGTGCCCCCTCTAAGGATAGGATGGAGTACAGGAACAGCCCTATATTAACTATGATAACGGCATATAGAAAGTATCGGTAAACCTCAAACCAGTCCATGAGAATCCTCCGCAATCCCCGCAGCCGGGTTTGCCCCGGCAAGGCGGGACGCCCTAGGGCGCCCCGGATTCTGCCTCAGCAAGCATCTCTTCGATCAGCCTCTGTACTTCCTCGGCTTCTGCTTCGTACTTTGCCAGCATCTCCTTGCGTTTTTCAGCGGGAATCTGGGCGGCATCAGAATCCTCAAGCAGATAATTCTTTTTTTTCTCGAGGATGCGAAGCAGCTCTTCCCTGTCTCTGAGCAGCTTTTGCCATTCAAGGTAGCTGACCTGCTCCTCGCTTTCCCTGATAAAAGCTCTGCTCACCTGCATCACTCCTGTTCGTATTCGTAAGTAAAGGGGCGATAATGCGTAAGGCCTCGGAAACCTCCGGGGCCCTGAATACTCCGTAAATTAGGGCTTCCTGAACAAGTCAGCACAGGCAATCCTGTGAAAAACACCAGGATAATCTAAGCGCAGGAAATACTCTGGAAATAACAATCTGGAATCTTTTCGGCATTGAAATAAAAAAGG
>JBMNVK010000035.1:0-19519 GCA_050946755.1 Aminivibrio sp. | reverse complement strand
CCTTTGGGGCGGTGTTCTTCCGGTTCGTCCTCCACGATCCCCTGGCCTGGTCGGAGGAGTCGGCCAGGTACATGATGGTGTGGGTTACCTTCCTGGGGGCGGGCTACGCCATGGGCAAGGGAAGGCACATCGGTGTGACCATGTTCGTGGACCATCTTCCCGAGGGGGCCAGGCGGAAGGTTACCCTGACGGCTCAGCTGGTGATTATGGTATTTATGGCGGCCGTCGCAGTGCAGGGGGTAAAGCTCATCATAGGCCTTTGGGGGCAGACCTCTCCCGCCATGGATTTCCCCATGTGGATTCCCTATATGGCCATACCCGTTGGGTCTGTTTACATGCTGCTGCATCTGCTGGCCCTTGTCCTGGGCAGCTCGGACCAGGCTCTCTCCACTGCCGACCTGGAGCTTGAGGCGGCCCTAGGGGGAAAGGGGGGCGCTGAGGAATGAACTGGCTTATGTTTTTTTCCTTCGCTATCTGCTTCATTATGGGTATACCTCTGGCCATCGTTATGGGCATTACGGGCTTTGCGGTGATCCTGGCCATGGGAGTGCCCCTGGAAGTGGTGGCCCAGAGGATGTTCGCGGGGATAGACTCCTTTCCCCTGATGGCGGTTCCCTTCTTTATCCTCGCCGGGGATCTGATGAACCGGGGCGGCACCACGGTTAGGATCATAGGCTTCGCCAACAGCCTGGTGGGGCATATCCGGGGGGGCTTCGCCCACGCCTGCGTGGTGGCCAACATGATCTTCGCCGGGATAAGCGGCTCGTCGGTGGCGGACGCCTCCGCCATCGGCTCCATCATGATTCCCTCCATGGAGAAGAGCGGCTACGAGCTTGATTTCAGCGCCGCCCTGAACAGCGTGGCGGCCACTATAGGCCCCATAATCCCCCCCAGCATCATCATGGTGATCTACGGCGTTTCGGTGAACGTTTCAGTCGGAGGGCTGTTTGCCGCCGGCTTTCTTCCCGGAATTCTGATGGGCCTGGCTCTGATGCTGGTGGTCTCCCGGGTAGCAAGGAAGAGGAACTATCCCGTGTCAGAGGGCTTTTCCGGCAAAAAGGTGGCCCTGGAGTTCAAGTCCGCTATCTGGGCCCTGCTTGCGCCGGTGATCATCCTGGGCGGCATTTTGGGGGGAATCTTCACTCCCACGGAGGCTGCGGCGGTGGCGGTAATCTACGCCTTCTTCGTGGGCAAGTTCGTCTTCAAAGAGATAACGTGGAAGGAGCTTCCGGAGATTCTCTTCCAGAGCGGCGCCACCACCGGGGCCATCCTGCTTATAATCTCCTTTGCCAATGTCTTCGCCTGGGTTATTGCGGCAAACCAGGTGCCGGTTAAGCTTTCGGCAATCTTTCTGTCCGCCACGTCGAACCCCTGGGTGTTTCTGCTTATTGTCAACATCCTGCTGCTCATAGTGGGAATGTTCATGGAGACGGGCGCCGCCATCATCCTGCTTGCCCCAATCCTCGCCCCTATCGCGGTAAAACTGGGGATACACCCCCTACACTTCGGCTTCATGATGGTGCTGAACCTTGCCATAGGCATGGCTACGCCCCCCGTGGGAGTCTGCCTCTTCGTGGGCTGCGGCATATCGGGGCTCTCTCTGGAGAAGGTGTCGGCGGCGGCCATGAGGTTCGTCCTGGCCCTTATAGGGGTGCTGGCCCTGGTGACCTACGTGGAGCCTCTCTCCCTGTTTTTGCCGAGGCTGCTGGGTTTTATACGTTAGAGCGTAAAATAAGGGCCCGGGTGCGCTTCCCGGGCCCTGTTTAAGTTTAACCCGCTAGGGAATGTTCAGGGAGAAGATGATCCGCTCAACTCTGGAATCTGGGCTGAAGCAGACCAGGAAATCCCCAATGCCCGTTGAGTAGTACCAGAAGTCCTCCGCCCCGAAATACTTGTACCTCTCGTTGTTTACCGAAAAGGGAGCTCCCAGGGCTGCCTCAACCTCCTCCTTGCCCATGCCGAAGCGTACCCCGCCGAGGCCCTCCATGCCCCCGGTAAAGTCACCGTCGGAAAGTTCCACAGCCCCTCTCTCATAGCGCCAGAAGCCCACGAAACCCTCCGGGTATATGAGTTTGATAAAGGTGACATTCTTCAGCTTCCAGTCAATGTCCATTACCTTTTGGTCAATTCTTTCGGGCTTTCCCAGCTGTTCTTCCGTCATGGCCGGGTTTACCCCCAGATCTCTGTAGATGCGGGCCATAAGGACTGGGGCGGGCCCGAATTCGTAGGTGACAGAGAAGTTCACCAGGTCCTCCCTTATCCACCCTTCCCCCAGCTTCCACGACAGCACCTTGTACCAGGTCATCCCCTCCTCGCCGGGAGCCGCGTCCACCACCGGAATCCACTCTTTATTCAGCTGCCCCAGGCTTTTATGGGCCGTGGAGGGTCCTTCCCTCACGTTGACCCTCGTCCCTGCAATTACAGCCATGACGGGGTTTGCCTGAAGCTCTTCTGCCGCAGGTTTTTCGCTGCCGGCTGCCGGCAGGGCCAGGGCTATAGCCAGAATAATCAGCATGAGAAGCCATCTTCCGGGCCTGTTCATTTTGGGAGCCCCCCTTTAAGGTGAAATGTTTTTTAAATTATATCATTTGCACGATTTGTGCTGCGGGGACTCTTTAATCCACCGGGGGCCAAATCCTCCCCTCCGTGTATAATGATGCCTATGGCTTTGTACTCTGCAGCCGGGAGGGAAAATAGAATGAAAAAATACATCTACATTGACTTCGAAAACCTGCCGGGGGTTGAGGTGGAGGATATTGAGGATTCTAAAATTCTCATCTTCCTCGGCGAAAATCAGAAAAAAATTCCCACGGATACCATCAGAAGGACTCAGCCCATGGGTGACAGGGTGGAGTGGATCACCATAAGCGGGGCGGGGCGGAATGCCCTGGATTTTCACATCGCCTACTATCTGGCCAAGAATAACACCGATCCTTCCATATGCCACTACATAGTATCCATGGATTCAGGCTACGATCCCCTGATAAGGCACGTAGGAACCTTCGGCCAAAAGTGCAAGAGGGTAATAACCCTTGAGGACATCAAAGAGAAGCCCACTCTAAGCAAGGAGCTCGCCCCCAAGTACGCCAAGGTCCTGGAGATTCTGAAAAAGCAGAACAAGGCCCGCCGCCCCAAATCCCGAAAGACGCTCTCCTCAAGCATTGACACCCTCTTTCAGGGGCAGCTGGCCGGGGAGGATATAGAGCTTATTGTGGAGAACCTCTTCAGAGAGCGGTTTATCGAGGAAAAAAGCAGACGAATTGCCTATTTGGACTGATTTAGTTTAGGTTTGAGAAACTTGTTTATGATAATCACGAATTCAGCGATTGGAATATTTCTTAGTTTTTAGCGCCTTTGTAAACAAATGTTTTTTCATTGACGTTCGAGTTTTCAGACAGTACAATAACATGAGGAAGGATATCTATACGTCAACTTTAGTCCTCAGTAATTTATGACCATAAAATTGAAGCAGGCTGATGCGTTCGGAGTCCTTCTTTGTCGCCAGTATGACAGGGGGTTTTGAGTATGCATTTAAGCAAAAGAGGCGCTGACGTCCCTCATTCCGGAATCAGAGAGATGTTTGACAAGGCTGCCGGGTTCGAGAATGTTCTAAATCTTGGAGTGGGTGAGCCATACTTTGATACGCCTGAAAATATCATAAATGCGGCTGTAGAGGGACTAAAAAGCGGGCACACAAAATATACGCCCAATGCCGGAGTACTCCCTTTGAGAAAAGCGATAGCAGAAAAACTTGAAAAAGATAATGGCATTAAAAGTCAGGTAGAAAATATTGTTGTTGCCACCGGGGCGTGCGAAGCCATTACACTGTGTCTTTTCACCCTGGCTGATCCGGGCGATGAAATTCTTTTGCCCGATCCCTGCTGGCCCAATTATTATGGGCAGATAACTGTGGGTGGCGCTATTCCTGTCCCTGTTCCAACCTTCAAAAACGAGAAGTTTCATATCACTGCCAAGTCAATTGAATCCGCTATAACACCCAGAACAAAAGGAATAATCCTGAACTCTCCATCGAATCCGACAGGAGCGGTAATCTCCAAAAAAGAGCTGCTGGAAATCGCCTCTCTGATAAAAGAACATTCTCTGTTTGTTATCGCAGATGAGCCCTACGAAAAGCTCGTTTATGACGATGTTGAATTTTTTTCAATAGGCTCTCTGGAAGGAATGGAGAAGCATGTTCTGACGGTCAATAGCTTCTCCAAATCCTATGCTATGACCGGATGGCGCGTCGGATATATTCATGCCCCCGTTTTAATCGCAGAGTCAATTGCAAAGATGCAGGAAAATTTCTCTTCCTGTGTTAATTCCGCTGCCCAATTTGGGGCAGTCGAAGCGCTCTTAGGCCCTCAGGATAACGTTGCAGTAATGAGAGATAGCTACCGCGAAAGAAGAGACATTATTGTGGAAGGACTGAACGGAATCAGAGGGATATCCTGTTCCGTGCCAGAGGGAGCGTTTTACGCTTTCCCCGATATTTCTGAGCTGGGAATGTCTTCAAGGGAGTTTGCTTTTCGTCTTCTGGAGGAAAAAAGAGTAGTAACTGTGCCAGGGGAGGCTTTTGGTGCATGCGGGGAGGGGCATATCCGCATGTCCTTTGCAGCTAAAAAAGAGACCATTAAAAGTGCTGTCAAGAAAATAGAAGAGTTCGTATCCTCGCTTTAAAATATCACAAATGTTTTGGGGGGGTGATATTTCCGAAGGGTAACAAGGGATTCTGTTGGCTCGGATGGTCAGAATGAAGGCGTTTATTATGCAAAAAGAGAGGTCGATAATGATGAAAAAAATATTTTCGGTGGTAGTTTCTGTTGTCGTTCTCCTGGCGGTTTTTTCCGGCGCTGCCTTTGCTCAGACGGTGATAAAGTATGCAAACTGGCAATTTCAGGAACCGGGAAGATCGGATGTCCTGGATGAATTTATCGCGGCTTTTGAAAAAGAGACCGGGGTAAAAGTAGAAAAAGTCTCCATTCCCTACTCCTCCTACAACGATGCGCTGGCAACTCAGTTCGAAGCCGGAAGTGGGCCTGATGTTCTTTTTATCCAGGACCTTGCGTTGGTACCCTGGATGAAAAAAGGCTATCTTGCCGAATTGGACGCCCTGCTCGATATCAAGAAATATGAAGAAGAATTCCCTGTGCAGCAGGCTTTTGCCTCCATGGACGGCAAGAATTTTGCGATGATATATGAAGGATTCCCCTACGCTGGCATGATTTACAACAAGGAGTTCCTGGAAAAAGCCGGGGTTGACGTTCCTACAACGCCTGAAGAGCTCATAGCAGTTTCTGATGCAATTTTTAAGGCAACCGGACAGCCGGGGTTGATTCACCCGACCGACCTGTCAAACGCGTCCTATATAATGCAGGGAGGCATGATAGTTATCCACGGCTTCGGCGGAGCAATTGTCGATGCAGATGGGAAGTTTACTGTAAATGCGCCTGAATTTATCAAAGGTGTGGATTACCTCAGGGAAATCTACAACCTCAAATCCACCCCCGCCGGAATGCAGTTTGGGGTGCAGCGTCAGCAGTTCCTTGCCGGAGATGCGGGAATTGTCATGGATGGAAGCTACTGGCCCTCTATAGTTCAGATGAATAATCCTGAACTGTACGAAAAGATTGGCGTGGCTAAATTGCCCTTCCCGAACCCGGCGAGCCCCTTTGAGACAAACTGGTACGCTGTCAGTGAAAACTCGAAGAACAAGGAAGCTGCGGCAAAATTCATCGATTTTCTCTTCAGGGCCGAAAATGCCAACAGATGGGCTATCATCTCAAGCATTCCTGGCCTGAAAGCCACTTATGACGCTGTGATAAACGAATATCCCTGGTTCCAGGTATACGCAGAAGCATCTCCTCACGGCATCGTTCGCATGCTTCCCGGACATGAGGCCGATACCCCGGAAATCAACAAGATGGTAGCCGACGCTATCGCGTCAGCCATGAGCGGACAGATGACCCCAGAGAATTCCATGAACCAGCTGCAGAAAAATCTTGAAGGAAGGTTTGGCGGCGGAAAATAAAGGGTGCTTTTTAAGAAGAAGCAAGTTATGGTTTTTGGCGCGCCTCCGTCGTTCAAAGGCGGAGGCGCGCGCCCCAGATTATGTATGCCGCCTGTTTGTGGGATTGAAAGCGGGGTAATGGTTTAACATGGGCAGATCAAATTCAAAATTGGAGAGGTTGCGCTGGAGAGATTTTTTAAGCGAAGAGAGATACGTCCCGTATGTTTTAAGCCTGCTTGTGTGGATTTCAATAATCAGTCTTTTTGTTTATCCCCTTGTATACGGTATTTGGACGAGTTTTCTAGTCGATGGTGAACTATCATTCGATAATTATTTCAGGTTATTTTCAGATTCAACCTTTTGGAATTCAATTTGGGTTACGCTGCTTTATGTGATTATTTATACCTCGGGCATTATGGTCATAGGTTTTGTAACCGCTCTTGTGATTGATGTCAGCGAGGAGGGTCGCATGCCCTTTGTAAAGATATTCTCCTCCCTGCTGACTCTGCCTTATGCTATTCCTGACGTTGTAGGGGCACTTCTGTGGCTTTGGATGCTTAACCCGAGACAGGGAATAATTAATTACCTGCTTTCGCTCTTGGGCATATCAGGCGCCAAATGGCTGACAGACCCGCAGATAGCTATTATCAGCGTGGTGCTGGTGGAAGTATGGCGACTTTTTCCCATGCACACGCTGATTATTCTGGCTGCTTTTAAAACCGTTCCTAAAAGTCTTTATGAAGCTGCCTCCCTTGACGGAGCCTCAACTTTACAGCAATTTTTCAACATAACTCTTCCATCCATAGCCAATATCATGAAATTCCTTGTTCTTCTTACAGTTGTGTGGAGCTTTAAGCGCTTTACCATGCTGTGGCTTTTAACGCAGGGAGGGCCTATGGGTGCGACGGAGACTCTTGCCATACTTATTTATAAGCAGGCCTTTAAATTCTTCAACAGGAATTATGCCGCAGCTGCCTCTGTAGCACTGCTTCTTCTTGTTGCGGTAGTAGCTGTGGTCTATATGAAACTCTCAAAATCCGGTGAAGATGGAGATGCTGTACTATGAGCAACAGAGAAAAGATGGCTATCGCAGTTGTTTTAATAATAATGACCTCGACCATACTTTTCCCATTGTATTGGATGTTTCTGACAGCTTTTCAGCCAACGAGCCAGGCCATGGCTTTCCCCCCTCACCTTTTTTTTCAGAGCTTCAGTTTTGATAAAATTTTTGAGGTCATCAGAAGCACAAATGTTTTGATATGGATAAAAAACTCAGTGTTTGTATCCTTGGGAGTAGTTGTTGTCAATCTTCTGATCTCAGTTCCCGCGGCCTATTCAATCGCAAGATATAAAATAAAGGCGAATATGGCATTATTGTTCGCAGTGCTCATAACACAGATGATTCCTCCCTCAATAATGGTGGTTCCTCTTTTTGAGCTCTTTATAAAGTTCGGGGTCAACGATACTTTCCTGTCTCTTATTCTGTCAAATACCATTCTTACTCTGCCCCTGGGGACATGGATTCTGGTGGGTTTTTTTGAGAATATCCCCACAGAGATAGAAGAGGCAGCACTGATGGACGGCGCTTCCCGTATGATGCTTTTTTACAGGATAAGCCTGCCCCTGACCTATCCCGCACTGATCACGGTTGCGATCCTGACTTTTTTTGATGCCTGGAACGAATATATGTATGCATATACGTTTATATCTAACCAGGCCAAGTGGGTCGGTACGGTCGGAATAGCCTCGTTTATGGGGCAGTTCATGACGGACTGGCAGACGGTAATGGTTTCGTCCCTGCTTTTTTCGACGCTGCCCATGACTCTTTACATTCTGCTCCGCAAGTTTATTATCAGGGGCGTTACAGAGGGGTTTGCAAAATAGAAAGCTAAAACAGGAGGAGCAGCGGTTGAAATTTAAAATGGTCTGCAGATCATGCGAGTCTGTTTTTGAGGATAAAGACGGAATTTATACCTGTCCGGCCTGCGGCGGGGCTTTAACGATTCGTTATGTGAAAAACGCATTAGCAAACAAGGAGCGCCCGGCTGAAAAGAAGACGTCCGGATTGTGGAAGTATGTCGATAATCTCCCTCTTGTTTCGGGATCGCCCGTTTCCCTTGGCGAAGGCGGAACGCCCCTTATTTTTCTGGAGGACTGGGGAGGCCTCGAAACGAAGATTTTTGTAAAGACGGAGACGACAAACCCGACCGGCAGCTATAAAGACAGGCCTGCAACAGTAAGCGTCAGCAGGGCCAAAGAGCTTGGAGCCCGGGGCGTAACGGTTGCTTCCGACGGTAACGCTGCGCCGGCTGTTGCCGCTTTTGCGGCTCGCGCCGGCCTTCCCTGCGTGGTCTTTATGCCTCAGGAAACTCCGAAGGAGCGTTATCTCCAGACTGCAGCTTACGGTGCTTTAATAATCCTCAGCGACGGGGATATAAACGACTGCCTGGACAGAGCGGAGGAAGCCGCAGAAAATTTTAACCTTCACAACTGCTCAACCACGCAAAAGGTGAATCCTTACCAGGTTGAGGCTGAGAAGACAATTGCCTATGAAATTGTGGAGCAGCTGGGTTATTGCCCCGATTGGATTTCCGTGCCGGTTGGGGGTGGAAGCCTTCTTACAGGCATTGTTCGCGGTATGGAGGAACTGAGGGAGGCGGGGAAGATAAATGCTCTGCCAAAGGTTATTGCGGTTCAGGCAAAAGCCTGTGCCCCCTTTGTCCGTGCCTTTGAAGCCGGCACCGAGATTGAGCGTGAAAAAAATCCTTTACCGACTGTTGCACTGACCATAGCCGTTCCCTTTCCCCCGGACGGTGTTCAGGCAATGGAAGCGATGAGGCTGACCGGAGGCACTGCTGTCAGCGTAACGGAAGAAGAGCTGCTCCACACGGTAAAAATGCTGGCAGGGAAATTCGGTGTTCTTGCGGAACCATCAGGAGCCGCTTCCTTGGCCGGCGTTGGTCGCTTGGCAGAAGAAAAGGGCTTCTTTTCCGCCTCTGACACTGTAGTTTCTGTTATAACCGGCACCGGATTGAAAAGTCTTGACGTGTTCTCCTTTAAGTCTGGTGATAGTTCTGATGCCATGGTGTCGCTGCCGAATGATGCAGAGGCTGTTTCCATGTTTTTAAAAAAGCGATTAAACACATTCAACGAAAATAAATTGTATTGATCTGATTAAACTCACTGGAGAGCAGTCAGGCATTAGTCATTCTTAAAATCCCGAGAACGAAATTATGTTAGGATGTGAGCAGCTGGATGGCCAATGTAAGTATAAAAAACTTCACTAAAAAATTCAGGAATGTTGTTGCGGTCGATAATTTAAACATTGAAATTGAGGAAGGGGCGTTCGCTGTCCTTCTTGGCCCCTCAGGGTGCGGAAAGACCACTACATTAAGAGCTATTGCAGGTTTGGAGAAAGTTACAGCAGGGGAAATCTATATCGGTGACAGGCTGGTAAATGACCTCCCCCCGAAGGACAGAGATATTGCCATGGTCTTTCAAAGCTACGCGCTTTACCCTCACATGAATGTTTTTGAGAACATGGCTTTTGGTTTAAAGCTAAGAAAGATGCCGAAGAAGGAAATTGAGGAGAGAGTAAGGGAAGCGGCTTCAATTCTCGGGCTTGAGGACTATCTGGCAAGAAAGCCGAGACAGCTTTCCGGAGGGCAGAGGCAGAGGGTTGCAGTGGGCAGGGCTATTGTAAGAAAACCAAAAGTTTTTCTTTTCGATGAGCCTTTGTCCAATCTTGACGCAAAACTTCGGGTGCAGATGCGGGCCGAGTTGAGCAAGCTTCATAAAAAACTGGGAACTACGGTTGTTTATGTGACTCACGATCAAATTGAGGCGATGACCATGGCTACGCAGATGTTCGTAATGAAGGACGGAGTCTTGCAGCAGGAAGGTCATCCTCTTGAAATTTACAAAAAACCCGATAACGTTTTTGTGGGCGGCTTCATCGGATCTCCGGCGATGAATTTCCTGAGAGCCAGAATAGACATTAGCGAAAATAAGTGTTTTGCCGTGACCAGAGATTTTAAAATTCCTCTTTCTTTTTCAGAATCTGAAAGGTCTCGCTTAAGGGGTATGGATGGGCAAGATGTGATTTTAGGGATCAGGCCGGAAAGCATCATCGTGAATGACGAGGATCCGACATGCGCCCTTTCCTTCAAAACAAAGGCGGATGTAATTGAACCTTTGGGGGATGAAAGCTATATACATTTCTCCCTTGAAGATCTGGCTTTCATCGCAAAGACAAGAAAGGACGTTTCAAAACTTGCCGATGTCAAAATAAAGCTCAGCGTAAAAGACGAAAATATACATGTCTTTGAAAAGCAAACGCAGCTGCGCATCTAGCTAAACTCACAGCAGACACTGATAAAAAGAAGATCAAATTTAAATTTTAAGATCCGGGAGGCATAGCCTCCCGGATCTTTTATTCTTTTTGCAGGGCAGGTTTGTTCCTGTTATTTTAAATGTTTTTCCGGATTTCGGCGATACGGCTTACGATCTCCCCTGCCGTGCGGCGGATTGTATCGTAGTCTGCATCCTGTCCTCCCGGTCTGACCAGGGCGCTGCCCAGGCCCACCGCAAAGGCTCCCGCCCTGAACCAGTCCTCCAGGTTGCCAAGATTCACTCCCCCTATGGGCATGATCTGGGCGTTGGGAAGGGGCCCGTGGACGGCCTTTATGAATTTCGGCCCCAGCGTATCTCCCGGGAAGGCCTTAAGGACCTCCGCCCCCCACTCCATGGCCCGGACTATCTCTGTAACCGTCCCCACTCCTGGCATGTAGGCCACGCCGTAGCGGTTGCACAGCTTTGCCACCTCTTCGCTGAAGCAGTGAGAGACTATAAACTCTGCCCCCGCTTCGATGCAGAGCCTTGCGGTCTCGGAGTCCGCCACGGTCCCGGCCCCCAGGATGAGGCCCTTTGCCTTGTCCCGGGCGGAGGCTTCCCTCATTATGTCGAAGGCGCCCCGGAAGGTGGTGGACACCTCGAGCACGTCGATGCCGCCTTCAAAAATAGCCCCGGCGGCTTCCACTCCCGTCTTTACGTCCGTGGTTCTGATTATGCCTACCACGCCCAGCTCATGGGTTCGCTTCAGAACTTCGTACTTTCTTATATTCATTCTTCTGCCGCTCCTTTATTGACGTTAGAGTTTTCAGACAGTACAATAATCTATTATAGAGTGCCTGTGCGTCAACTTCAACCTATGGAATATTTTAACGCAAAATACCGGATATCGTAAAAAACTGCGCAAAGGGGGGCGACGGGCAATGACCCGGGATATATACAGGGAGCTTGGAGTCAGAACAGTAATCAATGCGGCAGGAACCTACACCATGGTGGGAGGCACCCGCATGAGCGAGGCCACTCTGGAGGCCATGGCCTCTGCGGCCAGAAGCCACGTGGTGATCAGGGAGCTGCAGGATAAGATCCACGAGCGGCTGGCCACCATTACCCGGAACGAGGCGGCCTTTGTTACAAACGGAGCAGCGGCGGCCCTCCATATTGCCGGGGCGGCGGCCATAGCCAGAAAGTACGGCCGTCCCTTTCAGACCCTCTCCCGGGAGCAGATAGAAAAAAGCGAGATCATCGTCCACAGGGCCCACAGAAACCCCTATGACTGGTCCCTCCGCCTTCTGAACTGCTCCCTGGTGGAGATAGGCTTTCCCAACATGATCCTTCCCACCGTAAAGGAGGATCTTGAATATGCCATTACCGAGAACACGGCCGCCGTGTTTTATTTTTTTATGCCCCCCGGGGGATGGACGGCCAAAGGGGCTCTCTCCCTGGAGGAGACAATCGAGGTTGCGTCCTCCAGAGGCGTTCCGGTAATTGTGGACGCTGCGGCCCAGGTTCCGCCGGCGGAAAATTTATGGAGGCTTACCGGCCTCGGCGTGGAGGCCTGCATTTTCAGCGGGGGAAAGGATCTTCGGGGACCCCAGGCAAGCGGCCTTATGGTGGGGGAAAAAGATTTCTTTTCCTGGGTGGGGAAGACGGCCTTCCCGGTCTACGGCGTGGGCCGCATGTTTAAAGTGGGCAGGGAGGAGATGGTGGGGCTTCTGGCGGCGGTGGAGCAGTATGTCTCCATGGACGGCGAAGGCCGCAGGGAGTGGGCAGAGAGGCGGGTTGCGGAGGCGATCACCGCTTTTGAGGGAGACGGCATGGTCTCGGCGGAGAGGGTCTATCCCAACGAGGCCGGTCAGCCCTTCCCCCAGATGGCCTTCCGGTTTGCCCGGCCCGGGTGCTCTGAGGAAGTGCTCAGGCTGCTGATGGAGGGAGATCCCGCTATTTTTACCATGGCCGCTGATGAAGAGGCGGTCTTCGCCAACCCCATGACCATGCGGGACGAGGAGATTGATGCTTTTATTTCCAGGATCAGGGAGATAGGCGCCCTGTTTGCTGAAGGGAAGGAAAAGTAAGGGCCATGGCAGAAGTTGACAGCCGCGAAGAGAGTCAGTTTGTCCCTCCTGAAGGAAGCCTGATCATAAGGGGAGGAAGGGTGCTGGACCCCTCGGCGGGCGTGGACGAAGTCTGCGATCTGGCCCTGGCCGGGGGGAGGATGGCCGGGAGGGGAAAAAATCTGCCCCTGGCCGGCGCATCGAAGGTTATCGACGGAACGGGGCTTATCGTAACCCCGGGTATTGTGGATATTCACGCCCATCTCTACTCCACGGGTGGAAACCCGGAGGCCTGGGCGGGGGAGTACAGCCTATCTCCCGACGGCTTCAGCTTCAGAGGCGGCGTCACCACCATGGTGGACGCGGGGAGTGCCGGGCGGCGGAATTTTGACCACTTCAGGGTGACGGTGATCGACAGGGCCAGGACCAGAGTTTTGGCCTTTGTAAACATCGCAGGCTACGGCATGATAAGCGACATAATAGAGCAGCACATCCCGGACTTCGACCCGGCGGCCACGGCTGAAGCCGCAAAAAAGCACGAAGACGTCGTGGTGGGCATTAAGAGCGCCCACTACTGGGGCCCGGGGTGGGAGTCGGTGGAGCGAGCGGTGGAGGCGGGGGATCTAGCGGGGCTTCCCGTTATGGTGGACTTCGGCTTTTTTATGAAGGAGCGGCCCTTCTGGCGCCTCGTCACAGAAAAGCTCCGTCCGGGAGATATAAGCACTCACTGCTTCCGGGGCACTGTTCCCGTGGCGGACAGCGAGGGGGAAGTCTACCCCTATCTGTTCCAGGCAAGGGAGAGGGGAGTGCTTTTTGACCTCGGCCACGGCGGCGGCAGCTTCGTCTTCAAAAACGCCGTACCGGCCTTTGCTAACGGGTTTTACCCCGATTCCATCTCCTCGGACCTCCACTATCAGAGCATGAACAGCGGCATGATGGATATGCCCGTTACCATGTCAAAGTGCCTGGCTCTGGGCATGCCCCTTGAGGAGGTCATCAACCGGTCGACCTTCATCCCTGCCCGGATGATAGGCCGTCCCGAGCTGGGCAGGCTTAGCGCCGGAGCCCCGGCGGACGTTGCTCTGTGGAGCCTGAGGGAGGGGGCCTTTGGCTTTAAGGATGCCGTCGGCGGGCGGCTGGGGGGCTCCCGTAAGCTTGAGTGCGAGATGACCATCATGGGCGGCGAGGTGGTCTGGGACCTGAACGCCCGGGACGCCGTCCCCTGGGAGGAATCCTCCGTGGAGGACAATATCCGTCAGGGGGAGTTTTTAATTCCGCCCGGAGAGTGACGATTTGCGTGGGGTATTGTGCCGGTTCTGGTAAAATCTGAGGACGGAATCGGGCTGCAACTGTTTGAGAGAGCTTTACAAAAAAAGGAGGCGTTACAATGAAACGTATGAAGCCGGTTTTGATGTTGGTTCTGTGTCTGCTCCTGATCGCAGGGGCCGCCGCAGGAGCGGAAAAGGGCGGAGTTCTGCGGGTGGCTGTGATCGACGAGGCTCCTACCCTCGACCAGCACGTGGTGACGTCGGACCTTACCACCATGATCGCCCAGCACGTGTTTGAGGGGCTTTACACTTTTGACTCGAAGTACGGCCCAGTGCCCCTTCTGGTTGAGAGTGAGGAGATGAAGGACGGCGGCAAAACAGCCGTCCTTAAGATCAGGGAGGGCGTCAAATTCCATAACGGCAAGGAGCTGGACGCACAGGACGTGGTCTCATCCCTTATCCGATGGAGCAGGCATGGCGCCAGAGGCCCGGTCCTCTTTGACAACCTGGAGAAGGTGGAGGCTACGGGAAAACATGAAGTCACCTTCTTTTTCAAGGCCCCCTTCGCCCCCTGGAAGAACCTTCTGGCCTTTATGAACGGCGGACCTGTGGTCTATCTTCACGACGTGATGGCCGAGGCGGACCAGACGCCCATAACCCCCGAGAACTATATCGGCACGGGGCCCTACAAGTTTGCCGAGAGAAACCCGGGGCGGTATATAAAGCTCGTCCGCTACGACGACTACGCCTCCCGAACCGAGCCTGCCGACGGCTATGCCGGAAAGAGGGAGGCCCTCTTTGACGAAATTCGCTTTATCCCCGTGCCCGACGTGGGCACAAGGGTCAACGGCGTGAAGGCAGGGGACTACGACTACGCCGAGCAGATCCTGGGTGACCTCTTCGACTCGCTGAAGGACGACTCCTCCGTGGTGACCACCGTAAACCAGGGCGCCAATCAGGGGATGATGTTCTTTAACTCGAAAGAGGGAGTTCTGAAGGATAACTTCAAGCTCCGCCAGGCCCTCCAGGCGGCGGTGGATATGGAGCCCGCCATGCAGGCGGCCATAGGACCCAAGGAGCTCTGGAAGGCCTCCGGCTCCTTTATGCCCGAGTCCACCCTCTGGTATTCGAAGGCAGGCCTTGATAAGTTCAGCGCAGGGGATGCGGAGCTCGCAAAGAAGCTGGCCGCAGAGGCGGGATACAAGGGCGAGAAGATCACCTTTATGGCGTCCACCGCCTATAAGTTCCACTACGACGCAACCCTGGTGATAGTGCAGCAGATGAAGGAAGCTGGATTCAACATCGACCACCAGATCTACGACTGGGCAACTCTCATCTCGAAGAGGGGCGATCCCGGGCAGTGGGATATTTTCTTCACTCACCACGGCTTTGTGCCCGACCCCATCCTGTATACGTTCATGAGCGAGTCCTACCCCGGCTGGTGGGTTACTGATACAAGAAAGGCCCTAGCTGCCGATTTTGCGACCACCCTTGACGAGGGCAAGCGCAAAGAAGTGTGGGACAAGATACAGGCCCTGGTCTACGACGAGGTCCCGGTCATGAAGACGGGCGACCACTTTACCTACGATATCTACAGCCCCAAGGTGCAGGGACTGTCGGCGTCGTCCCTTATCTGGCCCAAATTCTGGGGGGTCTCCTTCGGAAAATAGGCTGAAAACGAGCGAGAGCGGTCTGTTGTCTCGGTAATCCGGCGGGGGAGCGCCCCAGGGCGCTTTGAGTTCTGCGGCGCTCCCTCTGGCTTTGCCGGTATTGGGCGAAAGGGGGCGACCCTATGCTTTCCTACATTATCAGGCGGATCGGAAGCATGATCCCATCTCTCCTTTTGGCCTCGATAATTGTGTTTTTATTCATTCATCTTATTCCGGGGGATCCCGCCCAGATTATGCTGGGCGACCAGGCCACCCCCGACCAGGTCCGGGAGCTCAGGGAGTCCATGGGGCTGGACCGGCCTCTGGCGGTTCAGTACGGCAAGTGGCTCTCCGGGGTGGTGAGGGGAGATTTCGGAAACTCCATATTTTTTCATCAGCCCGTCCTTCACGTGATTCTCGACCGGGCGGAGACAAGCGTCCTTATAGCGGTATTTTCTCTTCTTATCATCATAGTGGTAGGGGTCCCCGTCGGAATCCTTTCCGCCGTGCGGTTCAACAGCAGGCTTGACCAGTTTTTTTCAGGAATATCCATGTTTTTCGCATCGGTGCCCACCTTCTGGCTGGGGCTTAATCTCATGCTGCTGTTCTCGGTTACCCTGAAATGGCTGCCCACCTCCGGCTTTCCCTCCATCATCGAGTCGGGGGACTGGACAAACCTGCGGTACCTTGTTCTGCCGTGCATTACCCTGGCGGCCCCCAACTCGGCCCTCATCATAAGGCTTACCCGCTCCAGCATGCTGGACGTCTCTAAGGCGGACTACGTGAAGACGGCCAGGGCCAAGGGACTGTCGGAGGGAGCTGTAAATATCCGCCATATCTTCAGAAATTCCCTTATCTCGGTGGTCTCCGCCCTGGGCTTCACCTTCGTGGCCCTGGTGGCGGGGACGGTGGTTACGGAGACAGTCTTCTCCCTGCCGGGAATAGGCCGGCTGGTGGTGGAGTCGGTGCTCCGGCGGGACTACCCGACCATACAGGGAATCATCCTGATTATCGCCTTTTTATATATGCTGATAAATCTGCTTGTGGACCTTTCCTTCGCGCTTCTGGACCCGCGGATAAGGTACAGTTAGGAAGGGAGGGTCTGCGATGAAGCTCTTCACGGCCTTTTACAGGCGAAAAATAGCCTTTGCCGGGCTTGTGGCAATCGGGGTAATCCTGTTTGCCGCCCTGTCTGCGCCCCTGATAGCGCCCTTCGAACCTCAGCGCATGAATCCGGTGGACAAGCTCCGCCCCCCTGATTCGACCTACTACTTCGGCACGGATAATTTCGGCCGGGATATCTTCAGCCGGGTGGTCTTCGGGGCCCGCACAAGCCTCACCGGCTCGGCGGGGGTCATTCTGTTCTCCCTCTCCCTGGGGGTGCTGATAGGTGTGACCTCGGGGTACTTCCGCAGAATAGAGCCCTATCTCATGCGCCTGATAGATGTGCTGATGGCCTTTCCTCCCCTGCTGCTGGCCCTGGTGCTGGTCTCCATCCTGGGCCGGGGAATGGTAAACGTGATCATAGCCGTGGGGGCCACCTACCTTACCAGGACAACCCGAATAGTCTACGGCCTTACCCTCAAGCTCCGGGAGGAGCCCTATATCGAGGCGGCGGTATCCTCGGGCGTAAAGGAAAGGTGGATTATCCTAAGGCACATCCTGCCCAACATGATGTCTCCCCTCATCGTCCAGGCTACCTTTACCTTCGCCTTCTCACTGCTGGATATGGCGGCCCTGGATTTCCTGGGGCTGGGCATCCCGCCCTCCATCCCCAGCTGGGGAAATATGCTCAGCGAGGGAAGCATGTATCTCACCAGGGCGCCCTGGCTTTTAATCTTCCCCGGATCCTGCATAGTTCTGACCGTTTTATCCTTTAACCTGGCTGGGGACGTCCTCAGGGACGGGCTGGACCCCCATATGCGCCGGGACATAGAGGGGGTGTAGGTCGTGTACGAACGGGGCGACTCCTTCCTTATTGAGATAAAGGATCTTAAAGTCAGCTTCCCCGCTTCCACCGGTTATATCTACCCCGTGGACGGCGTAAGCCTGTCCATAAAAAAGGGGGAGACCCTGGGCCTGGTGGGGGAGTCGGGAAGCGGCAAATCCATGACCTCCCTTGCGGTTATGGGACTGCTGCCCAGGCCTCACGGGCGAGTCAGGGGCGGCTCCGTCCTGTTCAGGGGCAGGGACCTGCTGGGGCTCTCCAACGAAGAGATGATGAAGATCAGGGGGAGGGAGATCTCCATGATCTTTCAGGAGCCCATGACGTCCCTTAACCCCGTTTACAGGGTGGGAGACCAGATAGTGGAGGGCATTATGGCCCACGGGGCCATGACCAGACGGAGAGCCCGGGAGCGGGCGGTGGAGATGCTTGCCAGGGTGGGCATTCCCTCGCCGGAAAAGCGGGTGGATTCATACCCCCACCTATTGAGCGGAGGGATGAGGCAGAGGGTTATGATAGCCATGGCCCTAGCCCTGGAGCCGGGGCTGCTCATCGCCGACGAGCCCACTACCGCCCTGGACGTGACTATCCAGGCCCAGATCCTTGACCTTATGGAGGGCCTTAAAAACGAAAGCTCCATGTCGGTGCTGCTAATCACCCACAATCTGGGAATCGTGGCGGAGGCCGCCCAGAGGGTGGCGGTGATGTATGCCGGGCGCATCCTGGAGCTGGCCCCCACCGGGGACCTGTTCTCCAGGGCCCTTCACCCCTACACCCGGGGTCTGCTGGAATCCATCCCCAGGATGGACGACAGGGTAGAGACCCTTAAAGCCATTCCCGGGATGGTGCCCTCCCTGGAGAGTCTGCCCCCGGGATGCAAATTCAGCAACAGGTGCCCCTGGGCCGCCCCTGTGTGCGAGGCTGCCGAGCCTGCAATGGAAGAGGCCCGCGGGGGCCATTTTGTGCGGTGCGTCAGATGGAGCGAGATCGCCGCGGAAGCGAAGGGAGGGGAAGGATCATGACCGTTCCCCTGCTTGATGTAAAGAATCTTAAAAAACATTTCCCCGTGCGGTCGGGCCTCCTTCAGCGAGTGACGGCCCATGTCCGGGCCGTGGACGGGGTGTCCTTCCATATCGACAGGGGGGAGACCCTGGGCCTGGTGGGGGAGTCGGGCTGCGGGAAATCCACCACCGGAAGGGTAGTGCTGCGGCTCCTGCCCGCCACTTCCGGCGAGGTGCGCTTCGAGGGAGGAGATCTTCTGGCCCTTAAGGGAGAGGAGCTTCGCCGGGCGAGAAAACGCTTCCAGATGGTCTTTCAGGACCCCTTCGCATCCCTTGATCCCCGGATGACGGTGGGGCAGATAGTGGGAGAGCCCCTGGCGGCCCACGGAATAAGCTCCTCCGGCGCAGGCGGCAGGGAAAAAGTGGCTGAAATCCTGGAGGAGGTGGGCCTTGATCCCTCCTGCATGAGCCGCTATGCTTTTGAGTTCAGCGGAGGCCAGAGGCAGAGAGTGGGCATAGCCAGGGCTCTGGTGCTCAACCCGTCTCTGGTGGTGGCCGACGAGCCCGTATCGGCTCTGGACGTCTCCATCCAGGCCCAGGTCATAAACCTGCTGGCGGAGCTGAGGAAAAAAAGGGGGCTAACTTACCTCTTCATTGCCCACGACCTCAGCGTTGTAAAGCATATAAGCGACCGGGTGGCCGTTATGTACCTGGGAAAAATCGTGGAGATAGCCCCTGCGGAGGCTCTTTTCTCCTCCCCTCTCCACCCCTACACCCAGGCGCTGCTGTCCGCCGCCCCCGTTCCCGTGCCGGGGAAAAAGGAGGAGAGAATTCTTTTGAAAGGGGACGTCCCCAGCCCCCTGAATCCCCCGTTGGGCTGCTCCTTTCATCCCCGATGCTTCAGGGCCATGGAAATATGCTCAAGGGAAACCCCGGTCCTTGCCGAAAGAAGCGGCGGCCATTCGGCAGCCTGCTGGCTTTATAGCTAATTTCGCAAGTTAATAAGGAGGCGCAACGATGAAGAAAGTTATTCGAACCAACAAGGCTCCCGTACCGATAGGCCCCTACTCCCAGGGAATTATCAGCGACACCCGGATCTACGTTGCAGGGCAGGGGCCCTTTGATCCGGAAACTGGCAGCATGGCCGAGGGCATCAGGGAGCAGACGCGGCGGACCCTGATGAATGTGAAGGCCATCCTGGAGGAGGCCGGCGCCTCTATGGGGCACGTAGTTAAGGCCACGGTC